>JAZRXE010000045.1:0-9811 GCA_045600065.1 Anaerovoracaceae bacterium
TTATTGTTGTTTAGGAATATGTACGAGGAACATTTCTTGTTCCTTACCAATCATTGCTGATTGTTTTTGTACATTGTCCAGAGAAGAACCTAATCTTCTCTTTGACTTAGTTTCTACACTATGATGTTTTCAAGGTTCCTGTTCCGCATCAGCGGAACGTTCTTTATTATATGGGCTCGCTTGCGAATTGGCAACAACTATTTTTTATTTATTTCAAATCTTTGTCGGCTCACTCTCTGCCTGCCCTTTCGTAAAGAGCCTGTTCAATATACCAACCTTTCTCCCTGAAGTCAACCCCCTTTTTTCATCTTTTTCAAACTATTTTCCGGGATGCGCTTTTAAGCGGTTTCAGGCGTTGAAAAGCCGGCTTTTCCCTACTTGCTCAGCTTGGCTGCAGCTTCGTGATCCAGATAGACTTCCACAAAGGGATGGAGCTGGAGAACGGAAGCGGGCACATCCATGGTCACGGGGCCTTCGATGAATGCCTTGACTATGTCAGCCTTGCTGCTTCCTGTTGCAATGAGAATAATGCTCCTTGTATTCATAATAGTCTTGATGCCCATGGACACTGCCTGAGTGGGTACTTCTTCTATAGAATTGAAGAAGCGGGAGTTGACCTCTATGGTATTGGGAGTCAGATCCACCACATGGGTCAGGCTGTCGATGGCAGTTCCCGGCTCGTTGAAGCCGATGTGACCGTCTACTCCTATTCCGAGAAGCTGCAGATCTATTCCTCCGGCTGCATTGATCTCGTCGTCGTATTTCTCGGGCGCGGAAATATCTGTGCCGCTGGGAACCCTGGTATTGTCGATATCTATGTCAATATGCTTGAACAGATTCTCGTTCATAAAGTAGCGATAGCTCTGCTCATGGGTGCCGTCAAGGCCCACATACTCGTCGAGATTGAAGCTCCTGGCTTTCCTGAAGCTGATCTTACCCTCTCTGCACAGCCTTGCCAGCTCCGCATAAAGACCGAGAGGTGTGGAGCCTGTGGCCCCGCCCAGCACTGCGTCGGGCTTTTCGGCCAGAAGCTTTACGTACCTTTGCGCAGCAAGCTTTGCAACGTTTTCCTTGGTGTCGATTATGATCTTCATAATAATGCTCCTTCCGGCATAAAGGCCGGGATAACAAAAGTAACGCTCCGGATCAGTATTTTTCCACTATATTTCCGGGTGCCTTGAATATACAGCCTGCGGGCACCACTCCCCTGACCGAGGATGTGGGATACACATTGGCATGAGCCCCTATGACGGTGCCCGGATTGAGAACGCTGTTGCAGCCGATCTCGGCATAGTCACCCAGCATGGCACCGACCTTTTTGCGTCCGGTCTCTATGCTCTCTTCGGGCGATTTCACAACCACATTGAGCCTGTCTGCCTTGACATTGCTGGTAACAGAGCCTGCGCCCATATGGGCGTGCCATCCCAGAACGGAATCTCCCACGTAGTTGTAATGCGGTGTTTCCACATTATCGAAAAGTATAACGTTCTTCAGCTCCACGGAATTGCCCACGACGGTGCCCTTCCCGACTATGGCGCTTTCTCTGATGAAGGCGCAGTGTCTAATTTCCGCCCCGTGATCTATGATGCACGGAGAGCCTATGAAGGCGCTGGGGAAGACCTTTGCGTCTTTGGCGATCCATACACCCTCTGCGGGGTTATCGAACTCGTCTGCGGGAAGCGTGGGCCCCAGAGCAAGTATAAAATCCTTGATACCCGAAAGCAGCTCCCAGGGATAGGTTTTGCCCTCGAACAGAGGGGCTGCGATGGTATGGGAAAGATCGTAAAGATCTTTGATGGTCGGGATCTTCTTGTCCATTATTTCATCCTCACAAAGAGACCTTCAGCCTTAATGGCGTCGATCATGCTGTCTACGGCACGCTCTGCGTCCTCGTGGCTTGCCGCCTCGGCCATGACCCTGAGAACATCCTCGGTACCGCTCTTTCTGAGCAGTGTCCTGCCGGTGGTACCGAGAGCTTCGCCTGCCTGCTTTTCTGCCTGCTTTACTGCCTGATTGTTCATGGCGGCGTTCTTGTCGGTGACCACTACGTTCTTCAGCACCTGGGGATACATGGTGACTCCCTCGGTAAGCCTGGAAAGCGTTGTCTTCTGCTCTATAATGCACTGCATCACCTTGATGGCGGTGATAAGACCGTCTCCGGTGGTGGCGTATTTTCTGAAAATTATGTGGCCTGACTGCTCTCCGCCTATCAGATGGCCGTTTGCCGCCATGTTCTCGTAGACATACTTATCGCCTACGGCGGTCTTCTCGTAGCCTATTCCCAGCTCGTCCAGGGCCTTGTAAAGCCCGAAATTGGACATTATGGTGGTGACTACCCTGGAGCTGCCCAGCTCGCCCAGCTTCTGCATATACTTCGCGCAGACATACATGATCTCATCGCCGTTGACCTCTTTGCCGTTTTCGTCTACGGCAAGGCAGCGGTCGGCATCGCCGTCGAAGGCAAAGCCCACGTCGAGAAGCTCGTCCTTTACCAGTCTTTTGAGCCCGTCAATATGGGTGGAACCGCAGTCTCTGTTGACATTGAGCCCGTCGGGATGATCATTGATCACATAGGTCTTTGCACCCAAAGCGTCAAAGACGTTCTTGGCTATCTGCCAGGTGCTGCCGTTGGAGCAGTCCAGACCCACGCGCAGACCCTTGAAGGAGCATGTGGACAGAGAGATCAGATAGCCTATGTAACGGTTGCGTCCGGCGGAATAGTCGATGACACTGCCTATCTCCTCTCCTCTGGCGTAGGGGACCGTCCAGCTTTCACCCGCAAAGCCCTCCGGCCTGAACTCTCCGTCCAGATAGGCCTCCACGGCGCCAATTGTCTCGTCTTCCATCTTTTCGCCGTTGCCGTTGATCAGCTTGATCCCGTTATCCATGTACGCATTATGACTGGCGGATATCATTATTCCGCAGTCAAAGCCGTCGGTGCGCGCGGCATAGGCTACGCTGGGAGTGGTGGTCACATGCATCAGGTATACATCGGCACCCGCTGCCGCAAGTCCGGCGCTGAGAGCATCCTCGAACATATAGCTGCTGCGGCGGGTATCCTTACCAACGACCACCTTGGCCCTGTAGCCTTCAGGTCTTGCAAAGGCCGGGTTCTTACCGTAATACCAGCCAGTAAACAGGCCGATTCTGAACGCATGCTCTGCTGTCAGATCGGCATTGGCCTCACCTCTGAAGCCGTCTGTTCCGAAATATTTACTCATAAATGATCTCCAATCTATTCTTCAGATTCTGCCTCTTCGTTGTGAAGAGCCTCGATCCTGACAACTATATTCAACGGGCTGAAGCTGACTGTTATGCCCTCTCTGGGCTCCAGCACACGGAAGCCCACCTTGTATTCGGTCTCGCCCTGCCGGGGAAGCTCTATCACGGACAGATCCAGCACGGGCTGAAGGTCCTTGGCTTCAAGAGTCCTGATCACATCCAGCTCGCCGCTGGCATACACGGAGACCTCGCAGGGAGTGTAGCTCAGCCGGTACGCCTCCGGATCCGGAGCGTTGTTCACCAGGATCTGATCCGGCTGATAACCAAAGGATATCTCACCGGTGTGAGTCAGAGTGAATTTTGCCTTAAGCCCTCCGGAGCTTTCCGCAAGGTACACGCCCTCGGGCAGCTGGAAGCTTATATTGTAGCTGGTGTCCTGGGTGATGCCGTCGATATTGATGGTGTTTGCCTTGATAAAGCTGAGCCCGTCCAGTATCTCCACAGGAGCCTTAACCATAACGCTGGAGGGTATCCTGGTGCCGCTGAGCCGCGAACCCAGGCCGGGAGTACCCACGTAGCTGAGCTTTAACGGGACGCTCTTTGCATTGTATAAAGCAGCCTCCACTCTTACCTTTTCCTCAGACAGCTCCAGGGAGGCAAGGACATTGCCCTCGGAATCCAGACATACGGGGATCAGGTTCTGGGTATGGGGCACATCGACCTCGAGAATGGAAGCGTCGTAATCCACCCTTACTTCGCCTGCCATGGCTACAAGTCCGGCGGCGCCGGTAACAGCCAGAGTCTGGGGCGCATCGAGTATGGTAAACTCCGCGTCCATCTCAGGCTGGACAACGGCAACCCTCAGGGGTACATCCGCCGTAACAAGCTCATCCACGTATACCTGTATCTTGGACGTGCTGATATTGTCTATGGAAATGTTGTTGGGGCCTGTCACCTTTACCTCTACGTAATTCTGGCCTGCGGAAAGGGCCGAGATATCCGCCTGAGCCCGCAGATCCGCGGCACCCACGCCTGTGACCTCGGCTCTCGGCGCGCTGAAGGTGACATCCACGGTGTAATATCCGTCTCCGGATATGGTAAGCTTGTTGGCTCTCAGGGTCTCTCTGCCCTCGAGCACCACGGGCACGTCTCTGACCGTAACGCTGACCGGAGGGTTGACGACATTTATGACATAGCTCCAAAGAAGCAGGGCCATGACAACGGAAAGTATCAGATCACCTATTCTCTTGCGTTCCATCATCCTTCCTCCTCCATAAAGCCGAGAGCAGCGCGGCGCCGGGATTCACTGCTTCCTGCACGCTCAGGTAGTAGTTCAAAAGAAGCTTCTCAACGGTCTTAAGATCCAGAAATCTGGACAGCTTGCCGTTTTCAGCCACGGAAATTATGCCCGTTTCCTCGGAGACTATGAGCACCAGGGCGTCGGAGTTCTCCGAAATGCCTATGCCTGCCCTGTGACGGGTACCCAGGTCCTTGCTGAGCCCGGAATTTTCTGTAAGGGGAAGCACGCAGCCTGCGGCCAGCAGTCTTTCGCCGCGGATAATGGCAGCCCCGTCATGAAGGGGCGAGCCTTTATAGAATACGTTCTCCAGCAGCTCGGTGCTGAGCTCTGCGTCTATTCTGGTGCCGGTCTCGGCTATATCGGTAAGCGCAGTATTGCGCTCGATAACTATAAGAGCGCCTTCCTTTCGCCCTGCAAAATAAGACACCGCGGATACTATCTGATCCACGAAGCCTGAGATCATCTCTCTTTTTATCATCTGGGGACGGCCGGTAAAGCTGCCTCTGCCCAGAAGCTCCAGGCCTCTGCGAAGCTCCGGCTGGAACACGACCACCAGTGCTATGAGTCCTATATCAAGAACCTTGCTGAGCAGCCAGTTGAAGGCATAAAATTCACATATTTCGGAAATAATAAAAGCAGCAAGCAAAACCAGAAGGCCTCTGCCGAGCTGCAGAGCTCTGGTGCCCTTTACATAACCCAGGATCTGGTAGAACAGGAACGTTATGATCATTACATCCACAACGTCGCTGAAGCCCATTCCCGTAAACAATGTGATAGGATTAAAGCTCATAGAAAAACACTCCTCTAACTTATAAAGTTTACTAAAAAGAGTGTCGGATTTCAATAGAAAAAAGGGACACAGGGGGGCACAGGGGGGCGGTTCTTCTGTGTCGCACGCCTTGTGTCGCAGGCTTGGGCACAGGAGGGGGGCACAGAAGAACCGTCCCCCTGTGTCCTTGTGCGCCTTAATACAAAATGCGGGGCGATACCGCTCCGCATTCTGCTTTGCCTCATCTGCACTGCGGGCCCGGCAGCTGACCTGGCCTTTAGCCCCACACTTGCCTTTACCGGATTTTCCGAGGACTTACTTCTAAACTATGCTATGCTCACCGGAGATCTCTGCTCCGGCTTACGTGGATCCCTTTGCCCATAGCTGGCATGGATTTGCAGCCACAGACCTGCACAGGTCCGCATTACAGATGAGTTTTGCTTATTCAGTTTCGTTTGGCTCCTGCGGGCAGCTGTCTTGCGGCTCATCTTCGAGCAAGTACTGCGGCGCGGATGCACACGCAAAGCACAAAACCCTTACACTGCTTGCTCCCGCAGCCTTGAGCACCGCCGCGCAGGCATCGGCAGTGCTGCCAGTGGTCACCACATCGTCCACCAGCACTATATCGGCGCCCTTTACGCGGCCTGCCATATTCCCAGCCACCGCAAAGCTGTCCTCCAGCATATGCCTTCGGGCATTGCCTGTGGAAAGCCTCATGGAAGAGGTTGGTCTGGTCTTTATGAGCACATTTTTCAGGTGCTCTGCGCCCAGAAGCCTGCAGCAGTATTCTGCCATAAGCTGAGACTGATTAAAACCCCTGAGCCGGAGTTTTTCTTTGTGAACAGGAACCTCTGTCAGAAAATCGTATCGAATATCCTCCAGAGCCAGCCTTTCTGCCAGCAGCCTTCCCAGATTTCTTGCAGCATAGGGCCTTGCGGCAAGCTTGAAGCCACTCATTATCTGACGCGGGTAAAAGCCGTACCTGCAGCAGGGATATACAGCGTCGAAGGCGAACATGCCCTTCATGTGGATAAAGGGATCCTCTATGGCCCAGTCTATTTCAGATGCGCAGACATCGCATATGCCGTGTATGCGGGTATTTTCCATGGAATCTCCGCAGCAAAGGCAATAGATATCAGAAGGATACAAAAGCTCTGCGGCACCCTCAGCAAGGATTTCAGCCCCCCGGGCAGCCCTTCTTCCCAGAGCCCCGGCGCTCCCCAGGGCCTTATCAAAAAGCAGCTTAAAATTGCTGTCCATCCTCGAAATCCCTGATCCTTCTCAGCCTTGCCGCCAGTCCGCTGCACCGGACTCCCGTGCGGTCGTTATCCACCATGGCGCTGCAGATACGGGGCCTGCCCACCAGGACCACAGCCTGCCTGGCCCTTGTAATGGCCGTATACAGCAGATTTCTGGTGCTGAGCATGGGTATAAAGCTGCTGACAGGCATCACCACCACCGGGAACTCGCAGCCCTGACTCTTGTGAACGGTCAGGGCGTAGGCCATATCAAGCTCGTCCAGCACGGACATATCGTAAACCGCGAGCCTGTCTTCGTCGTAAAGCACGCTGACCGTGCCGTTTTCCTTATCCACTGAGTGGATCACGCCTATGTCCCCGTTGAATACCCCGGTGCGGCTCTGCATATCAGACAGGCTGCGCCATTCAAGGCTGTAGTCGTTTTTGTTCTGTATGACCTTGTCTCCCAGGCGGAAGATCTTGTCTCCGAAGCTAAGCTCCGGCTTCAGCGCATCCGGAGGATTCAGCACGGCCTGCAGTTCCTTGTTCAGATTGACTGTGCCCAGAATGTCTTTCTTGGAGGGCGCCAGCACCTGTATATCGAAGAATCCGTCTATATCGCTGAAATAATCCGGCAGCCTTCGGGTGCAGAGCTCTTTGACAAGCTCCAGAGCCTGGCGGGGGTCTTCTCTTTCCATAAAGAAAAAGTCCGTGTCCCTACCGTTATATTCCGGATATTCGCCCCTGTTGACCGCGTGGGCATTTCTGATTATGGCACTTTCCGCGGCCTGGCGGAATATCTCGGTAAGACGCACGGAGGGGACAGCCTCGCTGTCTATTATATCCTTTAGCACGCTGCCCGGGCCCACCGATGGCAGCTGATCCGCATCGCCTACCAGTATGAGCCTGGTGCCCGGCTCCACCGCATCGAGCAGGGCATCCATAAGCCTTATATCCACCATGGACATCTCGTCTACTATGATGCAGTCCTGATCCAGGGGATCTCCGCTGTTTTTTGCAAAAAACATATGGCCCTCGGATTCGGAATACGCGGCCTCCAGCAGTCTGTGCAGGGTGGAGGCTTCCTGACCCGCGGCCTGGCTCATGCGCTTTGCGGCCCTGCCTGTGGGCGCCGCGAGAGCGGTATTGACTCCGGCGTTGTCCAATATGGCAAGAATCGTGTTGATGATAGTGGTCTTTCCTGTACCCGGGCCGCCCGTAATGACGCAGACGCCGTTTTGTATGGAGGTCATGACAGCCAGTCTCTGCTGGTCGGAGAGCTCTATTCCGCTCTCTGCCGAGACCTTGGATATCATGTTCTCCGCATTTCCGCTTATGTGAGTCAGCTCTGCCCGGCTCAAGGCAAACAGCTTGCCCGCAACGCTCTGCTCGGCATGGTAGAGCTCGTCCGGCATCATGATACGCATGCCCTCTAAAAGCTCTCTGATGACCTTGCCGTCCATAACAAGATCGAAGGCAGCCTCGGACACCTGCTCCCTGGTCACATCCAGAGCCTCGGCCATCTGCTGAACGAATTCATCCTCGGGAACATAGGTGCTGCCCTCTTCCGCGGCATTCCAAAGCCCGGCGTAAACCCCCGCGGCTATGCGCCTTGGGTCGTTCATGTCAAAGCCTATTGCCCGGGCTATCTTGTCCGCACTGGCAAAGCCTATGCCGTCCACATCCTCGATGAGCCTGTAGGGATCCTCCGTCACCACGGAAACCGTCTCTGTACCGTAAAGGGCATACAGCCTTGTGCACACGGAAGCGCTTATGCCGTAAGGGCTGAGGGCCATCATTACATCCGCGAAGCCCCTGTGCTCCCGGTAACCCTCGACTATGGCTGCGGCCTTCTTTTTTCCTATCCCCGGGACCTGAGTAAGCTTTTCCGGCTCCTCCGCGATCACCCTCAGACTGTCCTTTCCAAACGCCCTTGTAATTGCCAGAGCCATGGCAGGGCCTATACCCTTGATGGTGCCGCTGGCAAGAAACATGGCTATGGACTGTATGTCATCCGGGGGAAGCTCTTCAAAAGAAAAAAAGGCGAACTGCTCACCGTATCTGGGGTGAGTCTTCCATTCGCCCTCCAGCCTGTAACGGCTGCCCTTGCTGACATGGGGAAGCACGCCTGCGGCGGTTATGGTCCCGCCGGGCGCAGTAAAGCTCAGAACGCACCACCCGTTCTCTTCGTTGCTGTATACTATGCGGTCTACGGTGCCTTCCAGAGCTTCTTTCATTACTTATCCTTATTATCCAGGTTATCCAGGGGCTTTCCGCCTCTGCCGAATGTAGGCTTGTAAAGCATGCGGTTATCAAGAGTACGGACACGCTCGCTGAACTGACCCGGCAGCACGGGCGCCAGATTGTCCTCAAAATCGTAGAGCTTGGCATCTGCCATGTCCAGATAGTGCAGCACCTCGGCCTCGATGAACATGGGCCTTACGGGGCTGCCGTATTCCGGCTCGTAATGGTGAGCCAAAACCATGTGCTCCAGCATTATCTTCTTTTCTTCTTCCAGCCCAACTTCCTCTGCCAGCTTTTCGACAGCCTTGACGCCCTGGGCGATGTGACCCAGCAGCTTGCCCTCAAAGCTGTATCCGGGAGATATGCCAAGCTCCGAGGATTCGATCTCGTTGAGCTTTTCCATATCGTGGAGTATCACGCCTGCGGTGATCCAGTCCCTGTCCAGGGAATCGTAAACGAGGCAGGCCTGCTCTCCCATCATAAGCATGCGCTTGATATGATAAAGCAGTCCGCCAAGCTCAGCATGGTGATTGCGCATGGCCGCGGGGTAATAGAGCAGCTTCTGTTTGTTGTCTTCGAGGAACTTGACGCACATGGCGCTCAGGCCCTTGTCCGTGATCGCCTCTGCCCTGCCGAGTATGAATTCGTACATGGCCTGGGGCACCTCGGGAGCAGCCTTGATATATCTGCTGAGATCTATCTCGTCTGAGCCTGCGTCATATTTGCGCAGCCTCGCGACCCTCAGCTGCTTGCTTCCGTTCCATTCGGTAACAAGCACCTTGGCCTTCACCAGGTCGCCGTCCTGAAACTGAGAAAAAACAGCCTCTTCCTCGGGTGTAACATCCCACTTCTTGCCGCCTATTTCTCCGCTGCTGTCTCCGAGCACCAGGTCCAGATAGACTTTGCCGTTGGAGCCTGTACGGAGGCTGCTGGATTTGAGCATGAAAAAACCTGTGTAATTTTCGTTTAACGCCAGCTCGCTGACGTATTTTTCGCGTTCGATCATCTGTTTCTGACTATTCTCCATACTATGAGCTT
>JAZRXE010000046.1:0-8289 GCA_045600065.1 Anaerovoracaceae bacterium
CGCTTTTCCAGCCTGTCATACAGCTGGTCTATCTGAGCCTGCTGAGCGGACAGACTGCTCAGCTCCAATCTGTTATTCATAGAAAATCCTACTTTCTGTATTCTTTGTCGTTTTGCCGAACTGAAAAAATCAGGTTTACAAATCTCATATTAATGATAAGATATCTGTACACTAAATGTCAAGGACATATCATTAGGGGGATTGTAAACTTAATAACTTGGGAGGCAATTATTATGATTGGAGATAGAATCAAAACGCTTCGTGAATCTGCCGGAATGACGCAGGTAGAGCTGGCAAAAAAGCTCGATATATCCAGAACAAGCATCAATGCTTGGGAAAACGGAATATCTGAACCTTCGGCAGCATACATAATTGAACTTGCGAAGCTGTTCCATTCAAGCGCGGACTATATACTCGAACTGGATGACACCCAGATCGTGGATCTGAGCGGCTACAGTCATGACGAGACAAAGCTTGTCCGTTCCATGCTTGAATATTTTGATGCCTATAAACCTACGGGAAGAGGCTAAATAGTTTCGACACAAATTGATTATGGCAGAAAAATACAGAGCCCCGGGATCCCGAGGCTCTGTTTCTGTGCATAAAGCTTTACGTTATATTCTATACTATTTTATTTACTTTCTTCCCACTTCTGCACACAGGCGGCGCATGCAATATCGCCGACTACGTTCAGAGATGTACGGCCCATGTCGAAGAGCCTGTCTATACCGTAGATGATGCCGATGTAGGTGGTGGGGATGCCTACGGCTTCCAGTACCATTGCAAGCATTATCATGCCTGCGCCGGAGGTTCCTGCTGTACCTATGGATGCCAGGGTGGCGGTCAGAACTATCATGACCATCTGGCTGCCGGTCAGGGTCAGGCCTATGCACTTAGCCAGGAAGATGGCGGCAACGCACTGATAGATGGCGGTTCCGTCCATGTTGACGGTAGCGCCCAGAGGCAGCACAAAGGAGGATATCTCGTTGTCTACGCCCAGCTCATCGCAGCATTCCTTGGAAACAGGCAGGGTTGCCACGGAGGAAGTGGAGCTGAAGGCAAAGGCGGCAGCGGGGAAGGCCTTCTTGAAGAAGGCAGCGGGGCTGATCCCTGCGATCACTTTGACCGACAGACTGTAGACCAGCAGAATGTGGATGGCATAGCCTATGTAGGCTGCCAGAAGCACCAGACCCAGGTCGCCCAGGATCTTGGGGCCCTGAGAGGCTACTACCCAGGCCATCAGGCAGAACACGCCTATGGGGGACAGCTTCAGAATGAAGCTCATAACGCACTGGGTAACTTCGTTGAAGGAACGTATGCAGTCTCCTGCCAGCTTTCCCTTTTCTCCGGATACCAGTACGCCGCAGCCGAAGAACATTGCCATTACTATGATCTGAAGCATGGATGCATCGGTCATGGGCTGGATCACGTTGGAGGGGAAGATGTTTTTGATGGTTGTCATAAGGTCTGCGGATTTTGCCTCATAGGCTGCGCCCTCGGCAAGCTCCAGCACCTGGAAGCTGCCCTGGAAGGCACTTCCGACTACCAGACCTATTATACAGGCGACAGCGGTGGTCGCCAGGAAGAAGCCCAGGGTCTTTCCGCCTATCTTTCCGACCTTGCGTATATCTCCCATGGAGATGACGCCGTCCATAATGGAGAACAGCACCAGGGGTACTACGATGAATTTCAGCAGGTTGACGAAGATGTCGCCAACGGGCTTCATATATGCGGCGGTAAGGGATGCGGCGTTATCGGATCCCATGGCAGCCCACAGGATCGAACCGACGGCAATACCTGCGACTAAGCCAATGAGGATCCACATGCCAAGACTCATTTTCTTTTTCATTTTAAAAATCTCCTGTTCTTTGTTTTAACTTGAGCAAATGGATACGCTGAATACCTTAAACCCGGGCAGAACAAATTACAAGAGATTTGTTGTAAGTATATTAAAATAACTATATGAAGTATAAAATTATTTTAATATTCTATCCTTCAAGGTGACTCCCCTTCATAAAGTCCACTACCGCATCTGCCAGGAATACCATGGCATCGTAGTAAGCCTCACCGAAGTCTCCGTCTTTTTTTACAACGGAAAGCTCGGTGCAGGCAAGCAGGGCGGCGCAGCAGCCGGAGCTCTTCAGCTCGGCATCGATCAGGGCCAGGGATTCCTTGTCTGCAGGCTTTCCGGCCTTTACGCAGTCGTAGATTATATGCATTACCGCCTGCTGTACTGCCTCAGAGGGCTCGTAGGGAAGGAGGCCCTGCTTGCTGAGAGCTTCCTGATAAAGGCCGACCT
The DNA here is from genome assembly GCA_045600065.1 of Anaerovoracaceae bacterium. Lineage (GTDB taxonomy): Bacteria > Bacillota > Clostridia > Peptostreptococcales > Anaerovoracaceae > RGIG2707. The sequence continues at coordinate 2,300 of JAZRXE010000046.1, forward strand.
TAAGAGTGCCTGTGGTGGCGAGAATGGCGATCTTTCCGCCGGGGAAGCGGCTTGCCATACCCTTTGCCGCGGTGCGTATTATGCTGATGACGGGTATGCCAAGCTCGTCTTCGAAATCGTGGATAAAGTAGTGCGCAGTGTTGCAGCCGACGCAAAGGCCCTTGCAGCCTGCCAGCTGAAGGCTCATGCAGTCTTCAAGCAGCAGCCTTCTGGTTCTCTTTGCCTCTTCGCCTCCGGCGTTGATGGCCGCGGTGCGGTCGGGCATTGTGGCATGATTGAGTATCATCAGGTTGATGTGATCCTGATCCTTGTCTGCGGGGGTCTTTTCGATTATCATCTGATAGAGCAGCTGGGTGGCCATCGGGCCCATGCCTCCCAGAATTCCGAACATGTTTTCCATAAATGCAGTTTCCTTTCGTTGGATCGCGCGGGGGCAGCACATGGGCGGCCCGGGCGTTTTTTCTGATAGCATCAGCAGTCCTTTGCGGCGCAAGCTCCGAGGCAGCTGCCCCGGATGCTGAAATACTATCACAGGCAGCAGCGGGGCGCAAGTTGTGGTAATATGTATAAATACAGGCAATAAACCCTGCCGGGATCATAGTCTGCGCAGGATACTGCCCCGCATTTCCGGCAGCGTCCGGCCTGATATTGTTCATAAATACGGAGAACGAAATGACAGAGATATTTGATATAAAAGATCTGAAGGATATTCTGTACAAGCGTCCGGAGGACTGTCACAAGGGCAGCTTCGGATACATCTCTCTGGTTGGGGGCTCACTGCCCTACAGCGGAGCCATAAGGCTGGCTGCCATGGCGAACTGCGCAATGAGATCCGGTGCGGGGGTGGTGAGCATAGCCGCGCCCGACTGCATCTGCCCGCTGATCGCGCCTCAGATCCTGGAAAGCACATTGTTTCCTCTGGACAGTGAGGGAGGCTATATCAAGTATAATGAAGAGCAGTTCGCTTCGCTTTGCCGGCGCATGGACCTGATAGCCTTCGGAATGGGCATAGGAAATACAGACCAGACTGCCGCAGCCCTCGATATGCTTCTGAATAATTACGGAGGCATCCTGATAGTGGACGCAGACGGTCTGAATGCCCTGGCTGCAATGGATAAAAAGATAATAAAAAACAGCCGTCCCCGGCTGATTCTTACTCCGCATATCGGTGAATTTTCAAGGCTTTCGGGCATAGATACTGCCCGTGCTGCAGCTGCGCCCGAGGTCTGCGCAGCGGAGCTTGCCCTTAAGCTTGGAGCCATAGTACTTCTCAAGGGCCCTCAGACCGTTGTGACAGACGGATGCAGCAGCTATCTTGTGCGCTGCGGCTGTCCGGGCATGGCAACGGCGGGCAGCGGAGACGTGCTTTCCGGCATACTGGCTGCCGTGTGCGGGTATAATCCGGACAGGCTGCTTAAGGCTGCAGCTGCCGGAGCCTTCATAAACGGCAGGGCAGGCGAGCTTGCAATGGCAAGGCATTCGGATGTCAGCATGGTGGCATCGGACACCGCGCTGGCAATTGAAGATATCCTGAAAAGCATAAGAGCGTAGGACACGTTTTTTCCGCCGGTCTCAGAGCCCGAAGCTGAAGCATGCCGGCGTCCGGCCTGCATTCTGCCCAGTGTTTTATATACCCTATTGTAAAAATGTTTCCCAGAGCACTGCCTTGATATGTGCAGCGTATTCTCTGGCAAAATAGTGGGGGACTAAAATGGCGCGTCCCCAGGCGCCCAGGGTGCTTACATTGGTGAATCCGGCCTGCTCTGCCAGTCCTACGGCCCTGTAAAGATGGAAGGCGGAGGAGACGACCAGCACGCTGCTTTGGACGCTTCCGCCGTCGGCTTCTATAACTGCCCGGCTCAGCTGCATGTTCTGCCGGGTATTTTTACTCTCGCATTCTGTCAATATACGCTCGGGCTCTATTCCGAGGCGCTGAAGCTCTATGGCCATGGCTTCGGCCTCGGCTATCAGCTCCTGGCCGCTCTTTCCGCCTGTGGTGACGGCTTTTGAATCCGGATTTTCCTTAAGGTATTCCGCTGCCTTTACTATGCGTGCCTCCAGCTCCTGGGAGGGCACGGTCCCGTTGACCTTGGCTCCGAGCACCAGCACATAGTCCGCGCTTTGGGCCGGAGGCGCTGCGGAATAGCTGACAGCCTTGTATTCAAAGTGAATAAAGCTTGCCAGTATGATGGCACACAAGGCATACACGAAAAGGCGTACGGGCCTTGGCAAAGGTCTGACTGCAGCCTTGCCGCCGGTACTGTCCGCCGGGCAGTTCTCAGACTTAGGGCAGCTTTGCCCTTCGTTTTCAACGTCCTGCATGCTTTTTGCTTCGTCCTCACTGAATACCAGAAACAGGTCTGCGTATTTTGTCTTGAGCAGGCAGATCGCCGCAACGATATACCAGGCAAAATTGAACCAGTGGTCTGTGCCTATCAGAAAGAGAATTGCCGTATTGTAGGCGGCGCAGAGCGCTGCCGCCGCTATAAGTATCCTGTTAAGTTTTTTTCTCATGGTTTACAGCTCTATGCAGTCCCCCGCGCAGGCGATGATGCAGCCGTCGCCCAGCTCCTGCCTGAAGGTCAGTATCATATTCATGCCTGTACAGTGCAGGGGCACTATCTTCTCCAGGCCCAGCTCTCTCAGCTGTCTTACCAGCTCCAGCCTTGCAGGGGCATCCAGCCTGTAGGTGTGCAGCCCTCCGGTGAAGGAGGCAAGCTTTTTGCCCGGGAACAGCTGTTTTGCGTACATAATTGAAGGGATCAGACCCTTGTGGCAGCAGCCGGAAATGATATGTATGCTCTCTCCCTCCTCCACGACCAGGAACTGCTCGTGATCCATGGGATCGGGAACTCGCTGACCGTCCTTTACGGTATAGAAGGTCTCGGTAGGCTCATAGCCCTCGTAATTGGGGATATTGCCTGCCAGAGTCAGATGATCGTTGATCCTGTAAACGCCCTCGGTAAATATCAGCCTGCCCTCAAGAGCCTTTTTGAGCTCGTCGGACCAGAGTATTCCGCTGTTTTCGTATTCGTCCTTGCCGAAATAGGGCATCAGGGCATCCTTGTGCAGGTATACGGGCGCGGTCTTGTTTACTGCCTCGAAGGCCCCCATGCCGTCGGTGTGATCCCGGTGTCCGTGAGAGATGATGCAGCATTCGGCATCCATTAGATCTACCCCCAGGACCCTTGCGTTCTCCGCGAATAGCCCTGAAGCGCCGGTGTCGAAAAGGTATTTGTGACCGGCAGTTTCGATGAGCATGCTCAGGCCCCATTCAGCCACGCAGGCGGGGTTTTCTGTCTTGTTGTCGATAAGGAAGGTTATTTTCATGGCGTCTCCTTTCAGCTTTGCCGTATAATCTCTATTTTGCCTCTTTGCATTCGGCTCCGCCGCTGAGCAGCAGGCTGCCGTCTTCTTTTATAAGTACACATTCGTAGCCCTCATAGCTTTCGATCAGCTCCAGGGCTTTTTCGCTTCCGCATAGCAGGCAGCAGGTGGAAAGCGCGTCGCAGTTCATGGAAAGGGGCCCGTACACCGTGGCGCTGACAAGGTCAGTGTCCGCAGGATATCCTGTCAGGGGATCCAGTACATGGTGATAGCGCTTGCCGTCCAGTTCAAAGCAGCGCTCGTAGATTCCCGATGTTACTGCCGAGCACTCTCCCAGCTCAAGGCTGGCTATGATGGACTGACGGGCATCCTTTCCTCCGGAGGGGTCGTTTATGCCTATGTTCCAGCTCTTTGCGCCGGGCTTGTTTCCTATAAGCATCAGGTTTCCGCCCAGGCTGATCACAGCCGAGCTGACGCCCTGAGATCTGAGATAATCCGCCAGCCTGTCGGCTATGTAGCCCTTGGCTATGGCTCCCAGATCAAGCTTTACATCAGGATCCTGCTTGGATATAAAATAGCGCACTCCCCGGAACATCTCCGCGTTTATAAGCTCGGGAGACGGAGCCTGGGGCGCGTTTTCCGCGGAAACGGGACTGAAGCCGAGCTGGCTGTATTTGCCTGTGTGCGTCAGTGCCTCTGCCAGCAGGTCGGGATCGGGAAGAGAGGGCGAATCTGCGCCGAAATCCCACAGCGGGGTGACAGAGCCTACGGTGGGATCGAAAAGCCCGTCAGAAAGCGCCGCGAACTGAAGGGCTTCCATTACCAGCACGAACATGTCCGAGCCCACCACGCAGCCTTCCTGCGAGGCGTTGAAATTATATACATCCGAGCCCTCGAGGGTGCGTGAGAGCAGGGCCTCGTAGTCCCTTGCCAGGCCGAAGGCCTCGTCTATGGTCTGCTGAGACCCGCCCTTGTAAAGGGTGATTGTGCAATAGGTGTCCAGCAGCCAGTCCTCGCCGCTGAGCGGCTGCTGTTTGCCCGAACAGGCACATTGTGATATAATCAAAGTTGACGCTAATAATAAAGACGCAAGTTTTCTGAGTGTAGTATGCATAATGATTACCGTTTGAGAAAAGCTGATATAGTTCTCGGGGCGGCCCTGCTTGTTATCTGTCTGGGCAGCTTTTTTATGCTTGCCAAGGCACCTTCCGGAAGCTATGCCTGCGTAAGCATAGACGGCAGACCTGTAGGGCGCTACGCTCTGAGCGAGGATATGGTGATGCGTATCACCGGCCCCTATGGTCATAATACATTGGAGATAAAGGATGGTCAAGCCCGGGTGACATCCGCGGACTGCCCCGGAGGGGACTGCATGTCCTTCAGCCCCATTAGCCGCAGCGGACAGCTTATACTCTGCGCTCCGCACAGGCTGGCGATAAGCATAGAAGGCCCTTCCGTATACGATCCGATCATCACCGTGTCCGGGGAATGAGAAAATGATCTGAAACCTAATATGTCGGATAGATCTGTTATATATGCAAAACTGGATACCCCTGCAAAGCGCACTGCCTTTTGCGGAGTGCTGGCAGCCCTGGCGCTGATATTCTCTTATGTGGAAGCCCTGGTGCCTGTCAGCGCGGGAATGCCCGGGATAAAGCTGGGAATTGCCAATCTGGCTGTGCTCGCAGCTCTTTACACCGTGGGAGAAGGCCCTGCCTGGGCAGTGAACTGCTGCCGCATGATACTGGCGGCTGCACTGTTCGGAAGCATGTATTCCGCCCTTTATTCCTTCTGCGGGGCTCTGCTGGCTTACGGCGCAATGCTGATCACAAAGAAGACGGGCCTTTTCAGCCCTGCGGGAGTGTCAATGGCAGGGGGCTGCGCTCACAATCTGGGCCAGCTGATGTGCGCCGCCGCAGTAACAAGGACACCCGGAATAATGGCATATTTTCCGGCACTGCTGCTGTCCGGCCTGGCCTGCGGCCTGGTAAACGGTCTGCTTTGCGGCATTCTTCTTTCCCGCATGGAAGAAAGTCTGTGAGCCCGCACTGCCCCTGCGGCATTCATTGACATGATCGGGTTTGCGCAGCATTGATTAACAGTTTTATGATTTATCTCTGATAAAACAGTATTATTTTAAAGGAGTGAAAATGACGATCAACACCAAAACCGAAGGCGAAAGATTCATCTGCAGGCTCGAGGGCCGCATAGAATCCTCAAACGCAGGGGAATTCGAAGCTGCGCTGGAGCTTATTCCCGCCGAAGCTTCTGTTCTTGTGCTGGATATGGAGGAGCTGCAGTTTATAACATCTGCCGGTCTGCGGGTGATAATGAAGAAGCTCAACAACCCCGGAAACCTTAAGAAAATAGAGTATATCAACGAAAACACCGAGGTCGGAAACATTCTGAGCATGGGCGGCTTCGACATGCTGCTGGGTCATGATATCCCCTCGGGCAGATAAAAACGCCGTAGTCTTTTGAGTGAGGACTTTGAACATTTCTAATGTTACAAAAATAATACGCGTAAATTCCCAAAGTAAATCCCACAGTAGATAAACGCTTGGATTTAGTATGGGAAATCGATGAATTTAGTGTGGAAAAAGGGGAAAAACAGGAGAAAATCGAGAAAATCAAAGGATTTTTAGCATAGGAAATAAGCCTGG
>JAZRXE010000047.1:0-3536 GCA_045600065.1 Anaerovoracaceae bacterium
AGCTGCATCTGGCTTCCCTTATACACAAGGGCTATCATAACGACCCCACAATGCTGACCACAGACCAGTTGATCGATATGGCAACCATCGGGGGCGCCAAGGCCATGAGACGCCTTGATACCGGCATACTTGAGCCCGGAAAGCGGGCAGATATCATTGCCCTTGATATGGATCAGCCTCATCTTTATCCTGCGCTGGATATTCCCGCGCTGCTTGTTTACAGTGCCCAGGCAGGCGATGTATGCATGACCATGGTGGACGGCAATGTGCTTTACGAAAACGGCGAATTCAAGACCATAGATGCGGATGAGGCAAGGTTTGAGTGCGAAAAGGCCCTCAAGATACTCTATTGATGCCTTTGAAGCCTGAAATATCAATATTTTTACAGCTGTCAAGTAAAAATGCTTGACAGCTGTTTGCTTATATGATAGATTACTTGCGTTGTGAATGCGGATAAGTTGGAAAATCTTGAAGAGATCAGCCTTTTGCTGGATTTTTACGGAGAACTGCTTCCGGAAAAGCAGCTTCAGTTTCTGAGGCTTTATCACGAAGAAAACTGTTCTCTGGCAGAAATAGCCCTGGAATTCGGCGTCAGCCGTCAGGGCGTGTATGATGCTGTCAAAAAGGCTCAGAGCGCCTTGCTGAAGTACGAGGAAAAGCTTCAGCTTTCCGCAAGGCAGAAGGAGAACGAGGCCGCGATCGCAGCCTGCCTGGCAGAGCTTCAGGAGCTTTCATGCGTGCTTCAGAACGATAAGCCGGCAGAGGCCCGAAGGCTCAATGCTCTCGGTGAATCGCTTAAGAAAATGGTCGAATGATATGGCGTTTGAAGGACTTTCGGAAAAATTAGGTAATGTCTTTAAAAAGCTCAAGGGTAAGGGTGTCCTGACAGAGGCGGATATAGATGCCGCCATGAGGGAGGTCCGCCTTGCATTGCTTGAGGCAGACGTAAACTATAAGGTCGTCAAGGATTTCATAGCCAAGGTCAAGGAAAAGGCCCTGGGCGAGGAGGTCATGAAGAGCCTTACCCCCGGTCAGCAGGTCATCAAGATAGTGAACGACGAGCTGGCAGCCCTGATGGGCGGAGCAAACAGCAGGCTCACATATTCATCCAGCGGCTTTACCACCATTATGATGGTGGGTCTGCAGGGTACGGGTAAGACCACAAGCAGCGCCAAGCTTGCCATGCAGCTTAAGAAAGAGGGCAAAAAGCCCATGCTGGCAGCCTGCGACATCTACAGGCCCGCAGCCATAGACCAGCTCGAGATCGTAGGCAGGCAGGCGGATGTTCCCGTATATTCCGACAGAAGCTGCAAGGATGCCGTTGAAATCGCAAGGGCCGCAAAATACGAAGCCGAGCACAAGGGCTGCAATGTACTGATCGTGGATACCGCCGGACGCCTTCATGTGGATGAAGAGCTGATGGAAGAGCTGGTCCGCATCAGAAAAGAGATAAAGCCTCACGAAATACTTCTGGTAGTAGACGCCATGACAGGTCAGGATGCTGTAAATGCCGCAGAGGCCTTCCAACAGAGCCTCGGCATAGACGGCATAGTGCTCACGAAGCTGGATGGCGATACCAGAGGCGGCGCAGCTCTTTCCGTAAAAAGCGTTACAGGCTGTCCCATCAAATTCGTAGGTATGGGCGAAAAGCTCGATGCTCTCGAGCCCTTCCACCCCGACCGCATGGCCTCCAGAATACTGGGCATGGGCGATGTGATGAGCCTCATAGAAAAGGCTCAGGAATCCTTCGACAACGAGAAGGCTGCCGAGATGGAAAAGCGCCTGTCCAAAAACCAGTACACACTGGAGGATTTCCTGGAGCAGATGGGGCAGATCAAGGGCATGGGCGGCCTCGGCTCCATAGTGAACATGCTGCCCGGAGCCGCAGGCAAGGTCTCGGAAGAGCAGATAGATCAGGGCGAAAGAGACTTCCGCTCCATGGAAGCCATAATACTCTCCATGACCAGGGAGGAACGCCGTAATCCGCAGATACTCAACGCCAGCAGGCGCAAGCGCATAGCCGCCGGGGCGGGTGTATCCGTAAGCAAGGTGAACAACCTCATTAAAAAATATGAGGATTCTAAAAAAATAATAAAACAGCTGAATAATTCTAAGCATTCAAGGAGGAAATTTCCATGGTAAAGATCAGACTCAGAAGAATGGGCGCTCATAAGAAGCCTTTCTACAGAGTAGTTGTTGCAGATTCCAGAGTACAGAGAGACGGTGAACCCATCAGTGAGATCGGAACCTACAATCCCCTGACTGATCCCGCTGAGATCAAGATCGACGCAGAAGCAGCCAGGAAGTGGCTCGCTGACGGAGCTCAGCCCACTGACACTGTACGCGCACTGTTTAAGAAGGCCGGTATCATCGAGTAGCAACAGGTGTCATAATGGTAAAATTAATAGAAACCATCGCCAAAGCACTTGTGGATGATCCGCAGCAGGTAGTGGTCCGTGAGCTGGAAGCCAAGGGCGATTCAGTGGTCATAGAGCTTAAGGTGTCCGAGCACGACATGGGCAAGGTCATAGGAAAGCAGGGCCGCATAGCCAAGGCACTGAGAACTGTTGTCAAAGCAGCTGCAACCAAGCAGAACCTTAAGGTTACTGTGGAGATCGTTTCCTGATGGGCGATCTTATCAAGCTGGGCAAAATAACAGCTCCGGTTGGTATAAAAGGCGAAGTACGCGTCTTTCCCTATACAGACGAAATGACGCGTTTTTCTGATATGGAGGAGCTTCTTCTTAAGGGCGTCAAAACCCGGATCGAAGAAGTCAGATATCAGAAGAACATGGTCATTTTAAAGCTTAAAGGCATAGATGACCGCAATGCCGCCGAAGCTCTCAGAGATATTGAGCTTATGCTGGACGAGGATGATCTTTGGGAAATGCCCGAGGATACATACCTGATAAAGGATCTGATAGGAATGGAGGCTGCCGACGAGCAGGGAAGGGTAATAGGCACCCTTACCGATGTTACTTCAGGCGCGGCCCAGGATCTGTATACCATAAGCATGCCTGACGGCAGAAGCTTTCTGCTGCCGGCTGTCAAGGAATTCGTGCTTAAGGTTGACAAAGACTCTAAGCGCATGACCGTCCGCCTGATAGAAGGACTGACAGATCTATGAAGATCCACATCCTTACGCAGTTTCCGGAGATGTTTTCTCCGGTGATACAAGGAAGCATACTTGGACGAGCAGCCGATCAGGGGCTGCTCGATTTTGACATTGTCAACATAAGGGATTTCAGCACGGACAAGCACCGCAAAACCGATGATACTCCCTTCGGAGGCGGGGCGGGAATGCTCATGACCCCTCAGCCGGCATTTGATGCTCTGAACGCATGCGGAGCGCAGGGTAAGCATATTATCTATATGTCTCCACGCGGGCAGGTGCTGAGCAAGGACATTGTCCTGAGACTTGCCTCGGAGGAGGAACTGTTCGTGTTCTGCGGCCATTACGAGGGCATAGATCAGCGTATCATCGACGGCTGGAACATGGAGGAAATATCAAGTCGGAGGCCAAGCGGTCTTAGGAAG
>JAZRXE010000048.1:0-22033 GCA_045600065.1 Anaerovoracaceae bacterium
GTCCTTATCCCAGGGGGTGAAGGTCCACTTGCCGGGAACCTTTTCTCCGGTGGAAGGATCGATGGCGTAGTCCTGAGTACTGGTCAGGTCGTCTGCCACGATAACGGTATCGCCGGACTTGTAGGTCTTGGGATCAGTGGGGGTCTTAGCATCCTCGGGGGTTCCCCAGGTCTTGTCGGGCTTGGGATCGTAGCTTACCTCGTAGGCTTCGGGATCGCCGCCGCCTATTCCGGTATCGGGAGTAAATGTCCAGCTTCCGTTGATAACAGTATCTCCGGTGATCTTGAAATCATCCTTGTCCCAGCTGCTGAAGGTCCACTTGCCGGAAACCTTTTTGCCGGTAGAAGGATCGATGGCGTAGTCCTGAGTGGTTTTCATATCCTCTGCGACATGAACGGTATCTCCGGAATCGTAATCAGTAGTATCCTTGGGTCTTTCCACGCCTTCGGGGCTGCCCCAGGTCTTGTCTTCTTCTACCTTGTATCTGACATTGTATGTATCTGCATTGGGATCGGGATAGAAGGTCCAGGAGCCTGTAACCGTGGTGTTTTCAAGCAGTACAAAGTCCTCATGATCCCAGTGGGTGAATTCCCAGGTACCCATTACCATTGCTCCGGTGACAGGGTCATAGGCATAGCCGTGAGCCGGTACCAGATCCTCTGTTATCTCCACGGGAGTCTTATAGGGAACGGTAACACCTGCAGGCACTGTGCTGCCTTCGGGGCTGCCCCATTCGGGATCGGGGGCCACAGCGTATGTCAGAGTCACGTCGTCGGGCGCAAAGGTCATAAGGGCGGATATGGTGGTATCCTCTGTGATGGTAAAGCCTGAAGCCTTGTCCCAGTCGCTGACAGTCCAGGTTCCGGGAACTTCCTTTCCGGTGGAAGGATCAACAGCGTAGTTCTGGCCCGTGGTGAGCTTGGGCTCGACGGTAACGGTATCAATACCCTTTAAATAATCGTTGGTGTCGGAGGGAGCTGTTACATCATCGGGCAGTATGCTCCACTCGGGCTCGGTCTGAATATCATAGGTGACATTGCAGATCTCGCCGTTCTTTACTGCAAAGCTCTGCTGAACCTGGGAATAGGTGAAGGTGACGGGAATACTTACCGGATTACCGTCAAGCTCGACCTCGTACAGCTTGTATCCGTCGGGAGTATTCTCTGTAAGGGTGTAAATATCAGAGGCAGTTCCGTAGGGTATGCCGCTGATTATTGCCTCACCGGTGGTATCTGTAGTAGCGCTGATGCTGAATTCACCGTGGATCGAGGAAGTGCCGCTTGCGGTAAAGGTGACATCTTCCATGGGACTTCCGTTCTGATCAGTCTTGGTGATTTTGATGGAAGTTGTGATGGGGCTGTAGTAGGCGTTGTAATAAAGGTTGCTCTGGTTTCTGCCCTTAATATTGACTACAACATTCTTTCCGTCATCATCCAGGCAGTTATATGTGCCGCCGATCAGCTTATTCTTAAGGGAAGTTGTATTATCGCCTGCGGTGACCTTAAAATCGGTCAGCTCATAGCCCTCGACGGGCGCGGTATCGATCTGGGTTTCTTTGGTGTTGGAGAAAAATCTCACGATATACTTGCCGCTGCCGTACAGCATCGGATTTGTCTTGCTCTCTTCGGTCTTGTAATCGATCCAGCTGTCATCATAGCTTTCATACAGCCTGATATTGCCGCCGGTGGATCCTACTTTATAAGAAGAGAATGTTCCGTCGTAATTAAGTGTTCTGTACTGGGGACGAACGCCAAGGTTCAACGCTCCTGTAAACAGTCCGGTGCCGCAGCTGCCGCCGCGCCATTCAAGAATGCTTTCCGGCTTGAGCTGAATGGCAAAACCGGAATAATAGGTACTGCTATCTGCCTTTGTGGATCTGAAGGTAAGCTTCTGGCCGGACTTAAAGACATTCAGAAGGTTTCCGGAGGTCTGAGATGTTAAGTAAGCCTTGGACTTAGCACAGGCGGTGTCGATGATCACTCGCTCGGAGTAGTCACCGTCATATGTGCCTGTATATCTGTCGGCGACATCGATATCATTGGTGATAAAGGTAAATGCTCCGTCATATTCCGCACCCACGATTTCTACCTTCATCGTGAATTTCAGCGGGCATGAGCTGAGTATGTACGATCCGTTTTTGAGCTGATCATTGGTCAGCACGGGGCCCTTTGCAAGATTCCTGTCAACTAAAGCAGAGGAGTATGCGCTTGCATTCCCTACCAGGAAGTTTACACATTGGGCTGTTTTGGACGACAGATTTTCTACGCGAAAATCGCTGATCGTCAGCCTTACATCATGGGAATTGCCTAAAATATCGATGGCTGCTCCCTTGAAGTACAATTCGGCAATTGTCTTGTCGGTTTTATCTACGACAGCACCCGGTGCCAGATCTTTGTTGTAACGAAGTGTGGTGCGTATTGCCGCAGGTGAAGCAGCTGCTGCAGCATCCTGACTGACATCATAATAAGATTCGGCTAAAACAAAATCATCATCATAGACTATTGTTTTTTCCTTATCCATGTACTGTCCGTCGAGGTTCAGATACGACGGATAGATCCTGTAGGTGGCAAAGGGCATTTTGCCGGTAAAGGTTTCCGCATCGCCGATCTGAATAACATCTCCGGTGGCTGATGACTCTACTCCGGGAGTCGGAACTGCCGCAAAGGCGCTTGCCGGAAGCAGAGTGAACATCAATGCGAGAACCATAAAAATACTCAGATATTTTTTCTTCATGTATTCTCCTTTCAATGAAATATATAATTGCATCTGTGAACAGTTAAAAGACAGCTGAGCAAATCAGCTTGTATATATTTTGTTCATTATAGTACATTTTTCTTTAATATAAAATACTATTACTGAAAAAATACTGTAATATAAATGTAAATATATTACTGATCATTCATTTTTTTCTGATGTTTTTTCTTCCAAGTCCCAAAATACAAGCCCTGAGACTGTATCTGTTAATAATTTTTCTGCTTTTTCAGGACAAGAAAAACCCCTTTCACCGGAGTTCATCTTCTCTGACGAAAGGGGCCCGATCCTTAAATTGCAATAAAAAAGACAGCAAAACTGTCCTTAAAGAATAGTTTAGTTTTTTGCCAAAGAAAAATGAGTGATCCAATCGGTTGGATTTTCCGTACTGCCATTGGGAGTTGCGCTTTTTTAGCGTGCCCCTTCTGATTCTTATGTGTTTTTTTGGAACTGTGCAACTATTGCTTCCGGAACATCTTTACCGGAAATCGCGTGTTCTTTTAAATAAGCCGCATATCCTCTAAGATCAAACTTGAGAGGTTCTAATGGTTTATATGGATTTGTTCTTTCAATATATGCCTGAACTAGCAAGTCTTTTTCATTAGATGATTTCTTCTGTCCATTCATAGTTGTATACCTCCCTTAACCTTTGAGTAGTTTCGTCAGAAAGCATAAATCTATACGGGTTATTGAGCGATGGTAAATATACTGCTCCGAACTTCTCACAATAATAGTTGTAAAGATCTTCGTCCATTGCTTCAGCATATACATAGCCATCATATCCATGCCTAACCGATAGATCAGACGCTATCGCAAATAAATGGCCGCCAACGCCTGAATATACCCGACTCCCGGTTTTCCAGATATTGTTATGAGGGGCTGTGCATCCCCAAACAACATATACTGCTCGGGCTTCATCATCGTACTGAACAGCTATCATTCCCTGAATATCCATCGATCCCTTTAAGACCAGTGCATAAACCTCTGTACCCTCAGAAAACTGACTCCAGTTGACATACTATCCGGTTTTACTGTTAAACTTTGATAAAAAACTCTTGCGCTTTATCTGAACGACTTCCGTATCAAAGATTTCACCCGTGTCTACTTTTTTTAAACACGGAATAAACTCATCAATTGTAAATACAATCATTGTAAATCCTCCGAATTGCAAGTATATTATATCATTTTTAAAGCGCCGAGCAACTTGAAATTTCAAGTCATTCGGCGCTTTTAACAACGCTTTTTGTCCTATAAGCTCAACCCAATTGAGAAAGGCTGTGCTTGCATTCGCCTTGTCTGAATACCGCTGCGTTCGGAAATGCTCCGGCAGGATATCAGTCCTCTGTAACTATGCCCTCCAGTATCTTTTCCCTGCTGCGCAGCTTGGGGTTGATGTTCAGTTGAACGCGCTTTACTGCCAGTATCATCAGGCTCTCGATGACGATATAGATGATGGCTGTAGCGATCAGGGGGAAGAAGGCCTCATAGGTACGGCTGCGGACAAGGTCTGATATCTTTGTAAGATCCAGCACGGCTATGTAGCCTACTATGGAGCTCTCCTTGATAAGGGTCACAAGCTCGTTTCTGTAAATGGGCAGGAAGTGCTGTGCGGCCTGGGGCAGCAGTATCTTGAAAAAGGCCTGGCTGTCGCTGTAGCCCAGAGCAGTGGATGCCTCGCTCTGGCCCTTGCTTATGGCCCCGAAGCCTACGCGCAGCATATCCAGCATTGCGCAGCCGAAGATCATGGAAAATCCTATAACGGATATCCCCACGCCGCTGAGTGTGGAGCTTCCGAATACTATATAAAACAGTATCATCAGAAGCACTACCGTAGGCATGCCGTGAATGAGCCATGCAAAGAAATCCGTGGCGGTATTCACAAGCTTGTTGCCTGTGCGGCAGCCCATGAACAGGGCAAAGCCCAGCAGGGTCCCGAAAAGGGTGGACAGCAGGGTTATCATTACCGTGACACCGGTACCCTCTGCAAACATCTTCCATCTGTTTTCCTTGATGAAGGTCTTGTTGAAGCTGTAGCCCAGCTTTTCGAAAAAGCCCATGCTCTCTTCAAGCTCAGCTTCCAGAACAAAGACTATATCGCAGGAATAATATACCTCGGACAGCTTGGCTCCCTCGGAACGCTCGTCGGTAAGCACGATATTCATTCCGTAATCGTATTTGCCCTGCTCGACCCCTGCGCTGATGGAATCAAAGGGAACCTCAAAGAAAACGGGTTCGTAGCCGTATTTGTCGCAGAAGCGTATCATAAATTCCACATCGAAGCCGGACAGTTCGCCGTTGCTCATAAAGGAGAACGGCTCGTAAGCGCCCTCGATGGCGATGTTCACGGTGCCGTTTTCGGGGGCGTTCTGAGGCTCGTACTCGATACGGCAGGTGTCGGGATTCCAGTTGGTGATCCAGTAATCGTACATCTGATCCACTGTGCCGTCGTTGTGAGCGTCCTTTACAAACTGGTTGATCTGGCTCAGCAGAAGGGTCTGTCTGTCGTTGTTTCCCACGGAGATGACAAAGTCTATGCTGCCTGCGGCCTCCTCCAGACGCACCAGCTCGGGGTGCTCGAACACCTGGGCGGCGAAGCCTACTTCTTCTATGAGATAGGCGGTGATCTTGTTGCTTTCCAGGGCAAGTATCATATCGTTGGGCATCTGGAAATAGTTCCAGTGGGCTTTTGGGATCTCATCCTTGATGGCATCCTCGTAGCTGACAGCGGTCTGGACGCCAAGTTCCTTGCCGTCCAGTTCCTTGATGGAGGTGATCCCTGCCTTATTCTCAGCCGCAAAGACGCTGACCGTGCACAGGACCATGGACAGAATCAGCACCAGGCAGGTGAATAATCTCATATTCCTTTTCATTACTGTAAATCCTCCCACTTGAAGCTGATGGTGATCTTGTTGTTGTATGCGGCAAAGGGATTATCGCTGTTTTCGTCCTCCAGGGGGAACTGCTCGTCCTCCAGAACAGTGGTCCGCTCTGTAATTATGGAATTGTACATAAGGTTGTCAGATTCCCTGGGGTCTATGTGCTCGCCGCGGTAGCGTATCTTAAGGCTGAGAACGTCCTGCTTTTCGGAGTAGTCTATGCCCAGCAGGACATCGTGACCGTCCTCGTCGTAGGGTATTATATTGTTGATGCAAAGCTCTTCTATGCAGATCTGAAGCTTGCTGATACGCTCGTTTTCGATGAGCAGCTTTTCGGCATAGGTCTGAAGCTCGTCGTACATGGCAGTAAAGTCGTAATCCACATCCTCTATCCTGTAGGTAAGGGAGGTGAGCCTGCGCACGAAGCGCTTGGTCTTTTCCTTCTGGGGATGCTCGAAGATCTGCTTGGGAGTGCCCTCTTCGTAGATGCCGCCGTCATCCATAAACAGCACCCTGTTGGATATCTTCTTTGCAAAATCCATTTCGTGGGTGACTATCATCATGGTGGTGCCGGTCTTTGCAAGCATTCTGATTACGGACTGAACTTCGCCTATCATACTGGGGTCCAGGGCGCTGGTGGGCTCGTCGAACAGTATGATCTCCGGGTCCATGGCAAGGGTCCTTGCAATGGCGATACGCTGCTGCTGTCCGCCGGAAAGCTCGTCCGGATAAGACAGTGCCTTGGTGGCAAGACCGACCTTATAAAGCAGGTCCATTGCCTTGTCGTAGGCATCCTGGCGGCTGCGGCCCAGCAGGGTGATCTGGGGATTCATGATATTCTCTATGACGGTAAGATGGCCGAACAGGTTGAAGGACTGGAACACCATGCCCATCTTCTTGCGGACCTCGTTCAGATCGCAGCTGCCGTCAGTGATTATCTGACCGTCGACAATAATATCTCCGGATGTGGGAGGTTCCAGCATGTTGATGCAGCGCAGCAATGTGGATTTTCCGGTGCCGGAGGGCCCTATTACCGCGATGACATCACCGTTGTTGATGACGACATTCACATCCTTAAGAGGAGTGACGTTTTCAAATTCCTTTCTGACGTGCCTGAGCTCTATCATTGCAGTGATCCTTTCTTTTATATATACTAAAAGCCCGTCTCCGTTACGAAGCCGAGCCTTAAAAACGCAAACAAAAAGCCACGCCGAAGCCAGCTTCAGCATGAGCCCTTGAACATATTGAAAATACGAGTGGCATACCAGCGGAGTTCCTCATACCCGCGCCAAAGACGTATTTGGATTTGTTCATTTTGGAATTATCAGCTCCTGTTCGGTACCCCCGGACATGTTCCGGGAACCTTCCTTTAAAGGGATTACGATATTCAAAACTCTTTGAACAATATATAGCAAAAAACACCCCCGTATGCAACAGTTATTTTGCACAGGGGGCGTATTTTTTTATTTTGCTGCCCAGGTGAACACCGCGCTGTCTGTAAGCTCGATATCCCTGGGGGATATTCCGGCATTTTTCAGCCTCGGCGCGCCGGCTGCGGGCATAGTCTCGTTAGCCTCCACGCAGTAATCCGTCTGGGAATACATATAGGCATCTGCGAACTGATAATCTATGCCAAGCAGCTCGCCAAGCTCTGCCCCAGAGGCGGCGCAGAGCACCTCTGCCTTTTTCCTTGCCTGGGCGGCGCAGTCTCTCAGCAGCTCGCAGATAGCTGCATCCTTGTCTTCAACGGTAAAGCGCACGTTAAGATGGGGATCCGCGCAGCTTTGGGTAATGAGATCTATAGTCAGGGCAAGCCTTTCGGCATCCATAGGAAAGCTTATCATAAGCCTGTGGCTGCAGGCATATCCGGCAAAACGCTCGGAATACCTGCCGTCGGCATCGGTAAAGCCCTGCATTTGCGTATATATGCTGAAGGATGAGGTTTTGATATCGTCCTCGTCGAAGCCTGCTTCTCCAAGGGCCGTCTTAAGTGCGCCGAGCATATATGCCGCGCCCTCGGCAGCCTTGCCGTAATCGGCATTTTTGCTGACAAGCTCCAGCGATATCTCCGCCGTGTCGGGCTTCAGGCTCACCCTGCCCGTTCCTCTGACTCTTATGGTCGCAGCCATGGCATCCTCCTTATTAAAGACCTTCGATAATCGCGGGCAATACGGACGCATCGTAGCGGGCAGTGAACAGGAACACGGTACTGCCTTCGGTCAGAACGGCGGCGCCGCCATCTTCTCCCAGCGCGGACAGATCGTAGATCAGCCCGTCGCCGCAGGGAGCAGGCTCCAGCTCTCTGAGGACGCTGAAAACGGATGTCATCTGCTCGGCGCTGCACCGGTCGCTGACATAAACACCTACATCCTCGCTGCCGTACGCGCATTTTATATAGGCAACTTTTTCCTCTCCCAGATCGAAGAAGCTCACTCCGCCTGCCTCATTGATGTCGTACCAGCCTGCATCCATCGGGACCAGTCCTTCCGGAAGCCTGAATGCGGGAATAGCCTGACAGAACGTATCCATCACGGCTGCCACGTCCGGGTCTGTATATGACTCCGAGCGGCTGTCCTTCAAATGCAGCTCGTAGACACCCAAAGGAACAGACTGCCCGTTTGCATCCGCATCGGACACCTCGACGGATTCGATGGTCAGCACAGTGCCGGTGTCCAGCCGTTTGCCGATCAGGAGAAGCTCGGCTGTGCCGCTGCCCACGCCGGTGATCTCGAAGACGCACCAGTCTTCGGAGACATCGGTCCGGACAACCTTCAGAATGGAATCATCGTAGCTTTCGGCCTTCCAGGAACAACGCTCATCCTCTACGCGCACCGTCAGCTTGTAGACGCCGTCGTCTGCATATACTGCGTGTTCCTCGTCCGATTCCAGCGCCGTGAATAAGGGTTCTTCGCTCACGAATGCAGCAGGCATACCCTCCAGCTTCTTCCCGTCACCGTTCAGATGCAGACCCAGGGTCGTATAGACAGAATCACCGTTTGTGCAGTCCAGAAAAACGGTGCTGCTGAAATCCGATGACATTTTCTCTTCGCCCTCTTGTACCGGGGCATAGGTGATCTTGATCCTATACAGACCGGGTTCGTTTTTGACTTCCGTCGCATCCAGTACGGATCTGTACTCCTGCAGCTGCCAGCTGTAACCCTCAGGCACGTCTCCCTTGACGCTAAGGGTCAGCTCCTTGCTTCCGCTGCCGCGAAGCTCCGTATCAAAGTATCTGCCGGAGCTCTTCTGAACTCCGCCAAAGACCCGAAGGCATATGAATGCCAGGATCAGGACAGCCAGTACGCAGGCTGCCGCTATAATCAGTTTTTTCTTTTTATCGTCGTCCATATTTGATCACTTTATCTGAAAGAATCGGCTAATCACCGACTTCGGGTTCAGGTTCGGGTTCAGGCTCAGGTTCCGGTTCAGGTTCGGGCTCAGGCTCGGACCCGGATTCACCCTGAAGCGGAGGCTCGCCTATCTGAGGTTCAGATCCGGACCCCGGTTCCTCCTGAAGCGGAGGCTCACCTATCTGGGGCTCCGGCTCGGATCCGGACTCGGATCCGGACTCAGATCCCGGTTCAGGCTCCTCGGGTGTTGTGGAAGAACCGCCTCCTACGGAAGGCAGGGGCGCCTGCTCGATCCTCTGCACAGTCACCTCGAAGATGGTCTGCACTTCGGGATTCTCATCAGAGATGAAGGTATAGCGCTCCACCTCGGCATCGTACAATCCTACTGTGTAGGTGATATTGCCAGTGCTGGTGCTGAACTGCTTTCTGTCCACCTCGGCTCCGGCATTGCCCACGACCTTCTCCCTTACAACGGTGAAGGATTTGCCGGGCAGGCTGCCCAGCAGTTCGGCGCTGAAGCGTATATCGCTGCCCTCAGGCGCGGTGATGGTGACCAGGGCATTCTCTCCTGCCCTGTATGCATCGTGGTTGATACCGTCGTCGAAGTTTGCCTCAACCTTCATCATGATATTGCAGAAGTTGAAAGCCACCGGCGAATCCTGATAGATCATGCGGTTGGGCTTCAGAGCCACATTATGGATCTTGCGATCCTGAAGTATATCTACGGATATGCTCTCCACCTTCCAGCTTGCCAGGGAGCTCTTGGATGTGCCCACGGGCTCCAGCTGAATGTAGCGCAGGGTCGCCAGATCAGAGATCATGAAGCTCATCTCCGCGGTGTCTCCTGCATTGAAGGTACCGCTGCTGATATAGTCATTCAGATCGTCTCCGGTGATGCTCTTCAGATTGCCGCGGCTGTCTTCGTAATAGAGACCGAAGCGGACAGGTGCGTCCGTACCGGTGATCACATTGCTTTCTGCCTCGGCTGTCTTGATCTTCATGGTAACAGGCACCATGCTGATATTGGATACTGCTATGTCCTTTGCCGATGAAGGTATCGCGCCGAAGCGGTCGAAGCTCTTAACATCGAGGACCTTATCCTTTTTGTCAGTCATTACTATGTATCCGCCGTCAAGATCTGCATCCAGACCTCCGGTGACAAGCACAGTCAGGCCCGAGATCTGATCCATATAGGGCAGACTGAACGGGACGTCGATGAAGCTTCCGCCGGAGATGCTGTCTATCTGTTCATCCGTCAGATACACATAGGGAGACCTGTAAACGGCATGGCTGGGGTCTCCGTAGGTGGAGTAGCGCAGTGCAACAGCCAGATCTCTTTCCATGGGCACCAGAGTTGCCGTTTCCGTTCCGGAGCCCAATCCCAGGGTGAGGGTCTGAGTTCCTTCCTCTCCGGCAGCCGATGTCAGTGACAATGCCTCTATGCCGTTCAGACTGGCAGCGTTGGCATCACGGAAGGTGGCCGTATAGGTATCGATCAGCACGCCGCTGCGGACACGCTGCACTATTGCATAATCCACGTTGGCACTGTAAGAGGCTCCGTTGACATTCTTCTTATCCGTAAACAGCGACAGATTGGTCAGATTGACCATGCGGGTGGCGGACAGTCCGTAAACAGCCAGAACTATCTGTTCCTTGCCGTCGCTGTTGGTGAAGGTCTGCTCGGTCTTCATCTCTCTCTGGGAGATATAGGAATCGGTGCCGGTGCTGTACTTGATACGCGCCGTCATCGAAATGCCCTCCGCTTTGGGGGATTTTGCCTTGTCGGGGCTCATGAACACGAACACGTTTACCTGATCGTTGACCGATTCAGGCTCTCTGGGCACGAAAGGATCCTCATCGGATTCGTTGTAAACAGTTCGCAGATTTGCATCCACCAGCTGGAATGTATAAGGATCCTCCTTGAACAAGCCGGTGAAGGTCAGATTGGCGGCACCGTTTGCGAAGCCGAAGTTGCTGACATTGGCACCTGAGGCAATGTCCTTGGTCTTTTCGAAATCCATCTGGTACTCGCTGTCCGAATTCAGCTTCAGTGTCCGGTTCCCGTCCACAGCCCTGATCTTTATGTCGTTCAGCTTCAGCACAGTGCCTTCCTTTGCATAGCCATGCAGAGTGAAGCTCCTGAGCTCCGCGGCATCGTCCAGACTCACTATGAACCTGTCGGTCTTGCCGCCCCTGAACATGGTATCGGGATCGCTGATGATCTTTGCATTGTCATCAGTCTGGGCATCTCTGTTCTGATAGCTGTACATAGCCTTGATGATATCGATCCCTTCGATGGTCTTAATCTCGTCCTTGGAGGTCTGATAGATCAGATCCATGGTCATCTCGGTCACCAGCTGCTTGTTGTTTGCTTTGTAATCAGCGTAGGAGAAGGAAAATTCCAGATCCAGAGCATAGGCAGCCGAATCGAAGGGATAAGAGCAGATCAGCTGAGACGAATCCAGCGGCTCGCTGGTCAGAGATGCCCTGGAATCGCTGCTGCGGTATTCTCTGGTTACCCAGCCTACACTGTTGATCTTGTAGACCCTGTTGGGGTTGCTGCGGTTCTCTTTGATGACTTGCATGCTCTTGATGCAGAGCTTATCCAAAACCGCGCTGTTGTCATCAACGTCATCGGGGATGATGTTGACGCACACCAGCTCGCCCAGATCCTCGTTGGTCGAGAAATTAAGCACTTCAGAAGCGCCTGCCTTGAAGCCGTCGGCGGGCAGCTGGTCGTTGGCCAGTATTATGCCGCTGTTGCCGCGGTTGAAGACCAGCTGGAAGTAGAACAGGTTGTTTGATCCGCAGTCATCGTCTCTGGTGGCGCTGTCGGCATTTTTAGCCACGTCGATTACCAGCTGATAATTCTTGGCATTCTCGGTGAAATACAGATTGCCGGAAGCAGTCTCGTAATCCATCTTATATCTGTTATCGGACCAGTCGCGGACATCTCCGCTCTCGGTATTCTGCTGGGTGTCGATGTCGTATTCCACCACATCGCCCTTCTGCACCAGTATGTTCACTCCTTTTCCTACAACCAGGCTCCCGCCTGTATTGTAGATACGGGAATACATACGGTCGATGGTCACGCCCTGATAAGTATTTTCGCCAGGGTCGACTCTGACAAGTCTGCGGGTGCTGAGGGATTCCAGCTTGTCTATGTAAATATTCTCAAGCTGCCAGTCATCATCGGCATCGTTCTTCATGGAGATCTTGAAGGATGTAAAGTAGCTGGCGGTATTGGGAAGATCCAGTATCATGCACAGAGTCTGACCGTAGCTCATGCCCACAGGATAGGCTGCGTCCACTTCCTTGCCGTCCTTAAGGCCCTTCCACGTACCGTAATAAGAGGACAGATTGCCTGCTACGTTTATCCAGCCTGTGTTCATTTCGCGGTTGCTGCCGTCGTAATACGTGAACTGTATATCAATATCGTTCAGCGTAGAAGCACGGTCCACTCCGAAGGTGGACATACGGACAAGATATTTATTCGTTACATCGTATAAAAGCTGATCCGGTGTTCCCTTGTCAGTCATCTCGAAGACTACCAGGTTGCGGGAACTGATGGTCATGCCGTTTTTGATATCAGCCTTGGCAACATACAAAGCCGTGGTCAGCGCATCCTGCATCAGCACGTTCACAGCCGGCTCAGTCTTGTATGCATAGGCGTACTGGGAATATGTATCGTAATCGTACAGCGACACGCCTGCAATGGACAAGGCATCCGTCGTATACGTTTCCTCGTCGTTAAAGATCTCGACACTTACCAGAGAAACAAAATCCGGCAGATGCAGAGGGATGGCCAGACGGTCTCCCTGCTGGGCAAAGGTCAGATAATTGCCGTCCATATAATACTGATAAATATCAGCCATGGTCTCTGAATGCTGTATGCTGGCAAGCTTCATCCAGTACAGCATGGCATTGGTCATAACGGGAACGGTGACAGTCTTCTGGGCACCCGAGGTAGTCTCGTAAACTATATCAGCAGTGAATTTGTCATCTATCTGCAGAGAACCGCCCACCGGAGCAGAAAAACGCTCCACGCCGGCATCCACTTTATCCTGGATGTCCAGCTGCAGCACGGCATCCAGTGTGTTTTTCGGATTGCTGACGGCGCTGCTGAAGCCTGCCAGATCCGATCCGGAGGTTTCGGCTGTATAAAGCGAATAGTTCATATTCCGCGGATAGTTTTCGTTGGGATCTGTAGAAAATGTGATGGGCACCCAGCCGTCCCAGGAAATGTCTTCGCCTTTTTCATTGGGTCTTATGGCTGCCACTATACGTGCGCCGGGGGATTTCATGATCAGATCGCGGCTGACCATGGAATATGAAGAAAAGCTGAGTCCTGTATTGGTGGGATTGGTGCTTTTTCCCAGATCGTAAACATCTACCTTTTCAAGAATCCAGGAGCCGGTCAGCTTCTTTGAGGGATCCTCGTCCAGAGCACCCGAGGACTCTCCGGTCTTCATAAAGAACTGTATGGAATGTATCTCCTTCAGTCTGCGTGTGGGCTGGAAGAAAATATAGACTGTGCTGTTCTTTTCCAGCTTGGATCCGCTGCCGCCGACCTTCAGATCGATGCCGCTTACATCCTTTGCATAATTAATATTGTTGAACAGCTCTCCGTCGGACTGAGCCAGTACATTGGCAAGTATCATATCCGAATAAGCCAGAGAACCGCTAAGCAGGTTGATATTGTTGCGAAGATCCAGATCCTTGGTATCTCCGTTCTCGTACCAGCCGCGGTAATACGGTGTATCGTTCAGATATCCCGGACGTATGATGCACACATCCGAATACTCCTCAGTCATTTTTTTGTTGCGGGGAGACTGCTTGGTATAGCTGTAATCGATGCTGATCCATGCCAAATCATCCAGAGCCGCCACCTTGCCGCTGGTTATTGCCATGCAGTACATGTTGCTGTCGGCACCGTCAAGCTCTTCGTACACATCTTCACTGGTCACCGATGCAGCATATGCAGGCACGGCAAACTGCGGCAGTACCGATGTCAGTACTTCCGCTATCAACAAGCATATGGCTAATATTTTTTTGCTTTTTGTTTTCATAAATCGACCTCGATTATCCCGGTTGCGTTCTGATTAAAACAGGCATGCTCCGGGAAAAAGGTTTCAGCTATTCCTCAAAAGTCAGATATGCCGCGAAACCGGTCATTTCAAGCACTTCCACTACAGAAGGACGGGCAGCCTTGATGACCAGCTTTCCGCCGCTGCGATCCATGAAGGTGAATGCGTTTTTGATGATGCGGATTCCGGCGCTGGAGGTATACTCCATGCCTCCCATGTTCAGGATCAGAGTCTCGAAGCGCGCAGCTGTCTGCATCACAATATCCTCAAAGGCGGAGGCATTGGAGGAATCCAGTCTGCCGTTCAGTATCAGCTCTCCGGCAGTGCCTCTGTTAACAAGCTTTATATCCATAAACCCTCCTCTGACATATCATCGTCATTGTCATCATTTTCATCATCGGTATCATCCGCAAACAGACCGCCCGGATCTCCGTCTCCGGACTCCTGATCTTCTGCGCCGGACTCCTTGTCCGAGCCGTTCATCAGATAGGCAGCCAGCTGCTCAAGGGTAACCTCGCACTTTTCGTCTCCGAAATTGAGCATCTCGTCTATGGGCGATATGCTGTCGATCTTGGCAGCCTCCATAGCCAGCAGGCTCATGATGTCGAAGTGGAAATCATCATCCTCGTCGTCATCATCATCGATATCGGGTCCGTCCTCGTCGTCCAGACCGAAGATGTCCTCTCCGATAAGATCAGCCGCCTCGGGTGATCCGGGAATTGCCTGATCAGCCGGTACGGATATGGGATCTATCTTCATAAAGGCCCCGGCTGCAGCTGCCGCAGCGCCTGCCGCCGCGGTGGCGGCTCCGGTCTCGCGAAGCTTTGCTTCCACCAGCTCGTCTACGGTGCGGCGGATCTCGCTCATCAGAGAATCCTTGCTGAGCTTTTCCACCAGCTCTGCCAGCAGCTCCTCAGTGCGTGCCGAGGATGCGGGAGCCTGGACTATCACCTGAGGCACACGCTCGGGCCGCATATCCTCGGGAGCGGGCGCGGCATAGGAAGGCCTGCGCTCCTGAACAGGGCTGACGGGCTCGGATACCTCTTCGAAGCTGAAAGGCTCCGGTTCGCTGACTTCAGTAAAGCTGATGGGCTCCGCCTCCGAAACCTCCGTAAAGCTGATAGGCTCAGGTTCTGAAACCTCCGTAAAGCGTACGGGCTCCGTTTTAAGCTCTGCAGCTTTTTCGGATGCCTCGTATTCCTCTTCGCTGAGCTCCACAAAGCTTATGCCGTGACTGGGAGCAGTCTCCGCTGCCCTGTGCTCGGCCTTGGAAGCATTGCGTGCCTCCAGGAAGGCAGCCCTTTCTTCGGGAGCGCTTCCGATGAAGCTGTCCCAGTTCTCCTGTCCGCCCCTGCCTTCAAAATAGCTGTTGCGGTGGTCTGCATCCTCGAACATGGATCTGACATTGTCCGGCACGGTGATGCGGAAACTTGAACGGTTGGTGGGGCTTAGTATGGTGAAAGCCTGGCCTCTGGGAGCCTGGATGATCTCCTCCTGCTCCTGTTCGTTGATGCCGCCTGCTTTTTCGTACAGGGTGCACAGGTCGTTCATATCGTTGGGTGCCAGCGAGAAAATAAAGCTGTACTGGCAGGCATTGATGATGGCCGTGGATTTATGTGCTATCTCCTCGGAGCCCACGAAGTCCTTGATGTTCTGAGTGATGACTATCTGCATACCGTTGTACTTACGGATACGCTTTGCCAGCTGGAACATAAAGTCCAGAGCCACCGGATACTTGGGATCGATGAACACATGGGCTTCGTCTATGACCACGACTATCTTGCGGCTCAGGCCGTAGCGTGTATTGTAGTCGCGGTTCTTGATTATCTCGTTGTCTATGTACTTGAGCACCAGCAGCATCTGGGCGTTGGCTACCGTGGTGTTGCGGTTTGCCAGCAGACTCTGAAAGTTGAACACCGTAAAGTTCTCTTCTGTGGTGATGCTGGAGGGTCCGTTCCAGATCACGGCATTGCGGCCGCCCTGAGCGAATTTGGAAATGTAATTCATCAGGGTGCGCAGCATGGTGCGAATGTATTCGTTGTCCGTGCGCTGGAATTCCCGCAGGATCTCGTCGTACAGATCGTCGAAGACCGGATAATCCTCCGGGCGAAGGGCCGACAGATCGGTTTCCTCGGTGATGCCCTTGTTGTGGTACATACGGTCCACAAGGCTGTTCAGATATTCCAGAGCGTCCTTGTCGCAGTCGGGCAGTATCTGGGTAAAGAATTCCTCCAGAAACTGCAGATGGGTGGAATAGGAGCTGCCGGAGCTGCCCTCCTCGTCATCGTCCAGAGCGGTGATGATGTGGAAGGGGTTCAGACGGCCGAACTGGGCGTTGGCCACGTTGATGAACTTGCCGTTGAGGTTTTTGGCAAGCTCTGTGTATTCGTTTTCGGGGTCAAGAATAAATATCTTGGCATCGTCTGCCGCCAGATTGGACAGCAGGCTCTTGGTGGCGTAGGACTTACCTGAACCGGACTTGCCCACGATGACCATATTGCTGTTGACTCTCTCCGAGTCTCTGCGGAACAGATCCAGGAATACGGGAACTCCGGAGGATTCGCCCAGCTTGACGCCCAGGGGATCCATTATGAAGGAATATATCCAGGGGAAGCTGGCAGCTATGGTATTGGAAGGCATTCCCCTGCCCTCTTTTTCCATGGGGTCGTAAGCCGAGATCTGAGAACCGATAAAGGCCTTGGTCTGATTGTAGTTCATGTTGCCCAGACGGAAGCCCGATTCCATCCATATGCGGCGCACGTTCTTCTTCATGTTGCTGAAGCGCGCCAGGAAGCTGGGACTCTCCCTCTCGGGAATGGCGGGATCCTCTTCGGACTGGAGTATATCGTATGCCGTAACATAGATGTTGACGTTGAGCAGGGATTCGTTCTCGCTCTGCAGGGTGGCAAGCAGCTGCTGCAGGGTCTCGATGTGATTGCGCAGCTCCAGGATCTCCGAATCCGTGCCGGTGGTCATATACTTGGCGCGCAGCTCGGACAGGGAGCGGTCTATAGCCTTGACGGACTTGGCCCGGTCCATGGGCTTTGCCTTGATGACCACCTTGGTGGACGGATAAGACATCAGACCTGCGATCCATGCGTCGCCTACCAGAACGGGATAGGCGGTGGTGCGCATGTTGTGGGTTATGACATTGCTGACCACAACGTCGCGGCTGCGCACTGTGATGCTCTCCGGGGAAGCCCAGGCGGCATAATCCTCGGGGCGTATCCTTTCAATGTCGTTCTCGTCGAAATCCAGAGTATTGCTGTATTTGAGGAATAAAGCGATATCCTTGTCGCCCAGGCGGCGGGGATCAAGCTCTCCCTGACGGAGGCTGCTCATGGCATTGGAAACTGCCATATCCAGCTGCTGCTTATCGCTGTCGAACAGGACTATGTAATAGAACGCCGTAACGACCTTGCTCTTCTGGGAAAGATCCTGCAGCTCGTAGATGCGGTCGTAGATGATCTCCACGCGGGAGCGCAGCTCGGCTTCGTTGATGCTGCCCTTCTTGTATTCTTCCTTCAGCTTTTCCAGCTTGGAGTATTCCAGATCTATGTAGGAATCAAAACGGACGGGGCGCTCTATCTTGACTATGTTCATGGCATAGTCCGGCTTTACGGAGCGCAGTATGCTGCCCACGCCGGATTCGATGGAGGCGCTGCGGCGGTACTGGCTGAAGAAGCGGAAGGCTACCGGTGGAATCTCGATAACAGCGCCGTAATACTTGTCGCCGTATTCGATGTATCCGTCCGATATCCCCGTAAACGCAGAAATATCAGCCACGTCCGCCTCGTCGGACTTGCCTGATCTGTCTGCCTCGAATATGTCGTCTATGGAGAATTGCTCATATCCCTCTTCGAAGATCTTCTTCAGATCCTCGTCGCTGTGAAGCCTCTTGTACCTGCGCGGCATAACGCTGTGCCGTATCATATTCATGACGAATACGTAATTCGGCTCGCCGTCCACCCTGAACAGCAGGATCACCCAAAGGAACAAGTGGATAAGCGCAAATACCCACCGGAAGGGCAGCGTGGAGACTGCGATCAGCACGAACAGCGCCGCGGATATGGCACCCAGTGCCATATCCGTCAGCGATATACCCTTGAACAATTCGATCTGTACTTTTGTATTACCGGGGATAGTCCTCATAATTTCCTATCTGTCAAATTAACATACACAACGGACCTGTATCAGGAAGCGGTTACTGCGGAGGCAGAGGCGGCTTAGGCGGAAGCGGCGGTGGTGTAGGGATCGGAGGATTCTTAGCCTCAGCGTTCTGGTTATTCTGATTCGGGATCTGATTGGGATCCTGGTTCGGCCCCTGATTCTGGTTCGGGATCTGATTGGGATCCTGGTTCGGATTCTGATTCGGGACCTGATTATTGCCATTGCCCAGACCCACGCTGTTCAGATCGGCATTGGGATGATTTGCCTGATATTCCCCTCTTGCCTGCTGATAATCGATCTGAGCGCTCAGCATACTGTTGTTGCTGTTGTTATTGCTATTGTTGTTGTCGTTGCTGTTATTGTTGTTATTGCTGTTATTGTTGTCGGTACTGTTCTGGTTGTTTCCGTTGGCAGGAAGGTCACTGTTCTTATTATTGTCAGACGGAGTATCCAGACCCATCTGGTGCTTGTACAGAGCCTCTTCCTTGGCCTGCTTCAGTTCGGCGTCGGACTTGAAGCCCTTACCGCCCTTAGCAGCGGCATTGTAGATACCGCCTATGATACCGCCGCGGTCTGCCAGTCTGGAGGGCAGCTTCTGCAGATTCAGAGTCTTGCTGTCAAGTTTCTTGAGGGCTGCAGAACCGCCGAGCACGGTATCCACCGCGCCAAGAGTACCAGCAGCTATACTGCCTGCAGTCTTCATTGCGGACAAGGAAGCGCCCAGAGCCTGAGAGCCTACATTGCCTGCCATCAGGGACTGCATGCCGGCGTTGTTGGCCAGGATACCGTTGATCATCTCGCCTGCCTTCTCGCAGGTGAATCCGGCGCCCACAACGATGATGATCTTGGCCATGATATCCATCAGCGGATCCGCGAACATTGTGAGCTGGGATCCGAGCACCAGGGGTATGAACATGATCATCAGTCTTACCGATATAACAGTACCGAAAATGCCGAAGCACTGTATTACGAATGCGGTGATCCACTGCTTGAATTTCTCACCGCCGTCGAAGGGCATAACCGCAACAAACGGAGGCCCCATGATATACAGCAGCATGATATTGAAGATCCTGGCTACGCAGTTGAACAGAATAACGCCGAAGGTCTTGCCCAGATAGAGGACAGCCGCGATGGCGATCAGATGGTTCCAGTGCATTATGCCTATGCTGAAGTCTTCCTCCACATCTCCCAGATCGTAGATGTCCTTATATCCGTAATAGTAAGCCGAACGGAGAGGATCCGTCACGCTCTGATCTCTGTTGTAGCGGCTGTTGAGCGCTGCATGGTAGCTGGCAGTCAGCATGATGGTGCGCCCCAGAGTCGCAGCCTGATCGCCTTCCGTGCTTCGCTCCACATAGGGGCTGGCCAGAGGCTTGAAGGACGGATTGGTCTTGATCAGATCTATGATATCCAGCAGGGACTGGGAAATTGCCTCGTTATATTCATCCAGCGGCTGCTCCGTATACAGATCGGCCGTCATGGACAGCTGACGCAGAGATTTCTGCCAGCTGACAGGGAATTTGTCGCTCTGATAAGTGACCTCGAATATCCTCTTCTTCTCCAGGATCTGGAGGTCTCCGCGGATATCGTTGAAGCAGGAATTGAGATTATAAGTATTGCTGTATGTGGAGTTCAGGGAATAGTTGCCTATGGTGTTCAGCACACGGAACATGGTGGCGTAGTCTTCCTCCTCGAAATAGACCTCCGACATCTCTTCCACGCTCTTTGCCTTGACAAAGACCTGATCCACGGAGGTCATGAGCACATTGGTGGTGGACATGACCATGGTGATGGCTGCAGTCAGCGATATGATCGTTATAAATGCCTTGAAGGTATCAGTAAGTATGGTACCCAGCGAGTTTTTGACCTTTTCATCGGTATCCAGGGTCTTGCGTATTACGGCAAGTATGGAAAAGAGGAAGAGCAGCGCTATGGAGATCAGCGCCATGCCCCAGAACACATAATTGATGGTGGCATTCTGAAAGAACACATCAAAAAGAAATGTGTCCTTTCCGGCATACCTTACCTGCGAAACGCCGGCAAACACCTCGAACATGTTGTACAGAAGGTCCAGCAGTTCGCAGAGCAGTTTTTCGACATAGAAAAGAATTATCGCGACAACATACGTTATGGCTTCGATAATTGCTTCCATCATAGCAGCTGTACCTCCTTTCTATCTTACACGCAGGTTCTTTCTTGCCCAGAACAGGTAGCCGCCCATTCCGCCCAGCATCAGTACGAGCATTACAACAGCCATCCAGGCAGATATATTGAAATATACCAGGATGGTGAATGCCACATCGGCAGCGTTTCCTGCCTCGTCCCATACGGTGATTACATACTTGCCGGGATCCTTATAGGTCTCCAGGGTAACTATGGAATCTCCGTCCTTGCGCACGCTGCTGCGTACCGCGTCGCCCAGGCTGACCACGGTGACAGGCCCCTTGGCTGTAAACTCCTCGTCAAGTCCGTCCAGCTCGATGACCGGAGCGGTATGATCGATTACGGTATGGAATTCATACCTTGTATTGGTTATCGTATTGATGTAGTCCACTTGATACTCTCCTTCGATGGTCATATCGACGGAGCCTATCATGTATTTGATGTCTGCGCCATCTCTCCTGGCCCCGTATATTGTAAAGGTCTGGGGCACACGAAAGGTGTCTATCATTCCGGTGATACTTCCGACGATCTGAAAGCTGACCACCTGATGCTGGTCGGCATCATGGAGTATCACATAATTGCCGGATTCGCTTACGGTGTTGTAATCGCCGAGATCCAGCTTTTCTCCGTCCTTGTAGACAGAGATATTTACGTTTTCACCGGCATCGATGCGTATGGGGCCGGAGCTTATCATTGCCTCGTAGGCGCTGCAGAGTATCTGATCGGTATTGGCTTCGCTGTAGACATAATAGCCTGTCTCTCTGTCGAAATAGCATGACGAAGACAGCCTTACCAGAGTGGCGCTCTCGATCCGCGGATCGCTGACCTCCCCCGTGAAGCTGTCTATCTTTACGCTGTCCAGATCCTCCGCAAAGCAGACGGAGGCAGACAGGGCCATGATCATAACTAAAGCACAAAGTACAGGATATAATCTCTTCATAATCGCATTACGCAAGCTTCAGATTGTTGCGAAGCTCGATATCATAAAATACCTCGTCGGCACGGAACATGTGGGAACGGATATCGTCCATATCCATCTTGCCGATGTTGTAAAAAGGAACCTTGTAAGAAGGCGTGTACTGGGTCTTCAGCGGGAAATTACCGAAGGTAACGATAATGGCGTTGCCCGTGGAGACCTTGTTGTTGAGCTTCTGCAGCTCTGAAGGATAGATGAGGGGCCTGGACTGCATCTGGGAGGAAAGACCCAGATCGCCTTCCTTTGAGCCCAGGTTGGAGGATGTGGAAGTGGTCCGGACAGTCTTGTTTCCGCACAGCTCGGAGAATTCCTTGCAAGTGCCGATATCGTTGGAGCCGATGAACATCTTCATGGCGCAGTTGGACTTGATGATGTCTCCGCAGGTCTCTCCGTACACGTTGTTCAGCTGGGAATAGGACTGGACCACCATGTTGAACCAGATCTTTCTGGAACGGCCTACGGTGATCATCTTGTGGAATTTCTCGATCTTGGGCAGGTTTCCGAACTCGTCCAGAATGAAGTATACGTTTCTGGGCAGAGACAGATCGGCCCTGGTGGAGGCCACCTTGATCAGAGCCTTGTACATGGACAGGATGAACAGAGAAGCCAGACCGTGTCTGGTATCCTTTTCGTCGGGGATCTTCAGGAACAGAGCCGTGG
>JAZRXE010000049.1:0-11842 GCA_045600065.1 Anaerovoracaceae bacterium
AACCATCGCCGTCAAGTATCTGAAGGCCAACGGCAAACTGGACAAGCTGGACGAATCCGAGGAGATCAACGCCTGCACCGTAAAGATCGAAGTGGAAGCCGACGGAAAGACCGAGCCCTGGCTGCTGTTCTTCAAGAACGAGACCCATAACCATCCCACCGAGATCGAGCCCTTCGGCGGAGCCGCCACCTGCATAGGCGGAGCCATCAGAGATCCCCTGTCCGGAAGAGCCTATGTATACGGAGCCATGCGTCTTACAGGCGCGGCAGACCCCCTGCAGCCCGTATCCGAGACCATACCCGGCAAGCTGCCCCAGCGCAAGATAGTCACCACCGCAGCCGCGGGCTATTCCTCCTACGGAAACCAGATAGGTCTGGCAACAGGCATAGTGGATGAGCTCTATCATCCCGGCTATGCAGCCAAGAGGATGGAGATTGGCGCAGTGATCGCCGCCGCTCCCGCAGAGAACGTGGTCAGAGAAAGACCCGTTCCCGGAGACCTTATCATTCTTCTGGGCGGAAGCACCGGCCGCGACGGCATAGGCGGAGCCACCGGTTCCTCCAAGGCACATAATGTGAAGTCCGTTGAAAACTGCGGCGCAGAGGTCCAGAAGGGCAACGCCCCCGAGGAGCGCAAGCTGCAGCGTTTCTTCCGCAACGCGGAGGCCGCTCCCATGATCAAGCGCTGCAATGACTTCGGCGCAGGTGGAGTATCCGTTGCCATAGGCGAGCTGGCTCCCGGCCTTGAGGTCGATCTTAACGCAGTGCCCAAAAAATACGAGGGTCTGGACGGCACAGAGCTTGCCATAAGCGAGTCCCAGGAGAGAATGGCCGTGGTTATCGACCCCGGGAATCTGGAAAGATTCCTGCAGATCGCAGATTCCGAAAACCTTCAGGCCGTAAAGGTTGCCGAGGTCAAGGCAGAGCCCAGGCTCAGACTTAACTGGAACGGAAAGGCCATAGTGGATATAAGCCGCGAATTCCTTGATTCCAACGGAGCCGAAAAGCACATACAGGCTGTCCTGGCACCGGCCAAGTACACCCAGCAGCCCGTATCCGGCGGTTTCAAAGACAACTATTTGCGCATCTCTCAGGATCTTAACATCTGTTCCAAGAGAGGTCTCTCCGAGCGCTTCGATTCCACCATAGGCGCAGGCACTGTCCTTATGCCCTTCGGCGGAAAGAACCAGCTGACCCCCATCCAGGCCATGGTCCAGAAGATATCCATGGAAAAGAAGCATACTGACAACTGCTCAATGATGGCCTGGGGCTACAATCCGTATATAGCTTCCCAGAGCCCCTATCACGGAGCTTATCTTGCCATAGTCGAGTCCGTCAGCAAGCTGATCGCCACAGGCGCTCAGTTCAAGGACGTCTATCTGACCCTTCAGGAATACTTCGAAAAGCTGGGAACCGACGAACGCCGCTGGGGCAAGCCCCTTGCAGCAGTTCTGGGAGCCTTCGAGGCCCAGATGCAGCTTGGCATAGGAGCCATAGGCGGCAAGGATTCCATGTCCGGAAGCTTCGAGGATCTTGATGTTCCTCCCACCCTGGTATCCTTTGCGGTCACAGCCTCCAGAACAGAGAACATCATATCTCCGGAATTCAAGAAGGCCGGAGATTATCTGGTACGCATAGCTCCGGAATACGGCGCAGACGGACTGCCTCAGGCAGAATCCCTCAAGGCCGTATACGACAAGGTATGGCGGCTCACAAACAGCGGCAGGGCCAAGGCATGCTACACTCCCGGTATCGGCGGAATTGCGGAGGCTGTAATGAAGATGAGCTTCGGCAACGGCATAGGCTTTGAGTACAGTCCGGCCCTGGGTCTGGAAAAGCTGTTCTCCTATGACTACGGTGCTTTCCTTGTGGAGCTGGAGGATCCCGAAGACATGCAGGTGGTGGGACGCACCACCGAAAAGCAGAGTCTGGTGTTCGGGACCGAAGAGCTGGATATGGCAGAACTTCTGGCAAGTTACGAGGGCAAGCTGGAAAGCGTTTACATCTGCAATGACATAGTAAGCCCCGGCAAGGCAGAGAATCTGAGCTATAAGGCAGAAAAGCGGGTAAGCCCGGTCATAAAGACGGCAAAGCCCAAAGTCCTTATCCCCGCCTTCCCAGGAACCAACTGCGAGTTCGATTCCGCCAAGGCAATGGAGGATGCAGGGGCAAGCGCCGAGATATTCGTGATCAACAATCTGAGCGCCGCAGGCATAGCCCGCAGCGTGGACGATTTCGCGAAGAAGCTGGCAGAGGCCCAGATGGTGCTGATCCCCGGAGGCTTCTCCGGCGGAGACGAGCCCGACGGCAGCGGCAAGTTCATCACGGCCTTCTTCCGCAACGCGGCGGTAAAGGATGCCGTAGGCGATCTGCTCGATAAGCGCGACGGCCTTATGTGCGGTATCTGCAACGGCTTCCAGGCTCTCATCAAGCTGGGTCTGGTGCCCTACGGAAGGATCATCGACACCGATGAAAGCTGCCCCACCCTGAGCTTCAATACCATAGCGCGCCACCAGTCCCGCATAGTGCGCACCCGGATCGCTTCCAACAAATCTCCCTGGCTGGCACTCACTCAGGTTGGCGACATCTACAGCGTGCCCATCAGCCACGGCGAAGGCCGCTTCCTCTGCTCCGACGAGCTGCTGGCTCAGCTGGCAGAAGGCGGTCAGATAGCGACCCAGTATGTGGACCTGGCCGGCAATGCCACCATGGATGTACACTTCAATCCCAACGGCTCCGCAATGGCGGTGGAGGGAATAACCTCTCCCGACGGCAGAGTTTTCGGGAAGATGGGCCACTCCGAGCGTACAGGCTCCGGACTTTACAAAAACGTATACGGAGATTACGACATCAGGATATTCAAGTCTGCCGTACAATATTTCAAATAATTTGTGATTATAAGGGGCTTTACCGTTGACGGTAGAGCCCCTTTGTGTGATAATAATCAAAGTAAACAATTCTTTAAGTTGATACAGAGATGTCGGCAAGATTGTTGCAAAGCGCGAAAGCATTATTATGCCTTGTTTTTGTATGACCTTGCCGCATAGGCGAGGTTTTTATTATGTCAGAACTCATCAAGCTCCCCGGTCTTTGCGACGTGCACGTACATTTCAGAGAACCGGGGTTTTCGTACAAAGAGACCATAAAGACCGGCTCCATGGCGGCAGCGGCAGGCGGTTATACGGCAGTATGCCCCATGCCCAATCTGGATCCTGTCCCCGATGATGCAGCCAGCCTTCAGCAGGAGCTGGACATCATAGCAAGGGATGCGGTCATCAACGTCTATCCCTACGCGGCCATAACCAGAGGCCAGCTGGGACTGGAGCTGGCAGATCTTCAGGCCATGGACAAGGCCATATCCTTCTCAGACGACGGCCACGGCGTCCAGTCCGACGATATGATGCGTGCTGCCATGCTCAAGGCAAAGTCCATGGGAAAGATTATAACCGCCCACTGCGAGGACAACAGCCTGCTGAAGGGCGGCTACATCCACGACGGTCAGTATGCCAGAGAGCACGGCCACAGAGGCATATGCTCCGAAAGCGAATGGGGACAGATAGCCAGAGATCTGAAGCTGGCAGCAGAGACCGGTGTCTCCTACCACGTTTGCCATATCTCAACCAAGGAGAGCGTGGAGCTGATCAGAAAGGCTAAGGCAGCCGGTGTGGATGTGACCTGCGAGACCGGCCCCCATTACCTGGTGCTGGACGATTCCATGCTGCAGGAAGCAGGCAACTGGAAGATGAATCCCCCCATCAGATCCGCAGAGGACAGGGCATCCCTTATCGAAGGCATCAAGGACGGCACCATCGACTGCATAGCAACTGACCACGCCCCCCACAGCGACGAAGAAAAGTCCCGGGGCCTGGAAAAGTCCGCCAACGGAGTCGTGGGCATAGAGACAGCCTTCCCCGTGTGCTACACCTATCTGGTGAAGACCGGAGTCATCAGCATGGAAAGGCTGCTGGAGCTGCTGGTATATAATCCCCGCAAGCGCTTTGGCATACCCCTTGCAGAGGATGACTACAGCCTCTGGGATCTGGACTGCGAATACACTGTTGATCCCGGAAAATTCCTTTCCAAAGGGCATTCCACTCCCTTTGAGGGCTTCCGTGTATTCGGAAGATGCATGAAGACCGTATGCGGCGGAAAGACCGTATTTGAATATCATCAGTAGGAGGCTCTTATGTCCAAGAGAACTGATATCAAAAAAGTACTTATCATAGGCTCCGGGCCCATAGTCATAGGTCAGGCAGCGGAGTTCGACTACGCGGGCACTCAGGCCTGCCTTGCTCTGAAAGAAGAGGGCTACGAGGTCATACTCTGCAATTCCAACCCCGCCACCATCATGACAGACGTACAGATCGCAGACAAGGTCTACATGGAGCCGCTCACTCTGGAATATGTGGCTAAGATACTGCGCTACGAGCGCCCCGATGCCATTGTTCCCGGCATAGGCGGTCAGACCGGACTGAATCTGGCCATGCAGTTAGAGAAAAAGGGCGTGCTCAGGGAATGTGGAGTGGAGCTGCTGGGCACCTCCTCAGAATCCATAGAAAGGGCAGAGGACAGGGAGCTGTTCAAGGAAATGTGCCTGTCCATAGGAGAGCCCGTGATACCCTCCGAGATCACCTACAGCATAGAGGAGGCCAGGAAGGCAGCGGCACAAATCGGCTACCCCGTAGTGCTGCGTCCCGCCTTTACACTGGGCGGCACCGGCGGCGGGTTTGCCGATAATGAAGAAGAGCTTGCGGAGATAGCAGCCAACGCCTTTAAGCTTTCCCCCGTGCATCAGGTGCTGGTGGAAAAGAGCGTCAAGGGCTACAAGGAGATCGAATTCGAGGTAATGAGAGACTCCGCCGACCATGCCATCACCATCTGCGGCATGGAAAACGTGGATCCTGTGGGCGTACACACCGGAGATTCCATAGTCGTGGCCCCCATACTGTCCCTTAATGACCACGATCTAAAAATGCTTAACGACAGCGCTCTGAAGATCATCAGAGAACTGAAAATAGAAGGCGGATGCAATGTTCAGTTCGCCCTTAACCCCTACAGCAGCGAATACTTCCTCATCGAGGTCAACCCCAGGGTCTCCAGATCCTCGGCTCTGGCCTCCAAGGCCAGCGGCTATCCCATAGCCAGGGTCACTGCCAAGATTGCCATGGGCATGCTGCTGGAAGACATCCCCGTAGCAGGCGGCACAGCGGCCATGGAGCCCTCCTTGGACTACATAGTCGCCAAGTTCCCCAGATTCCCCTTCGACAAGTTCTCCGGAGCCCCCAACACTCTGGGAACCCAGATGAAGGCCACCGGCGAGGTCATGGGCATAGGCTCCAATCTGGAGGAATGCATGCTCAAATCCGTCAGATCTCTGGAGACCGGTACCTGCCACTTCAGACTGGCAAAGTTCGACAGGCAGAGCACTGAGGAAATATACGAATATCTCAGCGAATTCCATGCAGACGGCGTTTACGGAGTGTTCGAGCTGCTGCGCAGAGGCGAATCCGTGGATAAGCTGCACAAGGCAACCATGATCACACCGCTGTTTCTGGAGAGCTTTGTCCGCATCATAGAGATGGAAAAGAGCCTGGCAGCCGCAAAGGGCGATATGGAGGTTCTGCGCAGCGCCAAGGTCATGGGCTTTTCCGATGAATACATCGCAAAGCTCTGGGGCATGAGCGAGCTTTCTGTGTTCAATGCCAGAAAGCAGGCGGGGATAATACCCTCCTTCCGCATGGTAGACACCCTGCACACGGGCAAGTACATAGCCTATCTGTATTCTTCCTACAGCGGAGCCAACATGTCCAGGCTCACGGACAAGAAGAAGATAGTTGTGCTGGGCGCAGGCCCCATCAGAATAGGCCAGGGTGTGGAATTCGACTATTCCACGGTCCACGCGGTACAGACAATCAGGCGCAGCGGCTACGAGGCCATAATCATCAACAACAACCCGGAGACTGTCTCCACCGACTACACCACCGCAGACAAGCTGTACTTTGAGCCTCTTACACCGGAAGATGTAATGGCAATAATAGATTTCGAAAAGCCCGAGGGCGTGATCGCGTCTCTGGGCGGCCAGACTGCCATTAATCTTGCAAGACCTCTTATGGACAGGGGTGTAAAGATCATAGGCACGGACTGCGACGCCATAGACAAGGCAGAAAACAGAGACAGCTTCGAAAAGGTCCTGGAGGAGCTGAACATTCCCCAGCCCAAGGGCAGGGCAGTCACCAGGATAGAGGACGGCGTTGCGGCGGCAGCCGAAATAGGCTATCCCGTGCTTGTGCGCCCCAGCTTCGTTCTGGGCGGCAGGGCCATGCAGATAGTGGGCGGCGAGGAAGAGCTGCGCTACTACCTCAAAACGGCAGTAGAGATCGACGAGGACAAGCCCGTTCTGGTGGATAAGTATATAATGGGCAGAGAGGTGGAGGTCGACGCCATCTGCGACGGTAGAGACGTGTTCGTGCCCGGCATCATGGAGCTGATCGAGCGCACCGGCGTTCATTCCGGAGACTCGATTTCCGTCTATCCGCCCATCAGCATTTCCGACAAGGTCAAGGGCATTATCCTTCAGTACGCCAAGAAGCTCGGCCTGAGCATAGGCATAGTGGGCCTGTTCAATATACAGTTCATAGTGGACAACGAAGACAAGGTCTACATCATCGAGGTCAATCCCAGATCCTCAAGGACCGTTCCCTTCCTGTCAAAGGCCACTGGCTACAGCCTGGCAGACATCGCCACCGACGTCATACTGGGCAAGAGCCTTAAGGAGCAGGGCATATTCGACCTCTATCCGGCGGAGAAGCAGCGCTACTATGTAAAGGTACCCGTGTTCTCCTTCAACAAGATCAAGGGTCTGGATGCCTATCTGTCTCCGGAGATGAAGTCCACAGGCGAGGCCATAGGCTACGACAAGAGCCTTGCCCGTGCCATGTTCAAGGGCATGCAGGCCTCCGGAATGAAGCTTCAGAATTACGGAACGGTGCTGGTCACCATAGCGGACGCAGACAAGCAGGAGGCTCTGCCTCTGGTGCGCCGCTTCTACGACATGGGCTTCAATATCCAGGCAACTGCAGGCACCGCGAAATTCCTCAAGGAAAACGGTATACGCACCAAGGCCCTGGGCAAGATATCCGAGGGCAGCGAGGACATACTCAACGCCATCAGAGAGGGCTATGTAAGCTATGTGGTCAATACCCGGACCATATCCGGAGTCCACATGGACGACGGCGAAAAGATAAGGCGCTGCGCCACCGAAAACAATGTAAGTCTGTTCACTTCTCTTGACACTGTCCGGGTTCTGCTGGACGTGCTGGAGGAGACCACAATAACCATTTCCACGATATAGGGGGACGGCATGAAACAATTCATTTTCGAGATCATCGCCAACGAGCCGCTGACAGCGGACGTTATGCACATGACGCTTCAGGGCCCGGAGGGCTCTCTGGAGGGCCTTAAGGCAGGGCAGTTCGTAAACATCAGCATAGACGGACTCTATCTGAGAAGGCCCATATCCGTATGCGATCTCAAAGAAGATCAGCTGACCATAATCTACAAGGTCGTTGGCCGCGGCACTGAGCAGATGAAGCAGATGTGCCCGGGCGCTGAGCTGGATATTCTGACCCATCTGGGCAACGGATACGATCTCAGCTGCAGCGGGGATGCTCCTCTGCTGGCAGGAGGCGGCGTGGGAGTTCCTCCCATGTACTATCTGGCAAAGCAGCTCATTGCTCAGGGCAAAAAGCCCCAGGTGATACTGGGCTTCAACACCGCGTCCGAGATCTTTTACGAGGAGGAATTCAAGGCCCTGGGCTGCAGCGTGACTGTGGCGACGGTTGACGGAAGCTATGGTGTCAAGGGCTTTGTAACAGACCCCATGAAGACCATGGATTATTCCTATGTTTACACCTGCGGCCCCGAGCCTATGCTCAAGGCCGTATACAAGACCTGCAGGACAGGCGCTCAGTTCAGCTTCGAAGAGCGCATGGGCTGCGGCTTCGGAGCCTGCATGGGCTGCACCTGCAAGACCATAACAGGCTACAAGCGCATATGCAAGGACGGACCCGTAATGATGAAGGAGGACATACTGTGGGAAGATTAAGCACAGAGCTTTGCGGCATTCAGCTGGACAATCCGGTGATACCCTCTTCGGGTACCTTCGGCTACGGCTATGAGTTCGCAGACATTTACGATATCAACTGCCTCGGGACCTTCTCTTTTAAGGGAACCACCAGAGACCCCAGATTCGGCAATGCTACTCCCAGAATAGCCGAAGGCTACGCAGGCATGCTCAATGCCGTAGGCCTTCAGAATCCCGGAGTGGAAAAGGTTATCTCCGAGGAGCTTCCCAGGCTGAAGAAGGTATTCCGCAAGCCCGTAATGGCCAATGTCAGCGGATTTTCAGTGGAGGATTACGTATACACCAGCAGCCTTCTAGACAAGGAGGATCAGGTGGGCTGGCTGGAGATCAACATCAGCTGCCCCAATGTTCACGGCGGCGGCATGAGCTTCGGCACCACTCCCGAGGGAGCTGCGGAGGTCACAAGAGCTGTTAAGGCAGCCACCACCAAGCCCGTGATCATGAAGCTCACACCCAATGTAACGGATATAGCCTCCATAGCAAAGGCCTGCGAGGATGCCGGCGCCGACGGCATCAGCCTTATAAACACCCTGCTGGCCATGCGTATAGACCTTAAGACCAGAAAGCCCGTGCTTTCCATAACCACAGGCGGCTTGTCAGGTCCCGCGGTATTCCCGGTGGCCCTGCGCTGCGTATATCAGGTGGCTTCCGCCGTAAAGATCCCCGTGGTGGGCATGGGCGGTGTCAGCAGCGCCGAAAACGTAATAGAAATGATGCTCGCCGGAGCCTGCGCGGTACAGGTGGGCGCGGCCAATCTGACAGACCCAATGGCAAGCAAGCGCATAATCGACAGTCTTCCGGCTGTTATGGATAAATATCACATCGAAAACCTTAAGGATATCATCGGAGGTGCACATTAATGGGTAAGGATGTAATAGTAGCCTGCGATTTTGCAAGCGCAGAGCAGACCTTTGCTTTTCTGGACAAGTTCGAAGGCCTGGACAGAAAGCCCTTCGTCAAGATAGGCATGGAGCTTTATTATGCCGAAGGCCCTGCCATCGTAAAGGAGATCAAGACCAGGGGCCATAAGATCTTCCTGGATCTGAAGCTTCACGATATCCCCAATACCGTCAAGAAGGCCATGCACGTGCTCAGCGTTCTGGATGTGGATATCTGCAATCTCCACGCCTCCGGCACCATAGCCATGATGGAGGCTGCACTGGAGGGCCTTACAAGAGAAGACGGAACCAGACCTCTGCTCATAGCAGTGACCCAGCTGACCTCCACCGATCAGGAGTCCATGGAAAGAGATCTGCTTATCAAGGAGCCCATAGATCAGGTTGTCATGCACTATGCTCACAACGCAAAGCTGGCAGGCCTGGACGGAGTTGTATGCTCCCCCCTGGAGGCAGGCAAGGTCCACGAGGTCTGCGGTGCGGGCTTCCTGACCGTCACCCCGGGTGTGCGTTTTGCGGACGGAGACGCCGGAGACCAGAAGAGGGTAATGACCCCGGAGCAGGCAAAGCTCATAGGTTCGGATTATATAGTAGTGGGCAGGCCCATCACTGCGGCAGCAGATCCCGTTGCCGCATATCAGCGCTGCATCAGAGAATTTGTTGATTAGGAGGACAAAATGGAACTTAACGAAAAGATCGCAAAGGATCTGCTGGACATCAAGGCAGTATTCCTCAACCTGGACGAGCCCTTCATCTGGGCCAGCGGCATCAAGAGCCCCGTTTACTGCGACAACAGGCTGACACTGACCAGCCCTGCGGTAAGAAACGACGTTGAATACGGCCTGGTAGAGACCATCAGGGCCAACTATCCCGACGTGGAAGTTCTGATGGGTACCTCCACCGCAGGCATTGCCCACGCAGCCATCTGCGGACATCTGATGGATCTGCCCATGGGCTATGTCAGAAGCGGAAGCAAGGATCACGGAAGAAAGAACCAGATCGAGGGCAGGCTTGAACCTGGCCAGAAGGTGGTAGTGGTAGAGGATCTTATCTCCACCGGCGGCAGCAGCATAGAGGTCGTAGAGATACTGCGCGAGGCAGGCGCCGACGTGCTGGGCATCGTTTCCATAGTGACCTACGGCATGCAGAAGAGCTTCGACAAGCTGGCTGCGGCAAATACAAAGAATGTTTCCCTGACCGATTTCGACACCATCGCCAAGGTCGCCGCGGAGTATAACTTTATAAAGCCTGAGGATATCGCAAGGCTGCTGAAATTCAGAGACAACCCCTCCGACGAATCCTGGATCAAGTAAGGAGACAAGATGAGAAGCATTATCGACGTCACCGATCTCAGCGCGCAGGAGCTGAGCAGGCTCATAGACACCGCGCTTGATATCATAGCAAACCCCGGGCGCTACGCTCACATGTGCAGCGGCAAAAAGCTGGCAACTCTGTTCTTTGAGCCCTCCACCAGGACCCGCATGAGCTTTGAAGCAGCCATGCACGAGCTGGGCGGAGCCGTGATCTCCATGACAGACGGAGCTACATCCTCTGCATCCAAGGGTGAAAGTGTACACGATACCGCAAAGATTGTAAGCTGCTATGCAGACATCATCGCCATGAGGCATCCTATGGCAGGCGCTCCCCTTGTTGCCGCACTCAGCGGCTCAGTGCCCGTCATAAACGGAGGGGACGGTTCTCATTGTCACCCCACCCAGACTCTGGCAGACCTGCTGACCATATACAGAGAAAAGGGCAGCTTCAGCGGGCTTACCATAGGCTTTTGCGGAGATCTGAAGTACGGGCGCACCGTTCATTCCCTGATCAATGCCATGACCAGATATCCGGACAATCACTATGTGCTCATCAGCCCTGCGGAGCTTGAGCTGCCCGTAGAGTGCAAGGAGACCATACTTAAGGCCGGACAGCGCTTTGAGATCACCACCAGCCTGGAGGGTGCCATTCCCGATCTGGATGTGCTCTATATGACTCGCATCCAGAAGGAGCGCTTCGACGATCCCGCCGAATACACCCGTTTGAAGGATTCCTACGTGCTGGATACGGAAAAGATGGCTCTGGCCAAGGAAGACTGCATAGTGATGCATCCCCTGCCCAGGGTAAACGAGATCAGCGTGGAGGTGGATGACGACCCGAGAGCCGCATATTTCCGCCAGGCTCTCAACGGCAAGTACATGCGTATGGCTTTGATCCTGAAGCTTCTGGGTATCAACGAGGACGAGGGTGAAATGCAGATGCCTGCCGAGATGATCACCAATGTGTTCAAGTGCTCCAATCCCAAGTGCATATGCGCTCAGGAGCAGGAGATCAGGCATATTTTCGTTCCCTGCGATGACAGTGGAAATCGTTACCGCTGTCTGTACTGCGGACAGGAGATCTCAGACCTGTAGTACACAAGAACACAAGGGAACACAAGGGGACGGTTCTTCTGTGTTCGGGTATCATGCTGTCGCTGTGTGAAGATATTGAAATCGCAAGTCCGTCAGCCATGCCGGGGCCACGCTGCCGCTGCAGGCGGCTTTTGATCAGGAATGTAATGAAAGCCGCCTTCCGCTCCCGCTTACGACGGCCCCTTACATGGCCATCCGGGCTTGCGTTTTGGACACAGGGGGACGGTTCTTCTGTGTTCAGGAATCATCCTGACGCTGTGTGTGAAGATATTTAAATCGCAAGTTCGTCAGCCATGTCGGGGCCACGCTGCCGCTGCAGGCGGCTTTTGATCAGAAACGTAATGAAAGCCGCCTTCCGCTCCCGCTTACGACGGCCCCTTACATGGCCATCCGGGC
>JAZRXE010000050.1:0-19942 GCA_045600065.1 Anaerovoracaceae bacterium
TGATAAG
The DNA here is from genome assembly GCA_045600065.1 of Anaerovoracaceae bacterium. GTDB lineage: Bacteria > Bacillota > Clostridia > Peptostreptococcales > Anaerovoracaceae > RGIG2707. The sequence continues at coordinate 8 of JAZRXE010000050.1, forward strand.
TTCCACAATTATTTTACACTAACAACATAAGGGGCAGTCATCCGCTCCTTCTATAAAGCCTCCGCCTATTACCGCGTCGCCTGAGTAAAGCACCGCAGGCTGGCCGGGAGCAGCAGCCCGCTGAGGCTCGTCAAAGACCAGAACAAGGCTGTTTTCCTTAAAATGAACGGTGCACGCGGCCTCCCTTGCAGTGTAGCGAAGCTTGCAGCCGCAATGAGACTCGTTATACAAATCCTGAGCCTGTACTATAGATAAGCCCGAAAAGTAAAGGTTATTAACATAAACATTTTTATGAAACAGACCGCTGTTTTCAGTCAGGATAACGTTCCCGCTGACAGGATCAAGGCTTTTTACAAACACAGGATGCCCCAGAGCAATGCCAAGGCCCTTGCGCTGGCCTACGGTATAATTGATAAGGCCGTCATGCGGTCCAAGCGCGGTCCCGTCCTCAAGGACAAAGCTTCCGGGCAGGGAAGCGGCTCCCCTGCTCTTCAGAAACGCCCTGTGGTCTCCGTCCGGTACAAAGCAAAGGTCCTGGCTGTCCTTTTCGCCCCAATTGGGCATATTCCGGCCTGCGGCTATACTTCTTACCTCATCCTTGCTTAAAACCTCTGAAAGAGGCAGCAGCAGCCTTGAAAGTACATCCTGGCCCAGCATATACAGCATATAGGACTGATCCTTGCTTTTGTCTGCGGCCTTTTTTATTCGAAACAGCTCACCGCTGCGCTCAATGCCCGCGTAATGCCCTGTCGCTATATACCTGCAGCCCAGGCGGTCAGCCTGCTCACAAAGAACGGCAAACTTGACCATAGGATTGCATATCACGCAGGGGCTGGGAGTACGGCCCTTTTCGTATTCGGACACAAAATAGCTTATGACCTTTTCATCGAACAGCCGGCTTACATTGAGACGTAAAAGCTCAGTCCCGAGCCTTTCCGCCGCCGCAGCAGCTCTCGAATACGCGGCATCATCCCCATCCTTAAGCACATCAAAATAAAGAGCCTTGATATCATAGCCCCTTTCTTTGAGTATTACGGCAGAGGCAGTGCTGTCGACCCCTCCGCTGAGTGCCAGAAGAACGCTGTCCGCCATGCTTTAGCTGGGCTTTCTGTTAATGCCGGTAAGCCTGGGATCATCGGGATCCACTATCTCGATGTTTTCCAGCTGCTGCTTGAATCTTGCCCTGAAATCCTCAAGAAAGCGCTGCCTGAGCACTGCCTGCTCGGCTTTTTCATCGTCCGTAAGGCCCTCGGCCTTCTGCTTGTGGGCAAGCTCGTTGATTCTGTCCAGTTCACTTTGCTTCAACATATATTTGATCCTTGATTTTCTCGTAGGTTGCCGGGCCTATGCCCTTTACCTCCGTTATTTCTTCTGCACACACAAAGCCGCCGTAGCTTTCCCTGTATGCAATGATAGCCGCGGCCTTAGCGGGGCCTATGCCCTTTAAGCTCTGCAGCTGTGCGCTGTCCGCGGTATTCAGGTCTATGCGCGTGTCATTTTTATCTGCCCCGGGAGAAAGCTCCGAAATGCCGTTATCCTTGTCCCGGGGATCGCTGTACACTTGGCTGTCCGCGCCTTCCGTATCCGCTTGCCCGCTGTACGCCGTATAAGCAGCGTCATTTATATGGCTTGCGGCGTCTTCAGTACTGATCTGCGTATCGCCCGGCTGCCCTTCACCTTCCGCATAAGCACCAGAGCCTGCCGACTGCTCAACGGAAATGGCCGAGCCCTTGATTATCCGGATATCAGAAGCAGCTGACGGTTGCCGATGATCCAATGCGCCGTAAACAGCCCCTATAGCCAGAAACAGGGCAATTGCGCGTTTTTTCAGTTTATCCTTATCCATACCTGCCTTCCGGCTCCCGTACAGACAGTATATTTTACCAGATAATGGAAGTCAAGCGATTCTGCTATTGCCGGAAATATTTCTGCTGCTTTTAAGCTTTTTAGCTGCAATGCCGCTGTATTTCCGCTACTCCTTATTCTGCTTTTTGCTTAAATACTCGTTATACAAAGCCATAGGATCCTTGTCGGGAATTATGGATTTTCCGGAATTGCTGCTTTTCTGAGTCCGCACCACCCTTGAATCTGTTTTTTTCGCTGCAGATACAGCAGAATCCGGGCTGCCGGAAGACGCCTGCTTGACCGTTTTTAAGGCTTTGGCTGCTCTGCTGCCTGCATTGTCAGCCTTTGGGCGGGAGCTTCCTGCGCCCTTTCCCGCAAGCCTGATCGCTCTGTCTGCCGCAGCTCTGAATTCTGCATCTTCGCTGCGCAATGCGTCGGATACGCCCGCCGGCAGGGCTTCAGTTGCAAATCGGCTGTCTCTGCCCTTGTACATAAAGCAGCAGACCAGGGTAGTCAGGGGAATGGTCATCAGAATGGAAAGACTTCCTATCAGCGAATTCATCATCTCAACGGCTATGTTTTCCCTGTTGAGAAGCTCGTAAAGAGAAGAGCTGTAGGTTATCAGTATCAGAATGCTGCACAGCGAGCTGCCGATATATGCCAGAACCAGGGTATTCGCCATGGTCCCCATGACATCGCGGCCTATGTTCATTCCGGACTGGTACAGCTGGGCAAAGCTCAGGTGCTCTGCTCTGCAGTGAAGCTCGTAGAGCGATGAAGATATATCCATTGCCACGTCCATGACCGCACCCATGGCTCCTATGACTATCATGGCAAAGACTATTGCCCTGAGGTTGATCTCCACCCCGGAGCTGAGATACTGCAGATATACCGAATGCTCATCAAGCATGCCCGTAAGCCGCAGCACCCTGTCGAATATCAGAGAAAGCACGGCGGCAGTCAGCACGCCGAAGCTGCAGCCCAGCATGGTAGTCAGAGACTTTGCGCTCCAACCGTTGGTTATGAGCAAGGTCATGCTGATGGTATACACGCAGGTTATTGCCGTCATCATGTAGATATTGAAGCCCGCCAGCACGGAAGGCACAAAGACCATAAACACGGCCAGACAGGTAAATACCAGAGAAATAATGGTATTGAGACCCTTGCCGCGCCCGAAAAACAGCAGCAGTACCACAAAAATGCCGCCCAGGATGATATTCCCGTCCAGCCTTGCATAGCCTCCGAACACCCAGTCAGCCGCGCCCTGCTTGATACCGTAGTTGTAAAGCACCACCTTGTCGCCCACCTTAACAGGCTCATCGGCGCTCATATTGGAATAATTGTCCGAGGTCTGGGCAGCCAGCACCGTATTGCCCTTGAATTCCCTGCCGTTGAGCACCCTGGCTGTAAAATAGGTGGTCACATCCTCGTAGTAAAACTCTCCGGCAGTATAGCCGGAGCTGTCCGCATCTCCTATCTGAAGCACCTCTGCCTTCACCGTATAGGCCCCTTCCATGTTGAAAATATCCAGATCAGCGGATACCATACGGTATCCCACTGCGATATAGACAACGGAGAAAAGCACTGTCAGCAGCCGGATCAGACTGTCTCTGCTCAGACTGCGGGGATCTGTCAGCTTGATGTTGAAATGTCTCTTGTTTCTTCTTGCCATTTATCTGTTTTGGATGTCCGAAAGAGGCAGAAGCACTCCTTCCTTTTCGAAAAAGATGTCCCTGCGGCAGATGCGCAGGTCTCCGGCCTCTGCCGAAGCAGAGCAATACTTGAAAAAACTGTCCATCAAATTGGACGGATTCAGTGTCTGATTGGTGGCGCAGCGCAGCACCAGGGCGAATTCAGCGCCCTGCTCGTCGGCGCGGCACAGCATCGCGCTGCGGATATAAGACTTGATATCTCTTTCCACAGGCTTTTTGGTCTTCTTATCCTTTTTGGTGATCATGATGCTGTCCTGCGCCATAAAAGAGGGGAAGCTATCCGAAAAGCCGGAAGCATCACCAGCATATTCAACGGAATAGAGTGCATAATCACTTATAGCAGACATGTTCTTGACTGCCGCCGGGATCTCCGTGATACCGGTGAAGCTTATGCCTTCCGGCATAAAGCTGTTCATTGCATCAAGCAGAGCTCCGGGCTCCATATCCTTTAGAAGCTCTATCTCAAAATATTCTCCGAGGCTTTCAAAGCCAAGGGAAAGAGGCTGTACAAGATTCACCCTTTCGTGAGGATTAAAGCCGTTGGACCATGCCACCGGCACCTGAGCCCTCTTTATGCAGCGCTTGAACAGCCTGTAAAGATCCAGATGAGAGATGAATCGCATGTATCCGGTCTTTTTGAATTTTAATACATATCTATTCATATATTCCGCCCAGCCTGCATTCCGTAAACCTGTTGATTCCGCAGCCGTTGCAGCCCAGCCTGCAGTCGGGAGTGGTCTGTCCGGCCATTGCCCTGAGGTATTCGCGCTTCAGATAGGCCTTGGACACTCCGCAGTCTATCACATCCCATGGCAGAGCATCATCAGTATCCAGCTCGTTAAGAGCGAAATAGCTCCTGTTGATGCCGCTCTGCTTAAGAGCCTGCTCCCACTTGTTCTGATCGAAGCCTTCTGTCCAGGCATCAAAGCAGCAGCCCATATCAGAGGCCCTGCGCAGGGTCTCGCAAAGCTCTCTGCCGCCTCTGGCGAAAATAGCCTCCAGATGACTGGTGAAGCTTCCGTGATAATGGTATGTAACACCCTTGATCCTATCCATGCGCTCCTTTAAGAACTTATGCTTGCGGTCGAATTCCTCTGGGCTGTTCTGAGCCACCCACTGGAAAGGCGTATAGGGCTTTGGAACAAAATTGGCCACGCTTACGCTGACTGAAAAGCGCACACCCTTGCTCCTTGCAAGAGCCATAATGCGGGCAGATATATCGGCAATGCCCTCCAGATCCTCGTCGGTCTCAGTGGGAAGCCCCATCATGAAATACAGCTTGACGCTGCTCCAGCCCAGATCCATAGCCTTGTCGAGAGCCGTAAATATATCATCTTCGGTTATATTCTTGTTTATGACATCTCTAAGACGCTGGGTTCCGGCCTCCGGTGCGAAGGTAAGTCCGGTCTTCTTCATGCCCTGCATCTCGTCCATTACCTTAAAGGCAAAATTGTCCAGACGAAGTGAAGGCAGAGACAAGGTCACCTGCTTTTTGCCGCAGTAGTCCATAAGATCACCTATCATGCCCTGAAAATCCGAATAATCGGAGGTCGAAAGAGAAAGCACCGACAGCTCTCCCTGTCCTGAGCTTTCTATCTGGTTTTCGGTAATCTTAAGGATGTTTTCTCTGGAGCGTTCCCTGACGGGCCTGTAAAGCATGCCTGCCTGGCAGAATCTGCAGCCTCTGGTGCAGCCTCTGAAGATCTCGGTGACAGCCCTGTCCTGAACTATCTCGACCAGTGGAACCACATGCTCCGTGGGGAAATCCACATCGTTAAGATCGGAGATCACAGCCTTCATTACAGTGTCGGGAGCCTTATCATAAAGCTTGCGATAGCCTGTATATCTGCCGTTTTCGTCATATTCGGGCTGATAAAAGGACGGCACGTAAATGCCGGGCATAAGGCAGGCTTCCTTCAGAAAATCAAGCTTACTCATACCGGTCTGCTTCTTTTTGTAATACAGCTCGCAAAGCTGCGGAAACTGTTCCTCTCCGTCCCCGACCATGACAAGATCGAGGAAATCAGCCAGAGGCTCCGCATTGAAGGCGCAGGGTCCGCCGGCAACGATCAGAGGATCATCTTCGGCTCTGTCTGCGGCATTCACGCTCAGCCCGGACTGCTTCAGCATCATAAGAATATTGGTGTAGCAAAGCTCGTACTGCAGGGTGAAGCCTATGATGTCCATATCGCCCAGAGGGGTTTTGGTCTCCAGAGTATACAACGGCATGCCGGTCTTTTCCATTTCCGCTGCCATATCCTTTGCCGGGGCAAAGCTGCGCTCGCAATACACATGTTCGCTCTTGTTAAGGCAATGATAAAGTATCTGCATGCCAAGATAGGACATGCCTATCTCGTAGCTGTCCGGAAAGCAGAACGCCAGCCTTACGGTATCAGGGCCCGGTCGTTTGACTATGCTGTGTATCTCCCCGCCTATGTATCTGGCGGGCTTTTCCACCTTGGGCAGCAGCCTGTCAAGAGTCTGAGCCAGCTGTTTGCTATTCATCTTCATATTCGTATTCATAATCGAAAATCCTGATCAGATCGCCTTCCTTGAGCCCCATCTTCCGAAGCTGCTCAAAGGCTCCCTTGTCTTCCATATACTTGAACAGATACCTGAAAGAGCCTGTGTCGTTGAAATTTGTGGAGTTGAATATCTTCTCCAGCTGCTTGCCCCATATCCTGAAGGCTCCGTCCTCGTCCTGGCCTGTGTAGACAGTACGGTAATCCGGATCCCTGGTTATGTCAGTGGGAACATACTCGGATACCGGCAGCTCCTCCTCTTCAGGCAGGCTCTTAAGCGCCCGGAACGCAGCCTCCAAAACCTCCTTTACGCCCATATGAATGGGAGCACACATGGTATAAAAAGCCAGGCCCCTGGCTTCAACATAAGACCTGAAGGCATCGATCTGCTCGTCCTCTGCCATGTCTATTTTGTTTCCGACTACTATCTGAGGCTTGTCCTTAAGCTTGGGGCTGTAGCTGACAAGCTCCGCGTTGATCTTTTCGAAATCCTCTATGGGATCTCTGCCCTCGCTGCCCGAAACATCCACCACGTGAATGAGCACCCTTGTGCGCTCTATATGCTTAAGGAAGTCCAGACCCAGGCCAAGACCCTCCGATGCTCCTTCGATAAGGCCGGGGATATCGGCCATTACAAAGGATGTATCGTGCATCTGCACCACACCCAGATTGGGAGTCAGAGTAGTAAAATGATAATTTGCTATCTTTGGGTTTGCGCTGGTGGAAACCGAAAGCAAGGTGGATTTTCCTACATTGGGATAACCCACCAGACCCACGTCGGCTATGAGCTTGAGCTCAAGCACGATATCTCTTTCCTGGGCAAAGCCTCCGGCCTCGGCAAAATTGGGAGCCTGACGGACTGAGTTTTTGAACCATACATTGCCTCTTCCGCCTCTGCCGCCTTTGGCTGCAACAAAGCGCTGTCCGTCTTCCTTCATGTCTGCCATCTGCAGACCGGTCTCCGCGTCCAGCACGACAGTACCCACGGGGACCTTTATAATAAGATCCTGGCCGTCCTTGCCGTACTGCTGCTTGCCCCTGCCGTCCTCTCCGGCGGGAGCCTCATATTTTCTCTTATATCTGAAATCCATCAGAGTCCTGAGATTGCGGTCTGCCAGTATCACTATGTCCCCGCCCTTTCCGCCGTTTCCGCCGTCGGGGCCGCCCTGGGGAATAAAGGGTTCTCTTCTGAATGATACCGAACCGTTTCCGCCTTTTCCGGACTTGATGCTTATATTCGCTTTATCAACAAAAGATGCCAAAACCTGTTCACCATCCTTAAAAATACAAAAAGCCCCTATGGAGTATCCATAGGGGCCCAGCGTATTAGTCCTGATTATAAACGCTTACCTGCTTGCGGGTCTTGTCCTTTCTTTCGAACTTGACAACGCCACTTACCTTAGCAAACAGTGTATCGTCTCCGCCGATACCCACATTGTTTCCGGGATGGAACTTAGTACCTCTCTGGCGAACCAGGATAGTACCGGCATTTACAAACTGACCATCGGCTCTCTTGACTCCAAGTCGTTTAGATTCACTCTCACGACCGTTTTTGGAGCTGCCTACACCTTTTTTACTTGCCATTAGATTTACCTCCTAAAACGGACATTAGCCTATAGTTTTGATCTGCAGCTTTGTGTAAGGCTGACGGTGACCCTGCTTCTTGCGGGAATCCTTCTTGGCCTTATACTTGAAAATGACCAGCTTTTCGCCTTTGCCGTTCTCAAGAACCTCTGCCTTGACGGTCTTGCCTTCGACATAGGGCTTACCTACGGTCAGGCCTTCTTCTCCGCCGATAGCCAGGACCTTGTCCAGTTCTACCTCTGCACCGGCTTCAACTTCGAGCTTTTCAACTGTGATGATGTCTCCCTCGGAGACGCGGTACTGCTTACCGCCTGTCTGTACGATTGCGTACATAATTATTTTTACCTCCTCTTTCCGTCTCGCCTGTGTAGGTGGCTGAATGCACTTCAAAAGACCCACTTAGAGCGGCAACGCTGATATTATAGCTGTTAAAAGAGTCTGTGTCAATCGATATTTATAATTCCGCAAAAACCTGTGTCTATAATTCTTCAGTATACCTGTTAATAATTCTGCAGAAAAAAAATGTGTTCCTGATCCCACAGAATAACCGTATGCAGCAGGCCCTCAGAACCTATTTATCCAAATCCCTGTCCGTCCCGCAGCATACCCCTAAGCTAAGACTCCGGGGCTGATAATAACGAGCGGCTTGAAAAAAATACGGAATCAGGCTATTATACCGATAGTAGATTCTGATAAAGAAAGGAGCATATTATGGCTGAAATAAAACATATAGATCAGAGCAGCTTCGAGGAAGAAGTACTCAAAAGCAGCATACCCGTACTGGTTGATTTCTTCGCTACCTGGTGCGGCCCCTGCAAAATGCTGAGCCCCGTAATTGAGGAGCTGGCAGGCGATTACGAAGGCAGAGTAAAGGTCTGCAAGATCGATATCGACCAGAACAGAGAGCTTTGCTACCAGTACTACATTATGAGCGTTCCTACAGTAGTCATCTTCAAGGACGGTCAGATCGCCGATTCCATGATAGGCGCCATGCCCAAGGAAACATTCACTGCAATGCTCGACAAGGTTCTTGCATAAGGCTCAAGCCGGCTTATTCAATAAAGGAGCTGCGAAAAAAGCGTATTTTTATTTTTCGGCAGCCCCTTTTTTGTATGCTTACGGTATTTCTTTATGATGCTCTGAGACTATTCGATTATGACACCGTCTTCATCTACTTCTATGTCCTCTTCGGGCTCGGGATCTCCCTTTTTGGGAATGAACTTTTCTTTGATCTGGGCTTCCAGCCTGTCTAAAACATCAGGATGCTCGATCAGATATGTCTTGGCATTCTCCCTGCCCTGGCCTATGCGCTCTCCGCCGCAGCTGTACCAGGAGCCGGACTTTTCTATGAGACCGGCATCGACGGCGCAGTCGAGAATATCACCGGCCTTGGAAATGCCTGTTCCGTACATGATATCGAACTCGGTGAACTTGAAGGGAGGCGCTACCTTATTCTTTACTACCTTTACCTTGGTGCGGTTGCCTATTACATTATCTCCCTGCTTGATGGAATCAACCCTGCGCACATCCAGCCTAACAGAGCTGTAGAACTTGAGAGCTCTGCCGCCTGTGGTGGTTTCGGGATTGCCAAACATGACGCCTATCTTTTCTCTGAGCTGATTAATGAAAATGATCATGGTGCCTGTCTTGTTGGCGACTCCGGTGATCTTTCTGAGCGCCTGGGACATGAGCCTTGCCTGAAGACCCACATGGGAATCTCCCATATCGCCTTCTATCTCCGACTTGGGCACCAGAGCGGCTACAGAGTCTATAACCACAACGGATATGGCTGCGGATCTGACCAGCATTTCGCAGATCTCCAGGGCATCCTCGCCCGTATCAGGCTGAGCAACCAGTAGCTCGTCAACGATAACTCCCAGATTCTTTGCGTATACGGGATCCAGAGCGTGCTCCGCATCTATGAACGCGCATCTGCCGCCCTTCTTCTGGGCCTCTGCCACGACATGCAGGGCCAGGGTGGTCTTACCTGAGGATTCAGGTCCGAAGATCTCTATGATCCTGCCCTTGGGCAGTCCGCCTATTCCGCAGGCTATATCTAAGCTTACGGAGCCTGTGGATATGGCTTCCACATCCAGTCTGGCGCTGTCGTCTCCGAGAGTCATAACGGAGCCTTTTCCGAATTTTCTGTCTATCTGCATCAGGGCAGCTTCAAGTGCCTTGTCTTTTTCCGACCTGGCTGAGTTGTCTACGCTTGGCATATTTTCCTCCGAATTTCAATAAAGAACATTTGTTCTTCTTTATTCTAAGCCCTTTTCAGGCTGCGGTCAAGTATTTTTCAGTAAATTTACCGAGAAAAATTTACCATATTCTGGCATCTTTCGTCAAGGGGAAATTTACATTTATTTCCTCTACATCAAGAAGACCTGCTTATTGTGGTAAACATAGTCGATACCGGATACGACAGTCATGACAAGAGATGCCCATAAAAACACCTGTCCGGCGGAAGCTATTGCCTGAGGTCGGCTGAGAATCAGCAAAGGCACGGCTATCATCTGCAGAACGGTCTTGATCTTGCCGCTCATTCCCGCTGCGATAACAATGCCCTCGGATGCGGCAACGGTGCGCATTCCCGCAACCACAAACTCCCTTGCCAGTATAACGATAAGCATCCAGCCCGGCACCCTTCCGTCCTCCACCATAAGGCAGAACGCGGCATATACCAGCACCTTGTCGGCAAGAGGATCCATAATTTTGCCGAAATTGGTCACAAGATTGTATTTTCTGGCGATCTTGCCGTCCAGCATGTCAGTAAGGCTTGCAAGTATAAAAATCACGAAGGCCGGAATGTTCATGCCCTTCACATAGCACAGGCAAAAGAACGGAACCGCTATAACCCTTGCAATGGTAAGCTTGTTGGGAAGATTCATACTACTCCTTTTCTGCCAGCTTTCCGCTGAGATCGTAATCGAATGCGTCGTTAATGTATACTTTTACAAAACTGCCGGGCTCCAGAGGCACATCGGAAGTAAAGATGATGCCGTTGTCAATCTCCGGTGCGTCCATGCTGCTGCGGCCCAGATATGTACCGTCCAGGCAATCCTCTTCCACCAGCACACGCAGTGTCTGCCCGATATATTTCTGATTGTTTTCAAGGGAAATGCCGCACTGAAGCGCCATTATCCTGTCTCTGCGGCGCTCCCTTACATCCTTGCGGACCTGATCCTTCATCCTTGCCGCCGGGGTGCCGTCTTCCTTGGAATACGCGAAAACTCCGAGCCTGTCGAAACGGGTTTCTGCCACGAAATTATAAAGATCCTGATATTCTTCCTTAGTTTCTCCGGGGAAGCCGGATATCAGAGTCGTTCTGATAATTATATCGGGGATCTGTTCACGTAAAGTTTTTATTGTAGACCTAATGGAAGCGGACGTGGATTTGCGGTTCATAGCCTTCAATATCCGGTCGTTGGAATGCTGTATGGGAATGTCTATGTACTTGCAGATCTTCGGCTCGGACTTTATGCAGTCGATCAGACCCTGAGTGATCTCATCCTCATAGCAGTACATGAGCCTGATCCACTCTATGCCTTCGATCCGGCAAAGCTGATGCAGCAGCTCCGGCAGCATGTCCGTGCGTCCGAAATCGCGGCCGTAGAAGGTCACATCCTGAGCTATCACCACAAGCTCCCTGCAGCCGTTTTCAGCAAGGGCTGCTGCCTCTGCCAGTATATCCTCCGGTCTGCGGCTCCTGTAGCCGCCCCGGATATAGGGTATGGCACAGTAAGAGCATACATTGTTGCAGCCCTCGGCGATCTTTACGGGCGCCGTCCAGGGCGTTTCCCTGCCTTCAATAAGGCGTGAGCCCAGCTCCTCATACAGCTTCTGACAGGGGCTCTGATACAGGAAGCCCTCAGTGCCCAGCAGCTGAGGCAGCTTTGCGTAATCGTTCACGCCTATAAAGCCGTCCACCTCCGGCATGGATCCCTGAAGCTCCCTGCCGTAGCGCTGAGACAGACAGCCGCTTACATACAGCTTCTGTCCCGGCCTTTTGCCCTGCCCGAGTTCCAGGATGGCATCTATGGACCCGGCCTTGGCATCGTTTATAAAACCGCAGCTGTTTACAATCAGAATATCAGCCTCCTGCGGATCGGAGCAAATGCTGTGGCCGGAAGCCACCAGCAGCCCTGCCGCGTATTCGGAATCAACTGTATTCTTTTCGCAACCTAAAGTTCTGATATATACCTTCAATTAAAATTCCTCCGGCACCTCGATGGCATTTTCAGCCGTTTCGAAGTACATTTCCTCGGTCATGAGCACCTTGCGGGGCTTGGCGCCGTCTGCGGGTCCGACAATTCCCCTTTCCTCCATCATGTCTATGAGCCTTGCCGCCCTGTTGTAGCCTATACGGAAGCGTCTCTGCAGAGAGGATACCGAGGCCTGCTTGGCCTTGACCACATGCTCCACTGCATCTGCGTAAAGATCGTCGTCTCCGTCGTCAGCGGATGCTGCGGGGCCCGCTCCGGCTCTGTCCATGGCAGAAAGCACGTTCTGGGCGTATTCGGGCTTTTCGCAGCCTTTCTTGATGAAATCTATGACTGCGTTCACCTGCTGATCGGACACGAAGCAGCCCTGTACTCTTATGGGCTTGCTGATGCCCTGGGGAAGATAGAGCATATCGCCCTTACCAAGCAGCTTTTCGGCGCCGGTCATATCCAGGATGGTGCGCGAATCCACGGCAGCCGACACGGCAAAGGCGATCCTTGACGGGATGTTCGCCTTTATGACACCGGTTATGATGTCTACTGAGGGTCTCTGAGTCGCCACAATCAGGTGCATACCGGCGGCTCTGGCCTTCTGTGCCAGGCGGCAGATGCTGTCCTCCACGGTGTTCTGAGCCGCCATGATAAGATCTGCAAGCTCGTCGATGATGATGACCACCTGAGGCAGCACCTTCTCCTCTTCTCCGTTGGCCCTCATGGTTTCATTGTAGGACTCCAGATCGCGGACGCCCTCCTCGGCGAACTTCTGGTATCTGTCGTTCATCTCGCCTACGGCCCAGCCCAGCGCGGCTGAAGCCTTGGGAGGATCGGTGACCACGGGCACCATAAGATGGGGAATGCCGTTGTAATTGCTCAGCTCTACCACCTTGGGGTCTATGAGTATCAGCTTGACCTCATCGGGCTTTGCCTTGTAAAGCAAGCTGACAATAATACTGTTTATGCAAACCGATTTGCCGGATCCTGTAGCGCCGGCTATGAGCATATGAGGCATATCCTTGAGATTACCCACGATGGCGTCGCCTGTAATGCTCCTTCCAAGGCACATGGAGATCCTGGACTTTGCATCCCTGAATTCCTTGGATTCAACGATCTCCCTGAGAGTAATGGTATTGATACTGTCGTTGGAGATCTCTATGCCCACGGCGGCCTTGCCGGGTATGGGCGCTTCGATTCTCAGGCTCTTTGCCTTAAGGTTCAGGGCTATATCATCCTGAAGCCTTACTATGCTGCTGACCTTGACTCCGCTGGCAGGCTGTACCTCGAACCTTGTAACAGCAGGCCCCTTAACGTAATCTATGACAGAAGCGTTCACGTTAAAGCTCTTGAGAGTGCTTTCAAGCAGCTCCGCCTGAGCCTGCAGATCGCTTACTTTTCCTCCGGCTTTTGATGTAAAAGCCTTTCCAAGAAGCGAGACAGGGGGAAAGGTGTATCCGGGCGTCTTAGCTTCCTCGCTTTCGGTCTCAGGAGCCTCTGCCGGCTTTTGAACAGGCTTTTCTTCTGCGGGAGCCTTTTGCTCCGCAGGCTTTGGGGGATCCTCGTCAACAGGCTCTGAGCCGTGCTTTTGGGCCTCCTCAGGAGACATTCCGGTAAGACCCAGAGTGCCGCTGTCGCTCTTGCTGATCCCGAACAGATCGTCATCCCTGACATATTCAAGAATGTGCTGCTGGTTGGGAGTATATACATCCACGCTGTCTGCGCTCACCAGGCCTATGTCCTCCGGAGTGTATTCCCTTACGGGAACGGGCTCTTCAGGTTCGGCAATGATCTCAGGCTCGGGTTGTTCGGGCTCCTCAGGCTCCGTAAACTTTACGGGCTCGGGAAGCGGAGTCTCCTTGCGTGCAGGCTTTTCTGGCTCTGTCTTTGTTGCGGGTTCTCCCTGAATATCGTCGTAGCTTACCGCAACTGCCTTTTTCTTTCTGACCGGAAGCACCGCGGCTGCAGCGGGAGCAGGCTCTGTCTCCTCCTCTGCGTGTTCAGCCTCGTACTGCAGGGCCGCAAGCTCCATCTCCTCTCTGGCGGCTTTGTTTGCCGCAGCCTTAAGCTTCAGATTGTCAAGGAAGGCGGAGATGGGGGTGTTGAATATAAACATCAGCGATATGACTATCAGCGCGCCGCAGGTCAGATAAAGACCCATACGCTGAACGGCCCTGAGCAGTATCAGAGCCGGGATCATTCCAAGAATGCCGCCGCTGCTCACACCGAGGGTGAACAGGTCTTTTATCACGGGAAAGCTGAATATGTTTTCAGTGCTCAGTACGCCGGCAAATCTGGAAGCGTTCAGGCAGGACACGCTCAGAAACAGCACAGCCACACAGAGCCATGTTCTGAAGGTAAGCAGAGCCGTCTTCCTTGCAAATACCAGAATGCCGAACAGTATAAAGAAATACGGGATCGCATAGCCCACTATTCCGAACAGTCCGAACATCACCTTGGTGATAAAGTCTCCAACGCTGCCGCCGGAGCCGAACTGCATGCTGAACAGCAGAAAAACACCCACGACTATTATCACTATTGCCGAAATATCGTCGTGGATCTGCTTTTTCTTTCTTAACTGTTCCTGTTTGAGTGCCGCTGCAGCCTTCTGGGCCTGGGTATCGGCCTTGGTGCGCCTGGAGCGCGTGCCTGATTTTGACGCCCCGCTGCTTTTTGCGGATGTTGTTTTTTTCTTTGTTTCTGCCATCAGTATACCTTTCCGAATAAAGGGATATTAATGAATCATTATACCATGTATCAGACATTATTGCCAGCTTCCAGTTCCTCAAGAAGCTGATATACCTGAATTTTGAGAGCCGCAAAGCTCTTGTCGTTGATTATGATCTCGTCTGCCCTGGCCATCTTCTCGTCCTCGGGCATCTGCAGGGCCATCCTTGTTCTGACAGCCTCCTCGGACAGGCCCGAGCGTGATTTTACCCTGTCTATGCGCACTTCTTCAGACGCAGTCACCAGCCAGACCTTGTCGAACATGGATTCCCAGCCTGCCTCGTAAAGCAGCGGAACCTCTGCAAATACAGGCTTTCCGGGATGCTCCCCGGAAAGCTCGAAGAGTTTGTTCACCATTTCTATCCTTATGGCAGACTGGACCAGAGAATTCAGCTTGTCTGTGCTGTCCGGATCCGCAAAGGCCATGAATGCCAGAGCCTGCCTGTTTAGGCTTCCGTCCTCATTCAGGATCTCGGGGCCGAAGCTCCTTGCCAGCTGATCCAGCAGAGGCTTACCCTTTTCCGTGACCTTGCGCGACAAAACGTCGCAATCCACCACGTCGTAATCCCTGTTGCAGATCAGCTGTGCAGCCGTGCTCTTTCCTGAGCCGATTCCGCCTGTAATCGCTATAAACATTTCAATCTCCTATTTAAGCTCGTACCAGTCGGAGCCCTCCTCCATGGAGACCTCCAGCTTTACAGCCAGCTGTGCAGCAGCCTGCATGTTCTCGGCAAGCAGCTCCCTGACCTTGGCGGCATCTTCTTTTTTAGCCTGAATGATAAGCTCGTCGTGAATCTGCAGGATTAGCCCGGCATCCGGAACTTCCTTCTTCAGAGCATTATAAGTGCTTATCATGGCAAGCTTTATGATATCAGCGGCAGTGCCCTGAATGGGCGTATTCATGGCAAGACGCTCTCCCAGCTGTCGAACCATATAGGCAGAGGAGCTGATCTCGGGAACATTGCGCTTTCTGCCATACAGGGTGCGGACAAAGCCGTCCTTGCGGCAGCCTGCCACCGCATCGTCCATAAAATTCTTTACATCCTTGAAGCGCTCAAAATAATCGCTTATGTATTTTTCGGCCTCTTTTCTGGTTATTGTGAGCTCGTTGGAGAGCCCAAAGCCGCTCATGCCGTAAATGACGCCGAAGTTTACGGCCTTGGCATTGGAGCGCATCTGGGATGTGACCTCGTCAAAGGGCACGCCGAAGACCTTGGAAGCAGTCTCCCGGTGAATGTCCAGACCCTCATTGAAGCACTGTATCAGGGTCGGATCCGAAGACATATGCGCAAGGACCCTCAGCTCTATCTGAGAATAATCGGCTCCTATCAGCACATATTCATCAGAATCCGCGGTAAAGGCCTTTCTCAGCTGCCTTCCCAGATCGGTGCGCACGGGAATATTCTGAAGGTTAGGCTCTGTGCAGCTTATGCGGCCCGTGGCCGTAACGGTCTGGTTGAAGTGAGCGTGGATCTTGCCGTCCCAGCCGATAAGGGGCAGCAGGCCTTCCACATAGGTGGAATTGAGCTTTGTAAGCGTACGGTATTCCAGCACCCTGGCTACTATCGGATGATCCGGAGCCAGCTTTTCCAGTATCTCCGCATTGGTCGAGTATCCGCTTTTGGTCTTTTTACCCGAGGGCAGGCCCAGCTTTTCGAAAAGCAGCACACCAAGCTGCTTGGGAGAATTGATATTAAACCTTTCTCCGGCAAGCTGATATATCTCGGCCTCCAGGGCCTCTATATCGGCCTTGAGCCGCTTTCCGAAGTCCTTAAGAATATCCTTGTCCGCCTTGAAGCCTCTGGCCTCCATGGAAGCCAGAACGCTGCACAGGGGCAGCTCTATATCGTAATATACCTTATCGAGCCCCTGAGAAGCTATGCTCAGCTTCTGTATCTGCGCCAGAGCACCGGTCAGCACCAGCTTCTGAGCTACCTTGCTTCGGTCGGCGGAGGCAAACAGATCCATCTGAGCCTGGGCATCCCCGGAGCCGATATTTATATGAAAGCTTTCCAGCAGCAGAGCCGCCAGCTCAGGAGCCTTGCTTCCCGGAGAAAGCACATATTGAGCCAGAGCGCAGTCGTGGGCGCAGATCAGGAAGGAAGGATCCAGACCGTTGGCTTCCAGGGCGTAATAGATGCGTCCCAGGCCAAAGCCGGTAATATCAAGACTTCCAAGCCCTGCCGCCCCTTTGAACAGACTCAGCATTTCTTCCTTTGCAAGCTCTATGACAAAGCATTCTCCCCCGAAATAAAGCTGCAGGGAATCTATGGAAGGCAGGTTTACATGGTCGTCGTCAGAGTCAATATCCATCACGGCAGAGCCTGCCTCGAAGGCCCTCTTAAGCACATTCATAGCCTCAGCGGCATCGCTTATCAGCTGAACCTGCGGGAACTCGAATTCCGTAAAGCCGTCAGCAGACGGCCCCTCAGCAGTATCAGCCGGAGAAGACCCGGCGCCTGCCGAGCTTTCTTCCTTCAAAAGCCTGCTCAGATAGGTCTTGAACTCCAGTCTGGTATAAAGATCAATAAGCTTGTCTCTGTCCGCAGGCTGAATGCGGCAGTCCTCCAGGCTGTAATCCACAGGCACGCTGGTGACTATGGTGCACAGCCGCTTGCTCATCATGGCGGACATGGCGCCCTCTTCGATCTTCGCCCGCAGCTTGGCATTCTCCACCTGATCCAGATCCCGGATCAGCGCTTCCACACTGCCGAACTGCTTTACAAGCTTTATCGCGGTCTTTTCGCCCACGCCCGGAATGCCCGGGATATTGTCCGAAGTATCTCCGCGCAGAGCCTTGTAGTCTATAAACTGCACGTGGTCGAAGCCGAATTCTTCGATCATGGCCGCATCGTCATAGAGCTTGAATTCAGTAATGCCCTTCTTGGTGATGATCACCGAAGTGCTGTCCGTGGCAAGCTGCAGGGCGTCCTTGTCTCCGGTCACTATCAGAGCCTCCAGACCCTCTGCCTCTGCCATTTTGGCAGTGGTGCCCATTATATCGTCTGCCTCAAAGCCGTCTGTCTCATAGGTCCTTATACCCAGAGCATGCAGCACATCCTTGAGCACGGGCATCTCCATGGCAAGCTCCAGAGGCATTTTCCGCCTGCCGGCCTTGTAATCAGAGTATTCAAGATGCCTGAAAGTCGGAGCCTTGCGGTCGAAGGCCACCAGCATGTGCGTTGGCGCATAATCGCTGCGTATCTTTCCCAGCATGCTCAGAAAGCCGTAAATACCCTGGGTGTAAAAACCGTCCTTGGTGATCATCGGCCTTTGAATTGCGTAGTAAGCCCTGTTTATAAGGCTGTTTCCGTCGATTATTACTATTCTGTCTTTGTTTTCGGACATCTTGCTTTACCTTTTTGATTACCAATAAAAAAACCCAGAATGCCGTCAGGTTTTAATTCACACCTATCGAAACGATAGGTGGGTCGCCTGCCTGCTGCTTCTGTCTTCCACTGCCCTTGCGGGAAAATGAGGCCTGACATAATGCAAACAACGGACCCGGCGTCCCTTTTTAGTGATGTAGGTTGAATTAAGAACCTTAACGTACACCCCAGGCTGTATTCGGTTATTCCTCGTCGTAGAGGTCTACGCTGCAGTTGGTATAGACCTTCTGAACGTCGTCGTCATCTTCAAGAGTTTCGATCATCTTGCGGAGCTGGCCCAGTGCGCTGGCCTCGGGAGTGGATTCCATGGAAGGAACAGACTCGATGTCAGATGCCAGTACCTCAAGATCCGCGGCCTTAAGAGCCTCGCTCACATCGTTGAAAACAGAAGGATCGCAGTAAACGATGAATTCGTCTTCTTCTTCGACTATATCGTCTGCGCCTGCCTCCAGGGCAACCTCCATAAGGACATCCTCGGTGACGCCGGTCTCCTTGTCGAATTCGAAAACGCCCTTCTTGGTGAACATATAGGAAACGCATCCGGGGGTGCCCAGATTGCCGCCGAACTTGTCGAAGGCGTGCTTGACGCTGGCGGTGGTGCGGTTCTTGTTGTCGGTAAGGGTCTCTACCACCACGGCAACGCCGCCCAGTCCGTAGCCCTCGAAGGTCATCTCTTCGTAGGTCTCGCCGGCAAGCTCGCCGGTGCCCTTCTTGATGGCCCTGGCTATGTTGTCGTTGGGCATTCCGATGCCCTTGGCCTTGTCGATGGCGGTCCTTAATGCGGGGTTATAATCAGGATCTCCGCCGGCCTTGGCGGCTACGGTGACCACTCTTGCATACTTTGTAAATAATGCTGCTCTCTTGGAGTCCTGTGCGGACTTTCTTCCTGCTATTGTTCCATGTCTACCCATTGGAATCAGCTCCTCTCTAAAATCTAAACAAAATATAGCACCGCAGCGGACAAATTTCAATATATTGTTGGAAAGCCCGCCGGCGCGTTTGTGCCGGCGCTCTCCGCCCGGCATTTTTACTATTTATACGGATAATACTTTGCAAACTTCCTGTACATGTTCAGGCCTCTGGCCCACAGATAAAGCCTGCGCTTGAAGGGCATATCCGCCGGGTATTCGGCAGAATTGCACTCCTTGCCCTGTGCCACCAACTCCTTTACCTTCGCCAGCTTCACCGGATCCTTAACATACTTGTAGACCACGCCCAGAGGCACCACGTGCCAGAAATGAGGCTGATCCACCAGACACATGGGGATGTCCTTGTGATAGATGTAATCATCCACTACCAGCTGAGCCAGATTGTGGCCGTTGGCGCTCACCCGGTAATGACTGCGGCCCTGGCGGATGTTGATTTCGAACATCTTGAACTTGCCGTCCCGGTGATCGTACTTGATGTCCGCGTCCGCAAAGCCCTCGTAGCCGATCTCTTCCATCATGTGCCCCACCTTCAGCATCAGCTCTTCGTTGAAGGTGGTCAGGGTGCAGGCGTTGTTGCCTATGGCGGTGGGGGTGTGCTCCTCCAGCAGCACGTTGCCGAAGTTCATCAGCTTGATCTTGTGGTCGGAGCCGATGTACATCTGCAGATCGTAGATGGAATCGTCCTCGCCGGGCACCATGTCCTGGATGATCATGTGATCATCGTAGCCGTTGGCGTAGATCAGCTTCAGGGTATCCACCAGCTCTTCCTTGGAGTTGATAAAGAATGCCTTGTGGAAGCCCTCGAAGTGATGCTTGTGATACTTTACGGAGTCGGAAGCCTTCAGCACCACGGGATAGCCGAAATCGATGTCGAATTCGAAATTCATCTCCGGCTTGTAGATGAAGGTCCTGGCGTAATCCAGGCCGTAGCGGTCGCAAAGGCCGTAGAAGCTCTCCTTCAGGGTGATGTTGTCCAGCACTGCCTTGTCGGAATAAGGCAGGACGAACTTGTCCTT
>JAZRXE010000051.1:0-3620 GCA_045600065.1 Anaerovoracaceae bacterium
TGGCTTTACGGCAGGCGGATAGATTTGCGGGACTTGCCATCTTCTCCGGTGCTGTGGACAGCGGCGACGAGCTCAAGGGAACTCCCGATCCGATGAATTTCGGAAATCCCTTCTTTATAGATGCTTTTGGAAGCATGGAGCAATACCGGGGAAGCGAAAATGATCTTGTCTGGCTCATGCGACAGTTCGAGGGGCATCCGCAGCAGATTCCGAAAATCTATCACTGCTGCGGAACGCAGGACTATCTCTACCGGGACAATATGCTGTATCGCGATCTGGCACGGTCGGTCGGTGCTGATGTTACGTGGGAGGAAGCGGAGGCGGGTCATACCTGGGAATTCTGGGATGCCTGTATTCCTCACGCATTGGAAGTATTGGCAGCAAAATAAAAACTACGGGCTGCCGAAGATGATCGACAGCCCCATTTGTTTTTCAACAGAAGGAAGAAAACGTACATGGAATTCGAAGCTCAACAGATACGTCAAATGTTTGAAATACGGGCAAAAACAGAGCGAGCAGAGAAGGTGGAACGCTTCCGGCACCTGAATGCCTATGTCAAGCCGGGGCAGATCCTGTTTGCGGGCTCCAGTCTGATGGAGCAGTTCCCGATCTGCGAATTCCTGATGGATTTCGATTTGCCCTATACAATCTATAACCGCGGCATAGGCGGTTTTACCACACAAGACCTGCTGGATAATATGGGACCCTGTGTTTATGACCTGCAGCCGGCTCATATCTTTATCAACATTGGAACAAATGATCTGAATGGTCCTGATTATGAGGAAGAAGCACTAATGGAGAGGTATTCCCGGATCCTGGCAGGCATCCGTACGAAGTTACCTCAGGCATCGCTGTATCTGCTGGCGTATTATCCGGTCAATTTGACAGTCGGCAGTCAGGCGCCTGCTATGATGAAGATTTTGCAGTATCGTACCAATGAGCGTATTCATGCAGCCAACGAAATGGTCCGTACGCTGGCAGATAAATATGAGGCGCAGTTTATCGATCTGAACACACCACTGTGCGATGAGAAGGGTGAGCTGAAGGCAGAGTACACCATTGAAGGAATGCATATGTATGCAAACGGTTACAAACCTGTGCTCGACCAGATGCTTCCGATATTGAAGGCGCTGTCATAATTGTACTAATTTTCGAACAACCAGATCAGGAGATAGAAAAGAGGATTTTTATGAAAAATACTTTAAATCATTCTTCAAAACTCGTCTACCTCGGCTGGCCGATGATGACGATTTCCATCGGCATCGGCGGTGCGCTTTTCAGCTATGTCACATTTTTTGCAACTGACTTTATGGGATTGTCAGCCGCTTCTGTTGGCTTGATTTTTATGCTGTCGAAAATTGCGGATGCCTTCACGGATCTTCTGGCAGCATTTCTGATTGAACGGACAAATCTGAAGCTTGGCAAAGGCCGCCCCTGGCAGCTGGGAATTATCGGATACTGGATTTGCGGCGCTCTGATTTTTGCCGCACCGGAAATGAGCAAGACAATGGCCTATATCTATCTGTTCGTGCTGTATTTCCTGGTATACTCCGTATTCCTGACGATGGTCGACTGCTCGGAGCTGGTCTATTTCTCCAATGTGATTGACGATAAAAAGCAGAGTATTTCTCTGCTTTCTGTAAATGGATTTATCAGCATGATCTGCGGGCTGGGGGCATCGATCATCCTGCCTCAGATCATAAAGAATCTGGACAGCCGTCAGGGCTGGATGATCATGGGCTTCTGCCTTTCGATTCCCGGCATTATCTTTGGTCTGCTTCGTATAATCCTTGTCAAGGAGAAGCATCAGGTACGCATGCAGAACGAAAAGACCACACCGCTGGATATGCTGAAGCTCCTGAAAGAAAACAAATATGCCCTGCTCTTTTCCGCTATGCTTCTGATTGCAAACATCGGTACAACCTCCACCTCCACGGTGAATACATATTTTGCGCTGTATGTTTACCATGATATCGGAATCAGCAGCCTGCTCTCCGCTGCTATGCTGGTCGTTGTCGTTGCGATCATGATTGAGCCGTGGCTGGCGAAGAAAATGGGATTTGAACGCTCGATTCGCGTCTTTACGCTGCTTGGTGTAGCTGGCTATTTGATTCGCCTGATCAATATTCACAGTCTGCCTTTGCTGCTTATCTCCAATATTCTGGCATCCCTTGGCTTCTATGTGATGTTTCTGTTTGCAAACAATTTCGGCCTTGACTGTATCGACTATGGCGAGTGGAAGACCGGTGTAAGGTCCGAAGGCATTGTCAGTGCGGTGCAATGCTTTACAAGCAAGATCGGAACAGCATTCGGCTCCGGCTTTGTCGGCGTTCTCATGGGTCTTGCCGGATACAATGGTGCACTGGATGTTCAGCCCGGCAGTGCGGTAACCATGATCGTGCTGCTCTTCTCTGTCATCCCGGCCATCTTCTGCCTTGCTGTGTATCTTCTTCTCCGGAAATATGATTTGGGAGATAAACTGCCGGATATCAGAAAAGAACTGGATGAGCGACGCCAGACCGTGTAATCACAGCAGCCTCAAGTAAACTTTTGACATAACACTTATACTTGTCTCCCATAAAACGCTTTAACAGCGTTTTATGGGAGACTGCATGAGACGGGATTTGCAGCGATTGCTGCAAATCGGAAGCGTGCTGAAGGCACGCTTCCTTTTCAATAAAATCAAAGAACTTTATTGAAAATTAGTATTAAAGATATGTTTCTATATTTACTGTGAGGAATTGGATATGATACAGCAAATATATAACCCATATCTGCCCCTGCATGTTTGTCAGCCTGATGGGGAGCCCCATGTGTTTGGAGACCGATTATATGTGTTCAGTTCACATGAGCGCATGGGTGCACAGCGTTACTGCGATATGGACTACGAATTCTATTCCGCGCCTGGGAGGGATCTGACTCAATGGACGAGTCGGGGAATAAGCTATGATAAGAGCCTTGATCCGGATGTCAGTCTCAAGGGAAAATATCCGGATTTATATGCACCGGATGTGGTAAAAGGCAATGATGGTCGGTATTACCTGTACTATGCACCGTCCGGAGGCAGCTTCAACGGCTATGCCCATTCCTTTACCGGGCATATGCATGCAGCCGTTGCAGATTCTCCTGATGGCCCGTATGCCTATCATGGCTGTGTCCAAAATCCGGATGGTACCCCATACGAAAAGATGCTGACGTTTGATCCCGGAGTCATCAATGATAACGGACAAATCCGAATGTACTATGGATGGGGATTCTTCTTCCCAACGAAAAAGCGGAGCAGCCTGTCCGGCTGGATGGCGAACACCATTATGAAGAGCGCTGCCCTGCGGATGTTCGATAAGAGCAGAAAAGAGTGGGATGAAGGAATCTTGGGGGCTTATACAGTTACCTTGGCAGACGATATGCTGACAGTTACCTCAGAACCGAGGAGAATTGTGCCTGGACAGCGGGACAGCATCGGTACCGGCTGGCAGGGACATTCCTTCTTTGAAGGAAGCTCCATCCGGAAAATTAATAATACCTATTATTTTATCTACTCCTCTGAGGAGCAGCATGAGCTCTGTTATGCTACCAGCGCCTTTCCGGACAGGGATTTCATCTACGGCGGGGTCATTATC
>JAZRXE010000052.1:0-12243 GCA_045600065.1 Anaerovoracaceae bacterium
GCGCCAGTTCGGAACGGTCGAGGTTCCCCAGGAAGCCTTCACTGCCGTTCTCAAATACGACGAGGACAAATAAGCCCCTCAAAGGGCCGTTTTCAGGTAAGAACCAGGCTTCTTAAGGGCATTGCAGGCTCAAAAGGCAGATTTATTCACCACATCTGCCTTTTTTCTTCGAAAAAAAGCTATAAAGCCTTGCAATGCAAGGCATCAGGTTGTATACTTCTAATGCTGTATTTTTATATTTTAAAGAAAGTGGGGTAAAAACAGCATGGCAAATATTAAATCTGCAGAGAAGAGAATCTCCGTAATCAACAAGAAGACACTGAAGAACAGAAAGATCAAGGGAGCACTCAAGCTCGCTATCAAGGGTTTCTACACTGCTCTTGCTGAAGGAAACATGAGCGCAGCCAAGGAAAAGCTGGTTCTTTCCGAAAAGAAGCTTATGCAGGCAGCTGCAAAGGGCACTATTCACAAGAACGCCGCAAGCCGCAAGGTTTCCAGGATGAATCTCGCCTACAACAAGGCAAAGGCAGAATAATCTCACCCGTCCCCACAAACGCATAAGTTAAATGCGAAAAAACCGAGAGTGTCTCCTCGGTTTTTTACTTTGCTCGAAATGTTTTTTGTGGTAATATAATATAAAAATTACGGCGAGGGCATATATTATTGTTTCAATCAGCCTAATCTGCCCGAGTTTATTATTCATCAACAAACGGAGATACAACATGTCGGAAAAGCAAAATAAAGAAGTCAGATTTTCGGTAGCCCTGGGTCTGTTCGATTATATCAACCCCATATTCTATACTATCACCATGATAACGCTTTACCGCAATCTCAGCCCGAACATGGAAAGCCCAGAATTCGCCATATTTGCGGCCGGCGCCCTGATATCAGTGTTTTTCGGCCTTGCCATACCGACAGTAAAGGTAATAGTGGGCATGGGAATTATGCCCTTCAAGATGCCCGTCAACCTGGTTTCCTATGTAAACAGCGGTATTCTGCTCAGCGGAACGGCACTGTCAGGCCATGTGCTTCATATAGGAGCAGGAACTTTCTGCCTCATTCTCGGAGCCATAGCCGCCCTGCTCTTTTTTATCTACAAAAAAACAGGCAAGTTCAATACCGTGGCCGTTCTGATAGGAGCTGCCGGATACCTGATGATCTACTGCTCTCTGATCAGTCTGGCCCTTGCCCGGGGAGCCTCTGTCAGCGTAAAGCTTTACGCCCTTGCCATCTGCCTGTTCGTGTTCCTCTGCGGACTGGGCATCAAGGGAAATCTTAAGGACGCAAGGGTGCACTGGGTGATAGAGATATGTAATGTTCTGTGTCAGGGCTCCGTTGCCGCAGCCACAGTGCTGTTGTTCAAGGGCATTATGTAAACAAAAGCATATGAAAACCGGAGCGCAGGCTCCGGATTTTATGTTATGAAAGCTTCTGTATCAAAGCGCCGCCTTACAGACGAACGGCCTTCAGAGGCTTACTTAAGAATTGCCTCAAATTCCCTGACTCTTGCAGGGATGTCGTCTGCGCCGAATACCGCGGAGCCAGCGACAAGTATATCGCAGCCTGCGGCCCTGATCTGCGCCGCATTATTAAGGTTCACGCCGCCGTCGATCTCTATTGTATAGCCGTATCCGTGCTGCTTTCTCAGGGAATCCAGCCGAGCGATTTTATCCATGGCGCAGGGAATGAATTTCTGACCTCCGAAGCCGGGATTTACGGACATTACAAGCACCAGATCAAGATCACCCAGAACATTTTCCAGCATGGATACCGGAGTCGCGGGGTTAAGGGCTGCGCCAGCCTTGATCCCCAAAGACTTGATCTGCTGTATCACCCTGTGCAGGTGAACGCAGGCCTCCTGGTGCACAACAATATACTCTGTCTGGGGTGTGGCAAAGTCCTCTATGCGCTGCTCGGGATGCTCTATCATCAGATGGATATCAAAGGGCATGGAGGTCTTTCCGACCATGCTCCTGACCACGGGCCCGCCGAAGCTGATATTGGGAACAAAGGCTCCGTCCATTACATCCATGTGGACATAATCGGCGCCGCCCTCCTCGGCCAGCTTTATCTGGGCCGCCAGCTGAGAGAAATCTGCGGATAATACCGAAGGTGCAAGATAAGCCATTTCGAACTCCTTTTTTTTGCGGAAAAACAAGAACCCGGCAGATCAGTATTTTTCTGCCTCTTCCCGGGCAAGCCGGTCGAATATTTCTTTATATGAACGGTATCTGTCCCTGCTGATCATACCCTTTTCCACGGCATCACGCAGGGCGCAGTCGGGTTCGTTTATGTGAACGCAGTCAGAAAATCTGCATTTTCCCATATAGCTTCTGAACTCGGGGAAACAGTTCTGAAGCTCTTCGGGCTTCATAGGCAGAGGATCGAAGGATGTAAAGCCGGGTGTATCGAATATGCAAAGCCCGTCCTTTACAAAAATCTCCGAATGCCTGGTGGTATTTTTGCCCCTCAGGCTCTTTGCGGATATCTCGCCTGTGGCGGAAAACTCGTCTCCTAAAAGCAGATTGGCAATAGTGGATTTTCCAACTCCGGAGGGTCCTGCAAGGGCAGCCTGTGTACCCTTAAGAGCCTCTCTCAGCTCTTCTATTCCCTCTCCGCTGTTTCCGCATACGAAGAATAAGGGATATATCCCCGTATATATCTTTTTAAGTCTGGATATGAGCTTTTCTTCTGCCAGATCTGTCTTGTTTATACATATGATCAGCTTTGCCCCGCAGCTTTCCGCGGCTACGGCAAACCTATCCAGCAGGCCCAGACTCAGCACGGGATCTCTTGCCGACATAACGAGGACCATGGTCTCCACATTGGCAACAGGAGGCCTGTCGAACTGGTTGGTCCTGGGCAGTATGACATCTACCGTTGCCTGGCCGTCGACGGATATACCAAAGTCTACCCTATCGCCAACCAGAGGGCTTATGCCCTGCTTTCTGAATATGCCCCTGGCCTTGCATTCATAGACCAGACCTTCGCAGAGAACATAATAGAAGCCTGCTATGCCTTTGATTATCACTCCCCGCATCAGTTCTTCACCACGGCTCCGGTTTCGAAGTTGACGCTGTAGCTGCCTGCTATATCGTTGTCGAATCTGACAACCACAGTTGCATCGCTGCCTTTGCCGCTGACCGTTATGACCTTTTTGCCCAGCAGCTTGCTCAGCTTTTCGCTGGCTGTACGGGTACCGTCCACATCGGAGGTGGTCACCATAAGAGTGAATTCTTCTGCAGGGGCAGTGCCCAGCTCGATAGTTATATATGCAACGCCGGAGGCAGGAGCACCCGACTCACCCGAACCGGTCTGAGTGCTTTCAGAGCCTTCGCCGGAGCCTTCAGAGCCGCCCTCCGGGGCGAGGGTCCATGTGATACCGCTGTTAGGGTCCGTATTATCTGCGGGCTCTCCGTCCATTTCCGGACCGAGGCTGATTACCAGGCTTACTGCCGTAGTTTCATCCTCGATCACCGTTCCTGCCTGGGGATCCTGACTTATTACATGATCCTTTTCAACTGATGGATCGTTTACTTCTGTTATCTCTCCTATCTTAAAGCCCTTTGCCTCGATGGCTGACAGGGCCTCGTCCCTGCTCATTCCGATAAGATCCAGGGTATTGTCTTCTTCCGAGCCCTTGCTGATAACGAGATTTACAGCCTTTCCGGATGCCAGCTTTACGCCCCAGCCCGGATCCTGGCTCATTACCAGGCCTGCGGGAACATCCTCGGAGAAAGTCTTTTCCACTTCGCCAACGGTGTATCCGCTGCTTTCCAGGGAGTATCTTGCGGCTGACAGATTCTTGCCCCGCAGATCGGGAACCTCTATCACAGCCTCTCCCTTGCTGACGCTTACCTTGATAACAGTGCCCTGCTTGACCATGCTTTCCTTGGAGGGAGTCTGGCTCATTATCTCGTTTTCCTTAAAGAGCTTGCTGGTCAGAGACATCTGTATCTCGATTTCCAGGCCCATATCCTCCAGAGCGTCCTTGGCATCGTCAAAATCCCAGCCCTGAAGATCGGGAACCTCGACCTCTTTATTGCTGGTCATAAGCTCCGAGCCTGCTTCTTTAATGTTATTTACGAACTTTGCCGCCGCTATGCTTGCGGGAAAAGCCAGAGCGACAGCCAGAACCACGGCAGCTATGCGCTGCAGGGCCTTGCTGTGATCCTTCTTCTCTTCCTCCGCAGGGGGAATGTCTTCTGCATCGGGCTGCTCCTGCGGATTTTCGGTTTCGGGCTCCTCCGCGGCATCCCCGGGCTCTGCCGCCTCTGCAGCGGCCCTGGCGCCCAGCACACTTTCCTTGGAGACGCCGGAGCTTTCGGAATGGCGGGAAAACTTTACGAAATTCAAGGCAGTTATCATTTCCTCCGCGCTGCGGTATCTGTTGGTCTGCAGCTTGGAGCTTGCCTTCATTATGATATCCTCGATATCCTGGGGTATCCCGGGATTGAGCTCGGTCGGAGGAACCATATCCTCGTTCATATGCTTTACTGCGACCTCTACAGCGGTCTCTCCGTCGAAGGGGACCTTGCCCGTAAGCATTTCGTAAAGGCATATGCCCAGAGAATATATGTCCGAACGCTCGTCCACATAGCCGCCTCTGGCCTGCTCGGGAGAGAAATAATGCACAGAGCCCATTATGGACTTCTTCTGGTCGCCCACAAATGTATCAGTGGAAACGGCCTTGGCAATGCCGAAATCTGTGATCTTGGCCGTGCCGTCCTTGGTGATCATTATATTATGCGGCTTTACATCTCTGTGTATGAGCTGGCTGCTGTGGGCCAGAGACAGAGCCGAGGCGACCTGCTTTGCTATTGATACAGCCCAGCGGGGATCCAGCGGACCCTTTTCCTTTATGATATTGGACAGAGGCTGACCTTCGATCAGCTCCATGACAATATAGTAGATGTTGCCCTGCTTGCCTACATCATAAATATTGACGATATTGGGATGCACCAGACCTGCGGCTATCTGAGACTCCCTGCGGAAGCTTTCGATAAACATGCTGTCCTTGGTATATTCCGGCCGAAGTATTTTAATAGCCACGTTTCTGTTCAGAAGCCTGTCTTTTGCCCTGAACACCACGGCCATTCCCCCTTCACCTATTTTTTCTATGAGCTCATATCTTCCGGCCAATACTCTGCTTGCCATAGTATCCTCCGCTACTGAATTCTAATGCATATGACGGAAATATTGTCTTTTCCGCCACGGGCGTTGGCATCGTCCACCAGCTGCTTGGTGAGCCTGTGCATGGTCTTGTACCTTGTGCACAGATCAGCCATGCGGCTATGCTCCAGTTCTCCGTAAAGTCCGTCGGAGCAAAGCATTACCGTATCTCCCGGATAAAGCTGGAACTGGAAAAAATCAGGGAACACCGCAGGCTCACCGCCCAGGGCTCTTGTTATCATATTTCTGTCAGGCCTGGTTTGCGCCTCCGCTTCGGAGATCAGCCCGGACCTTACCATTTCACTTACCTTGGAATGATCCTCTGTAACCTGACGCATCACACCATCTCGTACAAGGTAGGCCCTGCTGTCACCAACATTGACCACATAGGCCTGATCCCTGCGTATGTAGCAAAGAACACATGTGGTCGCCATGCCGTAATGCTGCTCACTGCTCAGTGACATCTCGAATATGGCATTGTTTGCCTCTGTCAGGCAGTCCATAAAATACTGCTTAAGGGCTCTTGGTGTGATATTCTCCGATATGGGATGGCTCTCCGCGTACCTGGCAATGATCTCCACTGCCGTGCGGCTTGCCACCTCTCCCGAATTATGGCCTCCTACCCCGTCCGCCACCACATAAATCTGCTGCTCAGGCAGAACGAATACCGAATCCTCGTTGGTATCCCTTAGCCTTCCCCTGTCTGTTTTAAAACCTACGCTGATCAATTGTTCTTCCTCATCAGACATATATAAAATCCGTCGCAGCCACCCTCGGTCTGAAAAAACTGTTTTTCGAACATAACGGCAAACTGCGGATGATTTTTCAGAAATTCATATGCAACATCCTGATTCTCCGCAGGATTCACGGTGCAGGTGGAATAAAGAAGCCTGCCCCCGGGCTTGCAATATGCCCCGGCATTCTCCAATATGGAAAGCTGTATGCCCGGAAGGCTGTCCATATCCTCCGGTCTTTCCGCCAGCTTGATCTCAGGCTTCTGCCTGAGTGTACCCAGACCGCTGCAGGGCACATCTGCCAGCACGCAGTCCGCGCTTTCTTCAAGGGCCGGATCAAAAACCGTTCCGTCTGCAGCTGCCGCCTGTACGGACTCAAGCCCGAGGCGTCCGGCAGCCGCCTTTATCAGCTCTGCCCGGGCAGGATACAGATCAAATGCCCTTACTCTTCCCCTGTCTCCCATAAGCTCTGCCATGGCGCAGGCCTTTCCCCCCGGTGCTGCGCACATGTCTATCACACTGTCTCCCGGCCCGGGCTCCAGCAGATAGGCAGCCATCTGCGAGGCCTCCCCCTGAACAGAAAAGCAGCCGATTTTGAAAAGCTCTGTGGCCAGAAGACCACTGCCCTTTACATAGATCCCGTTCGGAGCATTACCGGCAGCGCGGCATTCAAAGCCCTGCTTACCGAGCAGGCTCATCAACTCTTCCCGGCTTTGCTTCATGGGGTTGGACCTGATGCACAAAGGCGCGGGGCTTAAAGATGCCCCTAAAAGCTCTGACAGCCTCTCCGGACCGTAATGACCAAGCCACAGCTCGATTATCCATGGGCTGCAGGAATACTGCACGGAGAGCCTTTTGATATCCTTCGGTCCCATGCTCGAGTCCCCTCTGGGAAGCCTTACATCCCTGCCATCCCTGATAAAGGCCCTTAGCACTCCGTTTATAAAGCCCTGCCTGCCCTTTGCGTAAACAGATGCCAGCTCCACGGTTTCGTTTACCGCACCGTGATCGGGCACATGATTCATAAAGGCAAGCTGATAAAAGCCCATGCGAAGCAGAATGCGGTCCGAAGACCGAAGGCCGGGCTTCTTGAGATATCGGTCTATGTTGAAATCCAGCAGCATTCGGTTTCGCAATATGCCGTAGACCATTTCTCTTACAAAGGCCTCAGAGCGCACCCGGGCATCCTTCAGACCCTTGTTCAGGGCCAGATTGGACCAGCTTTGCCGCTCCTCTATATCTTTAAGTATCAGATAAACTGTCTGTCTGTCCTTATCCATTATGCGAACTGATGACTATTCTACCCTAAAACGCTTCCCGTTTCAATTCTGTTGCCCACAAGCCAGGCAGCTGCATCCATGGCTTTCTTTCCGGGCATCTGTATTTTTTTGAGAAGCAGAACACTTCCGTCTCCGCAGACTGCGGCGATGCCGTTTTTATCTGCCCTGATGACGGTTCCGGGGGCCGTCCCCGGCTCTGCCCTGAGCTCAGAGACTTCAGCCTCATGGACCTTCATCATCTGACCGTTGTAAAAGGTATAGGCAATGGGCCAGCTGTACATTCCCAGCACATGATGCTCAAGATCCTCAGCGCTGCGGCTGAAATCGATCAGGCCCTCTTCCTTGGTGACCATGGCGGCATAGCTTGCCCTTTCGGGATCCTGAGGTATTCTTGAAGCCTTGCCCTGCTTCAGCAGAGGAAGCTGCTCCATGAGCAGCTCTGCACCCAGGTCGGCAAGCTCCGCAAACAGCTGTTCCGAGCTTTTTTTTGCCGTACTCACACAGGCAGAGGCTATTATGTCTCCGCAGTCCAGCTCCGGGCCTACATACATAAGGGTAACGCCCGTGATCTCCCTGCCGTCCAGTACTGCCCTCTGGATAGGAGCGGCGCCTCTGTATTCGGGAAGCAGAGACCCGTGAATGTTTATGCAGCCCAGAGGGGCTATATCCAGTATGCTCTGAGGCAGCAGCTTGCCATAGGCCGCGACCACCATGATATCGGGCTTAAAATCCGCAAGAGCCTGCACAAGCTCCGTGTTCCCCCTGAGCTTCTCCGGGCTGAGAACGGGAATGCCAAGCTCAAGAGCTCTCTGCTTCACCTCGCAGGGAGTCATTTTATTGCCCCTGCCTCTGGGTCTGTCGGCCTTGGTCACGGCAAGTATTTCGTGGCCGCCGTCATACAGAGCCTGAAGAGCGGGAACCGCAAAATCCGGGGTACCCATGTATACTATACGCATATTATTCCTCTGTGTCTTCCTGCTCGTCATCTACCAGCTCGTGGACCTCTTTGGCCTTGCTGGTATAGACTATGCCGTCCAGATGGTCTATTTCATGGCTGAAGGCCCTTGCCAGAAGATCCGTTCCCTCGTAAACCACGGGCTTTCCGTTTCTGTCCAGAGCCTTGACTGTAACCTTGCCCGGGCGTTTTACCTTACCTGCCAGACCGGGTACGGAAAGGCATCCCTCCTCCTCCAGCTGCCAGCTTACAGTGCTTACTATTTCGGGGTTGACCAGCTCGTAGAGCTTTCCGTCCACCTCGACTACCACTATCCTGCGCAGTATGCCCACCTGGGGAGCTGCCAGACCTACGCCGTTGGCATTTCTCATGGTCTCAGTCAGATCGTCGATTATCATCCGAACATGATCATTGACCTCCTTTACGGGCTTGCATACCTTGCCCAGGCCTTCGTCGGGTACTGTGAGTATAGTTCTGATTGCCATAATTTCCTCCGTCATATGAATGAGTATGGATTGATGTCTGCAGTCAGCAGCGAGGCTCCGCCCTTGTCTGCCGCAAATATCCTTTTGTACATGTTTATAGCATCGGACACCTGCTTTCTCCGGACCGCCGGAGCCTTTACAAGTATCTGATATCTGAATCTGCCATCCTGCTTCCTGAGCACCGACGGTGCGGGGCCAAGCACGGGGATATCGCCTCCGAGGGCTTCCCTTAAGGCCTCAGCCGCCTTGATCGCTGATTTTTCTGCCTTTACCGCGTCTGCGTCTGATATTACAAGCTGAAAAATGTTGCTGAAGGGCGGATAACCCACTGCCCTTCTGACAGCTATCTCCTGACTGTAAAAGCTCTGATAATCCTGACTTGCCGCAGCCCTGACTGCCGGATGGGAAGGATTGAAGCTCTGTATCACCACAGTTCCCTGCTCCTGACCTCTGCCCGCTCTGCCTGCTGCCTGTGTGATCAGCTGAAAGCTGCGCTCCGCGCTCCGAAAATCCGGGATATTCAGACTGACATCGGCGCTGATCACCCCTACAAGGCCCACATTGGCAAAATCCAGGCCCTTGGCAACCATCTGGGTGCCAATGAGTATATCGGTTTTCCCGGCGGCAAAGCGCCTTAGAATTGCCTCCAGGCTGCCCTTTTTATTTACCGAATCCAGATCGACTCTTTCTATTCGAGCCCCGGGAAACAGCTCCGCTGCCTTTTCTTCTATCTGCTGGGTGCCTGCGCCGCTTCTGCCCATATGTGTTCCCGAGCAGGAGGGACAGCGCGACGGAAGTGCTGTCTTTCTGCCGCAATAGTGGCATATGCAGGCGCCCTCGTCCTTGTGATAGGTCATAGATATGCCGCATTCGGGACAGCTAACCACATATCCGCAATCCCTGCAGGAAACATAGGATGAATATCCCCGCCTGTTGAGGAAGAGTATCACCTGTTTTTCCCTGCTCAGACATTCTCTGATCCCGCTGCAAAGCTCCTCCGAAAACAGCTCGTTTCCGCCTCTTCTCAGCTCTGCGCCCATATCTGCTATCACGACCTTAGGCAAAGGTGTTTTATTGTATCTTTCCTTGAGCTCTATTAGCCTGAAAATGCCCCGGCTGCTGCGGTAATAATCGGAAACCGAGGGCGTGGCGCTTCCCAGGATAAGCACCGCTCCGGAGCTCTGAGCTCTTTTGACGGCAACCTCCCTGGCATCGTATTTAGGACTCTGGTCGCTTTTATATGATGTCTCGTGTTCTTCGTCGAGGATTATAAGGCCTATGTCATTAAAAGGGGCAAAGACAGCAGATCTGGCCCCTATGACCAGGCTCACGCTGCCTGCCCTGATCTTTTCGTAGGCCGCGTCGCGCTGGGCCGGGGTCAGCTTGCTGTGTATCACCGCCACCTTGTCCTTACCGAAGCGGGCCATAAACCGGCTTACGGTCTGGGGAGTAAGCGATATTTCCGGAACCAGCACTATGCCCTGCCTGCCGCTTTCTATGCATTCTGCCATAGCCCTGAGATACACCTCGGTCTTACCGGCTCCGGTAACCCCGTGAATAAGGAACATATCTCCGCTGCCGCTTCTTACCGCAGGCGTCAGGATGTCCATGGCCCTTTGCTGCTCCTCGTTGAGCAGCTTGGGCTCATCCGGCTCTACCTGAAGATCGGCAAAGGGATCCTTAGCCCTGCCGCTGCGCTCAAAGCCCGCAGGCAGAAAACAATTGACCGCCTCTATATATCTGCACAGATAACGCCTGTGCATCCACAGTGCCGTTTCCATGGCCTCCCGGCTTATGGAAAAATCCCCTATCTCTCTGATGCTCTTTATTTTTTCCGGTGCAAGGCCGCAAGGAGGCCGGTCGCTGACCGATGCCACATAGCCGTGAGTGATCCTGTTGTGCAGGCCGAAGCCCACCGTTACCCTCATCCCCGGCCTTATATCGTCCCGGCTGCAGGAATAGGTGTATATCTCGTCTGTGGCGTTTGAATTGTTGTCTATTACGATTCCCGCGTAGATCATTGTTTTTCTCTGAGCTTTAAGGCTCTTTCAGCCCCGGAAAATATGCAGCCGCAATAATCCTGCCTGTAAAGACCGTATTCGGCGGACATCTGTACGGATCGTCCGTATCCGTTCTTTTTCTTGTAATTGCCCGCCAGATACTCCACTCCGCTGTCTTGCTGAGCCTTGGCTCCGGCAGCGCAAAGCTTGTCATAATTCTTAAGTGGACTTATGGACAAAGAGCTGTCAAAGCAGTCAAAGCCCAGCTCCGCAGCCAGCCTTGCAGTGCTTTCTAACCGCATGGCAAAGCATACATCGCAGCGTCTTCCGCCCTCGGGCTCTGCCTCCAGACCTCTTACTGCCTCGAAATACTCAGAAGGCTGGTACTCGCCTTTAATAAGGTCAACATGATATCCGCTGCGCTGCTCGAATTCAGACAGAAAACGCTCCAGCTCTGCCAGCCTGAGTCCGTATTCTTCGGGCTCCGTGATGTTGGGATTGTAATAATAGACCGTAACACGATGATACGGACAAAGCCTTTCCAGAACCGCGCTGCAGCAGGGAGCGCAGCAGGCATGGAGCAATATCGATTTTTCAGCTGATTGTTCGTCCATATCTTTTGATTATATCACAAAAAAACAGGCTTTGAAAAACGAGATATCATTTTTCAAAGCCTTTATTGAGATGATTTTCCGTCTGCCCTGCGGCTATACTATGTAGTGATCTGCTTCCGAAGATTTGTTGACAAGCACCACGCAGATGATGAACATCACTAAAATAAATACTCCGAACACTATGGTTGCCGAGGTAGTGGGCCAGCTTGCTATGAAATCGTATGCCCCATGTATCAGAGTGGGCATGATGAATGCTGCCTTGCGGCAGATCGAGGAATCCTCAAAGGCACCGGCATTCTCGTATTTTCTGGCTATTCCGTACCAGAAGCCCATGAACACGCCGTAGCAGGCATGGCCGGGAACCGCAGTCAGAGCTCTGATAAAGGCTGTGCCTATGCCGTACATCATAACATAGCTGATGTTCTCCCACAGGGCAAAGCCCAGAGAAACGAAGACCGCATAAAGCATTCCGTCGAACTGGCAGTTGAACTGCGGGGAATTCCAGGTGCGAAGCTTGAGCAGCATATACTTGCAGCCCTCTTCGGCTCCGCCTACCACCACAAAGTAGAGCAGCACGTTGTAGATTATCGTGTCGTACTCGAAGAAGCAGTTGAGAATAAAAGATCCAAGCTCCTCCAGCACTATTGCAGCCGCAGTGGACAGTATGCCGAAAAGCACCAGGGTGCCCAGCAAGCCGAAGGACTCACTTTCCAGGGTATCCTTCTTCTCTATGTATACCATCAAGAAGATGGCCGGCAGCACCGCCAGGGCGATGAGCACGGGATTTCCGTAATAATAATACATAGAATTTCCTCCGTATTTGTAATAAGCAGACCCTTCAAAAGAAAGATCTGCTTTTAGAACCTGGTGCCCAGAACCGGAATCGAACCAGTGACACGGGGATTTTCAGTCCCCTGCTCTACCGACTGAGCTATCTGGGCACGGTATATGAAGTTTTTGGTGGGCCCTCCGGGACTTGAACCCAGAACCTGCCGGTTATGAG
>JAZRXE010000053.1:0-15463 GCA_045600065.1 Anaerovoracaceae bacterium
CGACACAGAAGAACCGTCCCCCTGTGTCCCCTGTGTACTCCAATATGTAATTGATTATATTGAGGACCGCTATTATAATAAATGTATTATATTGTTGAATTGTCAGGCAGGCTCACAAAGTCGAAGGAGCGCCTGTACAAAGGCTGCGCAAGCGGTGCAGCTTACGGGCCGCCGAGCTGACGGTATCAGAGCCGGACAAACCTGGCAGCATTAAGCCTTGCACAGGAAAAGCCAGTATCAAGATTAAAGTCTGAAAGGAGCAATCATGCAGGAATTAAGTTCAAGAAACGCACTCTTTACTGAGTCTCAGATCCGCAAGATGACCAGACTGTGCACTGCCTACGGTGCAGTGAACCTGGCCCAAGGCTATCCCGATTTCAACCCACCTGCAGAAATAGTCGAAAGGCTTCAGGAAATCAGCATTTTAGGCCCTCATCAGTACCCCATATCCATGGGCGCGCCCAATTTCAGACAGGCCCTTGCCGAAAAGGCAGGACGCTGCATGGGCAGGGAGCTGGATCCTGAGACCGACATGGTCGTGACCATAGGCTCCACCGAGGCCATGATCTCCACTCTCAACGCTGTCACAGACCCGGGAGACAAGATCATACTGTTCTCGCCCTTTTTCGAAAACTACAGGGCGCAGATCCTGAACGCAGGCTGTGTCCCCGTTTTCTCCGACCTTAAGCTGCCCGATTTTTCCATCGATTTCGACGATTTGGAAAAAGCCTTCAGCCTTGGCGTTAAGGCCATACTGATCTGCAATCCCTCCAACCCCTGCGGCAAGGTATTCACAAAGGAAGAGCTCGGCGCCATAGCAGAGCTGGCCATCAAATACGACACCTATGTGATCATGGACGAGGTCTACGAGCACATAATATTCGACGGAAGGCCCATGGTCTACATGAACAGCCTGCCCGGTATGTGGGAACGCACCATTGCCTGCTCCAGCCTTTCCAAGACATATTCCATAACCGGATGGAGACTGGGCTATGCCATCGCCTGTCCGCAGATCATGTCCAAGATCAAGCAGCACCACGATTTCAACGCCGTGGGCGCTCCCGCTCCCATGATGGAGGCTGCCGTTGTGGGCCTGAAATTCCCCCAGAGCTACTACGACGAGCTGACTGCTCATTACAGCCAGCTGCGCCGTGATTTCACCGCAGGCCTTGATGCCATAGGCATCCCCTATACCATGCCCCAGGGCACTTACTTTATCATGGCGGATATGGCGCCCTACATGAAGAAGGGCCAGACCGACAAGGAGTTCGCCGTGGAGCTGATAGAAAAGCTTGGCGTTGCCGTGGTTGCAGGCAGTTCCTTCTTTATCGACGGCACCGACCACTATGTGCGCATGCACTTTGCCAAGACCGACGAATCTCTGACCGAGGCCCTGAACAGGCTGGAAAAGATCAAGACCCTCAGATAAGACCATTACGGCGGTTTGAGCCTGCACCTCAAGCTTTTTAGCCTGTATGCACCTGCATACCGAGCCCCACTTGCAGGCAGGCCGGACGTGCTTTATAATAACATCGCCGCAGAGACGGCAAGTTTAAGCACTGCGAGGCCGAATATGGAAAGAAATCATCCCAAATTTACAATAAGCGAAAAAGCAGAGAAGTCCCTCCGCGCCGGACACCCCTGGGTGTACGGTGAGGAGGTACTTTTTGTTGAGGGCGAATATCAGAACGGAGACATAGTTGATGTGTACACCAAAAAGCAGCGCTGGATGGGCTCAGGCTTCGTCAACGACAACTCCAAGATCCGCGTGCGCCTGATATCCAGAAACACCAACGATCGCTTCGACGAGGCTTTCTATCAGCGCCGGGTCAATTACGCGCTGGAATACAGAAAACAGGTCATGGGCAGCGATCTTTGCTGCAGCCGCCTGATATTCGGTGAAGCAGACCAGTTCCCGGGATTGACGGTGGATCTGTTTACGGACATTCTGGTAACAGAGGTACTGAGCCTGGGCACCGAACGGGTCAAGGACATACTGTACCGACAGATAATACAAAGGCTCGCTGAATGGGGCATACAGGTCCGCGCCGTCTACGAGCGCAACGAGGCCGCCCTGCGCATAAAGGAGGGCCTGCCCCAGTACAAGGGCTACTGGTTCGAGGACGGCCTGGGCCTGGACGCTCCGAACAGCCTGACAGGCCATGTGATCATTTGCGAAAACGGCCTGCTTTACGATGTGGATTATATTGAAGGCCAGAAGACAGGCT
This sequence comes from Anaerovoracaceae bacterium, assembly GCA_045600065.1. Taxonomy (GTDB): domain Bacteria; phylum Bacillota; class Clostridia; order Peptostreptococcales; family Anaerovoracaceae; genus RGIG2707. The sequence goes on from JAZRXE010000053.1 coordinate 2,229, forward strand.
ATTTTCTGGATCAGAAATACAACAGGCTTGCGGCTGCCCGCATCGCCGCCGGAAGAAGGGTGCTGGACTGCTTCACCCACACCGGAGCCTTTGCCCTGAACGCCGCAAGAGGCGGCGCTTTGAGCGTTACGGCAGTAGATGTTTCAGCCTCCGCGCTGGAGCAGGCAAAGAAAAACGCAGCCCTCAACGGACTGCAGAACGATATCGATTTTGTCTGCGCTGATGTGTTCGAGCTGCTGACCGGACTGGCCACAGAAGGCGGTAAAGCCAAATACGATTATATTATCCTCGATCCTCCGGCCTTTACCAAAAGCAGCGCCACCGTTCGCAATGCCTATAAGGGCTACAAGGAGATCAATCTGAAGGCCATGAAGCTGCTGCCCCGGGGCGGCTATCTTGCCACATGCTCCTGCTCTCATTTTATGCCCGACGAGCTGTTCCGCAGAATGCTTACCGAGGCTGCCGCAGACGCCGGTGTGTCTTTGCGCCAGATCGAAATGCGCCAGCAGGGCCCGGATCACCCCATACTCTGGGGCGTCAAAGAGACCGATTACCTGAAGTTTTATATTTTCCAGATCATATAAGCAATAAAAAGAAGTCCCTACGGTGAAGCAGTTCAGGTTCACCCACCCGGACTTCTTTTTTTGTTTCTTTTCCGGTTCCCCGGAAGATCATGGATGCGGCAACGCATCAGGCAGCCAGGGCCTTGCTCAGCACACGGGTCAGCATGCCGCCGATAATGCCGCAGACCAGGGTTTCTGCCAGGCCCTGAAAGCCTACCAGCAGCACCACGAATCTGAACGGATCTGTGGCGCCCAGACCGGAAGCCAGGCTCTGTACATAATCGCAGTCGAAAAAGGCAAGGCACAGATAGCCCATAAAAAACAGCGTGTTCAAAAGCGGCGCGCTGACGGAGCCCGCATACCAGCACCATCTCTGATGCCTGTCCGCCTTGTCTGCAGCCAGAAAGACCAGCCCGCAGCAAAAGCCCGTCAGGACGCGCATCACCACACAAAGAACAAAGGTGTGCACAGGATCTACCAGAAGCAGATTGCTGGTCATCACCGAACCGCCTGTCAGGGCGTCCTTAAAGCTGACCAGGCCGAAGACCAGGCCAAGCAGAGCTCCGGTGCCAGGGCCCTGAAGCATGGCACCTACGGCGATCGGCAGTGTCAGAAAGCTCATATACAAAGGCCCCATGGGTACGCTGCCCAGACCGACAGCCTTCATTACAAGCTCAACGGCTATCAGCAGCGCGGTCTGGGTGAGCTGACGCAGCTTCACATTCTGTTTGTTCATGATAAAGCGCCTCGATCCTCAAAAGGCTACAGCTCTTTGACCATCTCTTCCAGAGACTTGCGCTTAGCGTGGTTTGCGGAGGGTACAAAGCTCTCGTCTGCATAACCTGTGGGCAGCAGGGCTCTGATATGGATGTTGGCGGGAATTCCGAAGGCAGCCTTAAGATCCTCGGAATCGAACATGCCTACCCAGCAGGTGCCCAGTCCCAGCTGGGCTGCTTCAAACATCATGCTGGAGCAGACTATGGAAGCGTCGATGTTGCCGAAGCTAAAGTCGGGGGCTATCATGCCGTGGGCACATACCTCGTCATCAAAGCCTATCATAAAGATAACGGGCGCGGCAAAGGTGCACTTGCAGTGCTCCGCCAGCTTTTTGCGAGCCTCCTCGCTCTTGACCACGAATATCTTCTGAGGCTGATAATTGCAGGCTGTGGGGGCAATGCGTCCGGCCTCCAGTATAGCCAGGATCTTTTCTTCTTCTACGGCGTCTGTCTTGAACTTTCTGACAGAATATCTGGCCTTGGCCAGTTCAAGAAAATCACTCATTTTAACCTCCTTATCAAAAACACCACCCCCGCAGGGGCGAGGATGGTGCTGTTTGCTTGTCTGCATGCTTTTTACTATTTCTTCTTGCTGAACAGGCTCTTGATCTTGCCCAGAATGCCCAGCTTTTCGTTCTCGGCGGGAATGGCCTTGGAGAGCAGATCGACTGCTTCTTCTACGGTCAGGTTGGCCTTGGGGTTGAACTTGCCGGTGATGCTGGCGGAAATGTAGTTGTTGGCCAGGCAGTAAGCGCAGGCTTCCTTTGCCCAGTCGGAGATCTCGTCTGCGTCCTTTACGGTCAGCTCGTAGGTCTTCTTTTCGTCGAAGCCGCCGCCGAACTGCTTGATGTAACGATAAACGAAGGTGATCAGCTGCTCGCGTCTTACGGGATCGTTGGTTCCGAAGGTCTCGGGAGTGTAGCCGTCGGTGATGCCGGTGCTTGTTGCCCAACGGATAGCATCGGCGTAATCTGCCTTTGCATCAACGTCAGTATAGGTCAGTTCGCAGTCGACCTCGGGGGTGCCTGCCAGCTTCCAGAACTCATAGAGAGCCTGTGCTCTTGTGATGTTTTCTGCCATTATATTTTCTCCTTTAGAATGAATTATATGCGGCTTTCCGGATAGCCGCCATCCTTAATATTAGTTCATATTATACTATATTTTGCGGAAAATGTTAGTGGTTTGTTGCGATAATTCCGACAAAACTTCCGGCAGTCCCGTGCTCACCGGCTTGCGGTCCGGGTGGGGCAGCACCACGGTAAAGCAAGTAAGGCCATCCCTGCTTTCCACGCTGATATTGCCCGAATGCAGCTCAACTATATGCTTTACAATGGAAAGTCCCACGCCGTTTCCCATGGAAGCATGGGATTCGTCTACCTGATAGAACTTGTTGAAAATGCGCGCCATCTTGTCTTCGGGTATAGTTGCGCCGGTATTTGAAATCTTAACTGACAGTTCATAATCGTCGTCCTCGATCTCTATGCGCAGCAGCCCGCCGTGGTCGGCAAACTTTACCGCGTTGTCTATAAGATTCACCCAAACCTGCTGAAGCCGCTCTTTGTTTCCGCAGTATTCGTACTCGTCGAATTCGACCTCAAGCTCCAGTTCCTTGCCGGACCATTTGTTTTCCAGCAGCAGCAGACAGCTTCTGATCTGCTCGGAAATGTTGAAGGTGCTTACGTCAGTAAGAATTTTCTGATTGTCTATCTTGGTCAGATTCAGCACGTTGGTGGCCATATTGGCAAGCCGCCTTGATTCCTCGGCGATTATCTTGATGTATTCCTTCTGCTCCTCCTCCGAAAGGGTGTCGGTCTGCAAAAGCTCCGCAAAGCCCGATATGGATACTATGGGAGTCTTGAATTCGTGAGACAGATTGTTGACGAAATCCGAACGCAGGACCTCGGTTCTTTCCAGCTCCTCTGCCATGTTGTTAAAGCTGGAGGCCACCTCTCTGGGGGTGGACAGAGCGCCCATAGCGCTGGGAAATTCCAGCCTCGTATCGAATTTTCCCTTGGACAAGGCCTCCATGGCATCGATTATCTTATATACCGGCTTCAGCACCCAGTGGGTCAGCACGGTACCAAACAGAGAGCCTACGATCACGCTGCCCAGAACCAGATCGCCCACAAGCTGGCGGGCGGATATGGCGCTGTCTCCGGTGTACTGTATTACCTTGAAGCGTATCAGCAGCATCAGCATGTTGCTGGATACTGCCATGGTAACAAGTATAAGCAGGACCACAAGGGCGGACACATAAAGCGTCAGGCTGATTCTTCCCAATCTGTACTGTTTCATGGCTATACCTTTTTGATTGCCTTGTATCCGAGTCCGTGAACAGACACTATTTCGAACTCCTCCCAGCCCTCAAACCGCTTGCGAAGCCTGTAAATATGCACATTTATGGTCTCCCAGCTGGTATCGCTGTCAGAGCCCCAGATCTCATCCATAAGCTGTATCCTTGTAAAGGTCTTTCCGGGGTAGGAGAGCATCATATAAAGAAGGAGGAATTCCTTCTGGGGGAGCTGCTGCACCTCTCCGTGGCCGCTGACGGTGTAGCTGTCGTAGCTTAAAACCACATCGCCTATCTCTATTCTGCGGTCAGATACGATCTTGGAACGGCGAAGCAGAGCCCTGATGCGAAACAGCATCTCCTGCTTGTCTATGGGCTTGGTGATGTAATCGTCCGTGCCCACGATAAAGCCCGTATACCTGTCGGCAGGCAGCTGCTTGGCGCTTACCATCAGTATGGGCAGATCGCTTTTCGCCGCCCTTACGGTCTTGGTAAAATCGTAGCCGTCCATTACAGGCATCATTACATCCAGCACCACCAGATCCACATGCTCCTGCTCCATAAGCCTGAGCGCTTCCTCTCCGTTGCTTGCAGAGGATACGATATAGCCCTCTGCCTCCAGAACGGCACGCATAAGCCTTCTGGTGTTTTTATCGTCATCTACAACAAGTATATTGAACATTTGTCCTCCCGTATGATCCCAAAAATGAACAACGCCAGTTCATATTTACCTCACCCTAATAATACAGTCGGAATATTAACAAATCTTGAACAAATCAGTACTTTTTGCTGTCATATCTCCGCTGGGCTCTGGCTGCCCGGGCAAGATTCGTGCGTTCGTGATAATCCATATACAAGACCAGCTCAAGACAGATAAAGAACGCCGCCACGGCATTGGTAAAGGGCCACAGAGAGCCCTGGACCGCACCGGCATCAGCCCCGGTGTAATCCAGCTCCATATAGGTAAAGGTGCAGGCCGGAAAATAATCCTCGTAAAACTCTGCGGCAAATTCATAGTACTCACAGTCCTCCAGAGGCATCAGCGAAGTGATGCCGCCGCCGGTTTTTATCAGAGACCCCATGTAGCGCTCATCATCTACGGAATAGTCGAAGGCTTCGTCCCAGATATCGTCCCCACGGTCTACGCGCACGGAGCACATGTACTGCCCGTCCTTGCCGTCGAATGCGCAGAGCATGTAGAGCACATCGGCAGTCAGAAGATCGTGGCCTTCGTAGGCGTAGCAATCTATGTACATCAAGTCTTCAATATTAAGGATCACGCCCTCTTCCCAGCTCTCCTCCGAAAAATCGCTGCTCAGTGCAGTGCGTCCTATGCTGCCATCGGAGGCAACAGAGACAAGAAAGCCCACCGCAATAAAACCCGCAATGCCCAGAACTGCCATTATCAGCTTAAGGTTGTTGGGTCTGTCTATGCGCACATAGTCCGGGTAATGTCCGTTCTCCAGAGCGAGCAGCTTTGCAGCCTTGCCTGTTACGGGAAATTCTCCGCCGCATTCCGAGCATTTCAAAAACCAGTTGCTGTCATGATTGTTCCTGCGCAGCTTCCAGGGGCTGAGACGCTCGCCTGTCAGCACGCAGCTGCCGATATGTCCGCAGCCGGGACACAGAGCCGCCACCGGAAATTCCAGGCTGTCCAAAACCTTCTCGGGCACTCCGTTAATGTTGTTATATCTTATGGGTGTGGAATTGGCATATGTCACAACGGGCGTAAATTCCGGCTCCTTTCCGGTCTGTATGTACTCTGTGTAGGCCTGCTTCATCTCTCTTGTATGCCCTATGCTGGTAATGCCGAAAATAAGGGGCAGTATCCCGGAATAGGAATTGGTGGATACGAGGTTCATCATCAGCACCAGAGCACCCTGAACCGTCATGAGCACCGCTGCCCAGGGCTCAAGGGTTGCGCTGAGCAGAAGGGGAGCCAGAAGCAGCAGCAGATTTATACCCGTAAATTGCAGCATGTCCGGTTCCAGCAGCGCGGCAAAGCCCGCATCCGCGGCGATTATCATATTGGTTGCGGCTATGAATATCAGAGACAGCAGCAGTATGTAAAAACAGGGCCTTTTGACCGCTCTCTGCTTGTCGAAGGGAACGTATTTGTTTATGAATTCCTTATAACTCATTGTCTATCTGCGGCTCTTTCTGGACAGAGCAAACCCGAAGCCGGCGCCCACAAGGCCGCCTATGATATGAGAAAGATTTGAGATATTGTCGCTGAGCAGTATGCCGTCCACCACCTGCTGGCCCAGGAAAATCACCGCCACCAGCACAAAGGTAACAGGTATCTCGTTTTTATTGAAGCTCGTAAACGAAGACAGCAGCATAAAGGCAAAGACCACGCCGCTGGCTCCGCAAAGTGCCACATGGGGGAAGAAGAAGTAGTTGACCAGAGCGGTTGCCAGAGCGGTGACAGCTATGACCTCCACAAGCTTATAGGACTTGTATTTTTCTTCGAGCATGGGGCCCAGCAGCAGTATGTAGAGCATGTTGTTGGAATAATGCGTCCAGCCGGAATGGCCCAGAACATGGGTAAAAAACCTGACATAAGTCAGGGGATCTGCCAAAGAGGAGTGGTAGGTTATAAAGAAATACGAATTTGTAAGGCCGCCGCTTGCCTCGTTCATCAGCAAAGCTGCAAGGCTGAGCAGTACGAAGCTGAGTACCACCGGCGAATTATAGGAAAGTCTGCGTTTCATATGCACCCCGTAAAATAAAGTCCTGTATTTTAAGCGCCGGGCATCAGCATCTCCGGCACCCTCCGGGCACGGGCCCGGTATACTTGATTTATATTAACATATTACGGCGGGCCTGCAAAGGAGATAGAAGAGCAGAAGCTGCCCGTACGCGCGTGCAAGCTGTCGCCGGGCATAATGATCACCGATTTTCCGACCTCCGCAGGCAGCAGGCACCACACAGTCCGGAAAAACGCAAAGTTGATGTTGTTTTTATAAAATCATTCGCTGAAACCTTTCAAATTTCCTGACGTGTTTTATAATAGATTAAAAAACCGGGCCTGCCGCAGCCTGGCCCGCAACAGGAAAAGGAGACTTCATGCCTAAAGAACGCAGTGAATTTTACATAAGGACAGGACTTCAAAGCTACATAAACAACGTCCGTGCCACGCTCGAAGCAAAGATCATCGAAAACGCGCAGCGAAACGCCGCCCTTGACGCGTATAACGCAAGGTATCCCCAGGGGAGCGGCGCCCCCGCGCAGCCACGGCCTACGCTGATCAACGGCATCGACGGCATCTGCAGTCTGATGGATCAGCTGGAGGCTCTGATACAGCTGGACGTACAGACCTTCGGAGAAGACGGAAGCCGTGAGCCTTCTCCCGCGGAGCTTTACAGCTTCGGACAAAAGTGCAGCAACTGCCTGAGCAGCATGGAGCTTGTCAGCAAATACAATACCAATTCTGCCATTGTAGACGAAGATGTCTTAAGCGTCAGTCTGGATCTTTCCTTCAATATCGCGGACAAAATATCGGCCGAGCTTAAGCCCTATACCAAAATTAAAATGCCCGTCCCCGACCAGGGGCTGACCCGGAGGCAAAAAGAAGAAGCAGAAGAGCTCGTTGCAAACAGCATCGCTTTTATAGCCGACAAGATAGATGAAAGGGTCGTAAATATCTTTCAAAAGGAAAACTCTGCCGACAGCATTTGGAAGGAATTCCCCAACGATGTCATCCTCAACGAATTCGATGGCGAGATCGAAGACAAGCTTCAGATCTCCGGAAGCTCCCGGGAGCTTGCCGAATATTTCGTAAAAAACAGAGCCCGCCTGACAAACGATGAGATGAACTATCTGCTCGGGCGCATAGGCTCAATGGAATATATAAAGCGGCAAAGCGAGCTCAACCGGGAGGATCCCCCGGCGCCTGTCTTTTCCGTGAATATTACCGCGGACAAAAGCCGCTTTAAGCTCGACGGATATCAGGGCAGGTATCAGTACCAGACAACGGGCTGCGGATGCTGGTCCTGTGCGTATTCAATGCTTCTTGAGGCCTACGGCAGGGGGATCAACCAGCAGATACTCAGAGCTGCCAGACCCGATGCGAGCAGCGCGGATATGCAGGATGTCCGGCAGAAATCCGTGGCGGGGATCATACATGATGATTTTTACAGCCCCTTCGAAAATGCGGATATCTGCTCAAAGATAGTCCCCAACGCCGCCATGCGCCAGGTCGGCATAGAAAGCCTGGATCCGGGGAATATCTCCGGGGCCATCGCAGAGTTCAAGAAATATGTGACCGAGGCCATTTGCGAGCATCACAGCCCTGTGGCCCTTACCAACGGCACACATTTTATTACCATTGTCGGAATAGACAAAAACCGCAACACAATGACCATACTCAACTCTCTGGGCGATAACGAGGGGCTGGAGGAGGTCAAGTCCATAGATGAATATCTGACCCAGAACCGCAACATCACCCTTACATACCTGCAGAGCCTTGAATTTTCAAAGGAAGGCAAATGCACCAACATACCGGGTCAGTTCGGCAACATCAATTACAAGGACGGCAAGCTGCTGAATCTGGGCGACAACAGCGACAGCCTGAACATGGACGGCTCGGCATTCATGGACGTTAAGTACAGTGAACGGGAGATCGTAAGCGATTACATCTATCTGCCCGATGAAGTTCCTGAAAAATACTTCGGGCTTCAGCTTCCCAAGCCGGAGACACGGGTGCTGGGCAATGCCCCGCAGATCCCCGCCCGGCCCGGGAACTCGCTTGACAGCAGCAATCTTCAGGATGATCCCGAGCTGCGCATGGCTTTGGGGCTCAGCAAGGCCGCTGCAAAAAAGGAGGCTAAGATCTCGGACATACGCCTTGCCCTCTGCCGGGAAATAGAGGAGGCCCACAATCAGCTTGCGGTAATAGCCTCGGGCATAGAGCTTTCACTGACGAATCCGGATGATCCTAACAACCTGGTTGATGACCCCTATGAGGCCCTTCGATATACGGCCGCCACCCTTATTGCCCGCAGCACCCTGCTGGATGTCTTTGACAGAAGCAAGGACCAGGACATACAGCTCGGCATGGAAAGGCTGGTGCGCGATATCTCAGTAGTAAACGATGTTGCGAAATCAAAGAGCTTCAACGATTTCTACGATCAATTGGGAAATGCTCAGATCGCCCGGCTGATCTTCTGCGACGAGGATAAAAGAGAGGCCGTCCGGACGGAGTTCCACAACAAGTTCGTAAAGTTTATGGCAGAGCATCAGGCTGTCGGCGAAAAAAACAAAACCCAATCCCCGGCGGAAAAGAATGCCCCGGAGGCCGGAAGCGGCAGGCAGAAAGAAGGGCAAGCCGGCAATAAAGAGAAAGATGGCCCCGTGCTTACCGGTAATGCGAACCGGGGCCCCGTGCTCAAACAATAGTGCCCTGATCTCACTTACCGCTGCTTTCCGTTGAACATGCCGGAAAACGGATACGAAACAAAAATATCAATACACGGCAGAAATACCAAACGGCAGCAGTCTCAGAAGCTTTCAGAACTGCTGCTGTTTTTATTGATGATGCTTCGCAAGTAAATCGTCCGGGGAGCCTTCCGGATCCCGGAAGGGCTCGCAAGTAAAGCACGCAGGGCAGCCGCTCTGCAGGCAAAAAAATTTTAAAAATATTTAAAAATTACTTACGAGCCTTCCAAAAAAAGCGAAACGGATGGATATAATAAAGGCAAAAGATAGTTTTCACAGTCATTTAAGGAGTTTATTTATGAAGAGAATCATCACTATCACCACGGCGCTGCTGCTCTGCCTTTGCATGGTAAGCAGTGCCTACGCAGGAAGCAGTTTTCCTGATGTGGCAAGTTCTGCATGGTATGCGGAATTTGTCGATTATGCCGTAGATGCCGGCATGGTAGAAGGATACCCCGACGGCACCTTCAGACCCGACAAGCTCTTAAAGTATTCCGAGTTCATCGCCATGATGGTAGAGCAGCAGACCACGGACGAGCTGATCTGCCAGATCGATACCGGGCATTGGGGAGTTCCCTACTACAATATGGGCCTCAAGCTGGGTTACTTCTCCGAGGGCGACATCAGCGTAAGAGTTCTGGATGATCCCATTCCCAGAAGAGATATGGCTGTCATCGCAGCCGGATATCTCGAAAAGAATGCGGATATCCCCTCCAGCGTACCTTTCAAGGAATATGCTGACGTGACCAGGACCGATCCTGATGAGTATTACATCAGCGTATGCTCCTGCCTTGGAGTGCTGGAAGGCTACGAAGCCGACGGTACTTTCAGACCGGACAAGACCTTGAAGAGAAGCGAAGCCGTAAAGGTTGCCGTATGCTGCGATAAGCTCAAGAAGCAGGCACAGGGTACTGTTACTCCTGTAACTCCTCCCGTCACCCCCGTTGATCCTCCCGCGACCGGTTACTTCAATGAAGATACCAAGCCTGCAGAGCAGTATCATCCCGGACTTGAGGTCATCGAACACAGAGTAGGCGGCGGATACAACGCAAAGAACGTATCCGGACTGATCCCCGCAGAGCGTAAGGCTGTCATGGATCAGATCATGTCTACCTTCAAGGTAGTCAAGGAGAACGGCAAGTTCTACTTCTGCTATGAGCAGCCCCAGATCCCCGATAATTGGGATATTGAAATTATTTGTCATATCTATAATGAAGAAGGCGGCGGCATTGATGGTTATGCAAATAACAAGGGCGCCTTCCTTCGTCCTGAAGTTTATGCAGAAGCCCGCAAAGCAAAGACCGTAAAGGCGGAGCTTACCAAGACCAAGACCGTGCAGTACGGTATCATCGTGGACTTTTCCATCAGTGAAAATGACCGCGCGGACAGCAATCCCTTTGGCAGCACCTCCTACAAACTGATCATTATCGATCCCGAAGGAGAGCCTGACAGCCTTCGTATCCGTACTGCATATGGCGGCTTCGGATATTATGAGACCATCTTCGGCAATATCCCCGAAGGGATGTATGCCTGGAAGTAAACCTGACTTAGCATAAGCAAACGCAAGAAAAAACCAAGTAAAACAAGGAGTATTTTATGAAAAAAAGACTTCTTTCTCTTGTGTTAACCTTTTTGATGGTTTTTAACTGCCTTCCGATAGAAAGTTTTGCGGCAGATTACATCACCAAAGAGGTAGACGGCAAGACAAAGTACTATCAGTACAAGGAAAAGACCGTCACGGTGAATACCGAAAACCACTACGATGTGTGGCACACTTCAGACGGCAAGTGGAAGATCGGAAATACCGGCACCGTAGTCAGTGATTCGTATTTATCAGACAGTATGATAGGCGGAATCACCGGTTATCTGAATCAGAACATCGATAAGATCGGCTTTTCCGTGAAGATCCTCAGAACACCGGAAATAGCAACGATCTGAAATTCTTCGTCCGGCTTGTCATTTGCTTCCGCCCTTTTTACTACCTTTTTTCACCATAAGCCTGTATGCCGCGTAGCTGAAGATCACCAGCACCGCGGATAGGGTGTAGACCTGGGTCGGAGTGCTCAGGTCGGTAAGACCGGAGTTCAAGGTGGAGATGGTGGACATGGCCGTGATCACCAGCAGGAAGCGGTTTTTGATGTCCTCTTCGTGCTTGCGTTCGGCTTCGCTCAAGCGGCCGAGCATCTTCTCCAGCAGTTCGCGGTTGCTGGAAAAGCGTGATTCTATGCCGTCGATGCCGAAATCCTGCTGCAGCAGCCTCATGGATTCCAGGACCGTTGGCCATTTGCATAGGGTGGGATCGTATAGCTGGGTGGACTGGGCCAGAGCGTTGTCGATGCGTTCCAGCTCGTTTCTGGCGGCAGCAGCGTCCTTGGAGGAGATATCCCGGCGCAGCTTCCACAGACGGGCGCTGATATTGGCCGAAGAGGCGTCGCGCATCAGCAGCAGCTCAATGAAATATATCTCTGAGCACTGATACCAGATGCGTTCCGCGGGGCTTTCCTTGACGGGATCATCCCAAACCTCTACCAGTGTGGCGTTGGATGCGTAGGTACGGGTCTTGGAATACTGTGAGCGATCGCCGCTTTTCACTTTTTCTGCCAGCACGCCGCGCACGTCTCCGTCATGGGGCGTCAGCTCGTTGGCAAGCACGTGGATTATCTCTTTGTCGGAAGGCTTGCCGTAGGCAAAGACAGCGCTTCGCTTCATGCCGTAAGGATTCATATCCAGCTCTTTGAGCAGTGCGGCCTCGCTGATATAGCTCTCCCCGTCTCTTTTGATGAACATGGCATCGTTACGGAAGCACTCCAGCAGCTGCACTCCGTCGTCGCAGTCGGGGATGTACAGCTCCAGGACGCTGAGCTTGGTATCCTTATGCACCAGCAGCATCAGAATAGCCTGGAAGAAGATATCGTCCTGGCGCGGCATATCCTCGTCGTGTTCGAAGCGCAGGTATGCCGGGCCCAGGTCTATGCGCTCGTAGGCATCCTGGGCGGATTCACCCATCTCGATGCTGATCTGTTTTTTCATGGTCTCGATGAACTGCTCTGCCCGCTCGTCGGTACTCGGCGCGATAGTCTTACTTCCGTAGGAATCTATCCTTCCGGGTATCATGAGCATTATGTCGCAGTCTTTTATCATTCGGAGTTTTTCTTCTGCCATTATTGCCGCCTTTCCAAAACGCTCTGTTATTGGTATTATATTAACATGGAAAAAGTTCTGCTCACAAGAAAAAAGATACGGCGCGGCTCTGCGCAGAGCCGCCTTACATACAGGCTGTATATGGATTCCTTCCCGCCCATCGAGCGCATCCCCTACAGGGTGATGATGCAGTACAGCCGCCGCGGAAACGTTGATTTCTGGGCTTATTTTGACGGAGATGCTTACATCGGCTTCGCATACCTGCTGAAGACCGAGGAATTTGCTTACCTGCTGTACTGTGCCGTGACGCCGGAGCTGCGCAGCCGCGGCTACGGTTCTGAGATCATTCGGGATCTGCGCGTTTTTTACAGCGACCGGGATATGGTGCTGGACATCGAGCCCCTGAACGATGCCGCCCCCAATGCGGCCCAGCGCATCCGCCGCAGCGAATTTTACATTGCCAACGGTTTCCGCGATACCTTCTGGGAGATGACCGATGACACCGGAGATTTCCGCATCTTTACCACGGCAGAGGATTTCGACATCGATGTCTTCCGAAAGACCTTCGAGGTTCTTCCGCTGTCCTTTGAAGGCACTGAACTCGTGGACAAGCGGCCGGTTGTATAGACAGGGTGTATAGACAGGGGACGGTTTCTGAATATGGATATCGCGGAACATACCGGTCACGGAAGGCTGATACTCGTGAGGGTGTTTGCGTTGAATATGTCACTTCTCTTCCGGCGTAGGGGATGAAAAAGACATTGCAAAAAGAAAACGAGTATTCATAAGTGAAAGCCCTTACGAATACTCGATATGGTCCGAGTGACGGGATTCCCGCCGGGGGCCCTACCCCGGCTCTCCGCTCGGCAGGGATCTCTTTTTTGGCCTCGCGCAGAGACCTCCACCGGAGCTCTCTGCCCTCTCGGGTTCGAATCCCGTCTTATTGAATAATAAAACAGACAGGCTGCCCTAACGGACAACCTGTCTGTTTTATGGTCCGAGTGACGGGATTCGAACCCACGGCCT
>JAZRXE010000054.1:0-14703 GCA_045600065.1 Anaerovoracaceae bacterium
GAGACTGCAGCTGCTCATGCTGCTTTCGGAAAGATCCGCGTAGGCAAGGGAACATTCACCGATGTCGGTGTTTTTGAATATGCTCCTGCCTGCATTCAGACCGTCCAGCTTGCAGCCCCTGAGCCTGCAGCTCTTAAAATAAACCTCCGGTGCCCGGCAGTTGGACAGATCGCAGCTGTCAAAGCGACAGTTCACAAAGCTTGTTTTGGATAAATCGCAGTTTTCGAACACGCAGGATACAAATATACAGCCGTTAAACTCCAATCTTGACAGATCTTCTCCGCATAAATGCTCTTCCTTAAAGCTCAGACCCTCCGAGGGCTGATCTGTATCATTCTGATATGCAGCTGCTTCCAAAATCGCGCTCATTTGACCCACCTTTACAAATACACATTTTAGCATTAAATCGGTCACTTGAACAGTATGTGAATGATAACTCCCTGCCCGGATTTGAGTTTCTCTGAGAATAAATGCCGATACGGCAGCAATTATTCGTAACCGGGCCTGCAAAAGATCCCCGAAGGCAGAGCCGCAGCACTAAGCGATTAGTCCCCAAAAAGCAAAATACCCGTCGGAGAGTCTGAGTCCGACGGGAAATTCTGCAATAAGTCAGATATGTATTTTTATCGTGTATGTGCGGGCCTCGCGGATTCTGAGTGCCATCTTTATCGAAGACACAGAACCGTCCCCTGTCTTACTTGCCTTACTGTCTTACCAGAGATCGTCATCCGACATATCGGCAGGAAGATCCAGCAGCTTTGACGCCTCGGACATATCCAGAGTCTCTATATCCTTGAGCTTTCTCATGATTGCTCTGGTCCTTGTTCCGGACAGCCTCTCCAGATCCTCGTTGGTCTGTTTGAGATGCTTCTCCATCTTGTCCAGAACCTCTCCGAAGGTCTCGAATTCGGTCTTTACGGCGCCCAGAACATGCCATACCTCACTGGAACGCTTCTGGATTGCCAGGGTCTTAAAGCCCATCTGAAGGCTGTTCAAAAAGGCTGCCATGGTGGAAGGACCTGTGACATTCACATGGTAATCCCTCTGCAACACACCCATCAGTCCGCGGTTTACCACCTCGGCGTAAAGTCCCTCGAAGGGAAGGAACATGATTCCGAACTCCGTGGTATACGGCACGCAGATGTACTTGTCGCAAATATCCCTGGCTTCCTGTTTGATAACTGTTTCGAGGGCCTTATATGCGGCATCGGCGGCATTCCTGTCGCCGCTTTCCTGAGCCGCGACAAGCTGGGCGTATTTGTCTCCGGGGAATTTTGAATCTATGGGCAGCAGCACCGGGAAGCCGTCGCTTCCGGGCATCTTCACCGCAAACTCCACCCTTTCGCTGCCTCCGGGCCTGGTTATGGCATTGGTCACATACTGATCCGGAGCAAGTATCTCCTGCAGAATGGCTCCCAGCTGGACCTCGCCCAGAATGCCCCTGGTCTTGACACCGGAGAGCACCTTCTTGAGTCCGCCAACATCTGATGCCAGAGTCTGCATTTCACCTATGCCCTTATAAACCTGTTCGAGCTGATCGCTGACAGTCTTGAAGGATTCTGATATCCTCTTTTCCAGCGTGGTCTGAAGCTTTTCGTCGACAGTTCCCTTGATCTCATCGAGCTTGCGGGAGTTCTCGTCCCTGATGTCCTTCATGCTTCCGGCGATGGTGTTCCTTATGCTTTCAAGCTTTTCAGCATTGGTCTCCTGAAGTCTGGAAATGGATTCGAGCATGCTTCCCAGCTGATCGGTGCTGGAGCTTCTGGACTGCTCGAGCTGGGAGTTGATGCTGCTTTGAAGCTGCACCATGCCCTGAGCCTGGCTCTTGACGGATTCGTTCAGTCTGTTTTCCACCGAGCCCTTAATATCGTTCAGCTGCCTGGAATTCTCGTCCTTGATGGTCTTGTAGCTTGTAACCAGAGCATATTTGATGGATTCCGAATCATCCTTGTTATTCTTCTCCAGTGCCCTGATGCGCTCTCCCATATCGGAAAGATTGTCGGATACCGCATTCCTCAGCCCCTCTACCTGATTGTTGAGGCTGGTCTGAAGCTGCTCTATGCGGCTGCTTTGCGTTGCCGCCGAATAGCGCTGACTCTCCGATAAAGAGACCTGAAGCTGCTGTATCTGACTGCCGCTGCCCGCAATTACACCGTTGATAGCCGTTGTAAGGGTCTGCTGAGCATCGGCAAGCTGCTTCTGAAGCTCTTCCTCCAAAAGCTGTCTGTACTTGTTTGACGAATTTCTGGCAAGCAATATCAGAACAATAATGCATACGATAAAAGTAAGCCCTACGCCTGCCAAAAGAATTAAGCTGGAATTATCCAGAATATATTCCATATCCATTTGTTATTCCTCGTTTCCGCAATACCTTTTAGAGATTATACCATAATCCGGGCATAAAAATACAAACCTGACATAAAAAAACTGTGAAAACAATTACTTGTATTCACAGTTCATAACTGCAATGCTTTTTCAGCTTAAGGCAGCCCGGCGGAAAGACTTCTGCAATGCTTAAGCCTACTGTGCATGTCTTTATTATTCGGCAGCTGCGCCAAGATCCGTCGCGAAGAAGGTGATGATCGCGGAATTCAGAGCGTCGTTTACAGCCGGATCGCTTCCGTAGAAGGAATAGCTGTGTCCGCAGAGGTTGGTCCTGATGATGGTGGAGCCGAACAGCTCAGCGGTCTTCAGGGATTCTTCAACGGGCACGGAGCCGTCATTGTCTGCGCATATCAGCAGAGAGTTGCCCTGATACTTAGCTGCGGCTTCGGAAGCCAGCTCGTCTCCGTAGGCTTCGATGCCTTCAAAGTACGCAAGGCTCAGCAGCTGTTCTCCGTAGGGACCCATGAAGGACCACATTTCTCCAGTCTGTCTGCAGTATTCCTTGGATTCGTTCCATGCATCGATACCGCCGCGTGCATTGATCATAACATCAGCACTGACAGCAGGAGCAACAAATACTATGGAATCGGGTGTGAGCATATCCTCGACCAGCATCTGGCAAAGAATTCTACCGCCCATGGAATAGCCCAGAACTCCGACCTTGCCGATCTTGTATTCAGCCTTCATAGCGTTTACCACGTCCAGGACGTCTGCGCACATAAAGGGCATGGCGTTGTTTTCCCAGCCCTCGGTGGATGCGCCGCAGCCTGCGAAATCCAGAGTTACGGAAATGACGCCGTTTTCTGCTACGCCGTTGGTGGCAACATCGTAGCCACCGGATTCATTGTGATTTCCGTGATGACCGTGGATGAATACAGCCAGGGGATATTCCTGCTCGGCGCTGAACTCTGCGGGCAGAGTCACGTAAGTAGGAATGGCAACGCCTTCTCTGGAAGTGGAGGGAGTCGTGGTTTCAACTACCGTAACAGACGGAGCTTCTGAGGCTTCGGGAACCTGAGCAGCCTGCTCACCGCATGCAGCAAGGCAGAATACCATTGCCATAACGGTCAGTAATAAAGCGATTTTTTTCATTTTTCCTCCTTGATCAGGTAAACCGGACAGATCTGTTTATCCGCCTTGTAAGCAGATCCCTTCGGTATACAAACTACAGAGATAATAGCACCTATTTGCAAAATAAACAACAGAGCCCGGAAAATGAAGAATCATCTTCCGGGCTCTGCCTCGTATGCTTAGGATTTGTTTAATAAGTACCGATGGGAGGCTTGACGGTCTCGGGCAGCGGGCAGGTGTACTTGCCGCCGTTCATCTCCAGAACTTCCTTCTTGGCCTTTTCGATGAGCTCGGGATCGTTCATGGTCCGCAGGCAGGACAGCATCATTACCTCGGCAGCCTTCAGCATGCCCTTGAATCCGATGGAGGAATCGGAGAATGCGGTATACTGCCAGCTGTGACCCACGGTTCCGATGCCGGAGGTGGCCACGCTCAGCATGGCGGTGGGGCATGCGTAGGCAACATCGCCTACGTCGGTGGAACCGGAACGGTAGATGGTGCACTTGGGATCATAGGGATGGATGGTGGTATCCAGAGGTCTGTTCATCAGGGCATCGATGTCCTGTCCTTCGAAGTCTACCTTCATGGCTTCCTTCTGGTTGTTCAGCGTGCCTCTGTCCAGAGTGTAGAGCATCTCCTTGGCAAAGGCATACTCTTCCTCTGTCCATTCCGGAGTTCCCAGATCCTCCAGTGCCTGTGCCATCACAGGGCCCAGGGTCTTGTTGTTGATGAAGTCGGAGAAGGCCATGGTGATGTCATAGTGCATCTTGGTCTCGGTCATCTGGGCCGCACCGGCGGCGATATTGGCCACTCTTGCGAACAGCTCCTTCATCTGATAGACCTTGGGTGCTCTGACCTCGTATTTGATCACGGCGTGATCCTGTACCACGTTGGGGGCGGTGCCGCCGGCATTGGAATATGCATAGTGGACTCTGGCCTGATCGATGATGTGCTCTCTCAGGTAGTTAACGCCTATGTTCATCAGCTCCACGCCGTCCAGAGCGGATCTGCCCAGATGGGGTGCGCCGCCGGCGTGAGAAGCGATGCCGTCGAAAATGAAGTTAGCGCCCATGATGGCGGAGTTGCCGGTGGAGGGAACGGTATTCTGGCTGGCAGGATGCCAGGTATAGCAGAAATCCACATCGTCGAAGCAGCCTGCACGTGCCATGAACTGCTTGGAGCCTGCTCCCTCTTCTGCGGGGCATCCGAAGAAGACCACGGTGCCGTCCAGCTTGTTGTCCACCATATAGCGCTTCAGAGCCACAGCGGTGGCAAAGCATCCGGCGCCCAGCAGGTTATGACCGCAGCCGTGTCCGGGAGCACCGGGCACAAGAGGTTCCTTGTGAGTGCAGCCGCTCTTCTGGCTCAGGGCGTCCAGAGCATCGTATTCTGCCAGCAGTCCCATGACGGGCTTTCCGGTGCCGACGGAATACTTGGCGGAAAATGCGGTGGGGATCTCGGCCAGACCGGTCTCGATGGTGAAGCCTTCGGCCTTCAGAGCCTCGATAAGCTCGGCTGAGGATTTTTCCTCCGTATAGGAGAGCTCTGCATAACCCCAGATGTCGTGTGCCAGCTTGACGGACAGATCTCCGACCTCGGCAACATATTTCTTTACATCTTCAACTTGTGACATTTTTTAACTCCTTATTGAAACTACGATTACAGAACCATACTTAAGAAACGAATGGTAGCCGGATCCGAGGGCGCCGTGAATATGGTTTCGGGCGTCCCCTGCTCCTTGATTATACCGTCGCATATAAACAGTACTCTGTCGGATATTTCCCTTGCAAAGGCCATTTCATGGGTGACGATGACTATGGTCATGCCCATCTTGGCCAGGTCCTTGATTACATTCAGAACCTCCTTGACCATTTCGGGGTCCAGGGCGGAGGTGGGCTCGTCGAAAAGCATCACGTCCGGATTCATTGCCAGGGCCCTGACTATGGACAGTCTCTGCTGCTGGCCGCCGGAAAGCTTCTTGGGCTTAACGTTGGCTTTGTCTGCCAGTCCTACTCTTTTAAGCAGGGCCATGGCCTGAGCCTCTGCCTCTGCCTTGGGAATGCCCTTTTCCAGGATGGGTGCCAGGGTGATGTTCTCCATCACCGTCATGTGCGGAAAAACATTGAAGCTCTGGAATACCATTCCGATCTTGCGGCGGTATTCGCTGATATTTATGTCTTTGGAGGTAATGTCCTGCCCTTCGAAATAGACCGTGCCGCTGGTAGGGGTCTCAAGAAGGTTCAGACAGCGCAGGAAGGTGGACTTGCCGCCGCCTGAGGGGCCTATTACGGATACCACCTCGCCTCTTTTTATGGATGTGCTTATGCCCTTGAGTACCTGCAGGTCTCCGAAGCTCTTGCACAGATTTTCGGTCCTTATAATTTCATCAGTCATCTGCGTGCAGCTTCCTTTCCATGATTCCTACAAGTTTAGACAGTATGGTGCATAATACCAGATAGATGATACCCGCGATGGTGACAGACTGCAGTGCCAGGAAGGTGGCAGACTGCACGGTCTTGTAGCTGGTGGTCAGCTCCTGAATAAACAGTATTGACGCCAGGGATGTTCCCTTTACCGTCGATATGAACTCGTTGCCCAGAGCCGGAAGTATGTTCTTGATAGCCTGAGGCATTATGATCTTACTCATAACATGCGCCTCGGTAAGGCCAATGCTCCTGGCTGCTTCCCACTGTCCCTTGTCCACTGCGGCAATGCCTGCGCGGAATATCTCGGAAACGAAAGCAGAGCTGTTGACGATCAGGGCAACCAGAACGCTCTGGTAGTCGGTGAGCTCCAGGGCCGGGAAGAACTTCGGCAGACCTATCCAGAAAAAGTAGATCTGCAGCAGAGACGGGGTACCTCTGAGTATCTCTATATACAGAGTCGATATCCAGTTGAAAGGTTTGAATTTACTGGTCCTCATCAGGGCGATCACGACGCCCAGAACTACGGCTCCCACAATGGTCAAGGCCGAGAGCTTCAGCGTCCCGACCAGACCATTTATGTAAACGTAGTTGTATTTTGACCAAATTTTGATTATTTTATCCATTTTCGATATTTGATCAGTTCAGATATGTTTTCCTTATTCGATACCCAGTTCCTTGGCTACGCCCTTGTAGTAAGCCTGCCACTCATTGATTTTATCCTCGGCAAGCAGCTCGTCTACGCAGACATTGACGAATTCGATCAGAGATTCGGTATCATCGTCCAGGCAGGCGCAGATACGGCCGGACTGCCATTCGGGATCCACATCGAAGCGGAACGGAGATACATAGAGGATGTTATCGTTGGCTTCGGAGTACAGCTGCGCGCCGTCGCAGGGGCAGACACAGACATCCGCCTTGCCCTCGGCTACGGCCAGATAGGAGTCTGCCATGGAGGACGTGAGTTTGAATTCTTTGGCATTGCCGCAGAACTGATTGTAGAGACCCTCCTGCAGGGAAGCGCTCTGGGTTATGACCACGGCATCAGCCAGGGATTCGATGCTGTCATACTTGCCCGCATCTTCGGCTCTGCAGACGAAGCCGTATCCGCCGTTGTCGGTGCTGAAGCTGTAGCCCTTGGACATTCTCATGGCTTCCTCTCTTGCGGGAGTGAAGGCTATGGCGGAGATTGCCAGATCGTACTTGCCGTCGGTTATGCCTGCCAGAACGGCAGAGAACTCCAGGGGAACGATCTTGAGCTCAACGCCCATTCTTTCAGCTATATACTTCATGACCTCGATATCGTAGCCCAGATAGGCTTCATCGCCGTCCTTGCTGGGATCGAGGAATTCGGCCGGTGCAAAGTACGGCTCGGTGCAGATCTCGATGACGCCCTTTTCCTGAATGCGTGCAAGTCTGTCCTTGGGTGCTTCTTCTTCTTTCTTTTCTCCGCAT
This sequence comes from Anaerovoracaceae bacterium, assembly GCA_045600065.1. GTDB lineage: Bacteria > Bacillota > Clostridia > Peptostreptococcales > Anaerovoracaceae > RGIG2707. The sequence continues at coordinate 7,335 of JAZRXE010000054.1, forward strand.
GCAGCCAGTGTGAACAACATGGCGAACACCAGAATCAAACTGAGTATTTTTTTCATGTTCTTATCCTTTCTGAATACTTATCGTTATGTGTTGAATGAGTCTTTGTTTTGACAGTATGGATTATAACGCTGCCGATTCACCGTGTCAACACTTTAATGCGATAAAGTGATAAATTCTTAAAGTTTTCTTCGGAAAAGATATTAAACTTGCCGATCGCCTGTAAGATCTATCCCAGCGTAACGCCCTCATACATCGCCATGGTCTCGTGATCTCTGTATTCGTGCTTCTCGTAGTAACCTATGAGCTTGCCCTGATCATCCCTGAGAGCTGCCATGTAAACATCCTTGTTTTCCTTCTCGTTTACCATGGTGTAGACCAGATTGTTGTCCGGGCTGAGCAGGAACCAGTCCAGCACCCTCTGCAGCATAAGGTTGGCATGCTCGTTGTGACACAGAGATATATTGCGCCCCACAAGGGCTTCTCCGCCATAGGATGCATAGCGCTTAACCGCTGCGGGATTCATATAAAGTATGGTTCCTTCTGTATCGCAAAGAACCACGGGAGCTCTGTCCATATGGACCACGCTTTTGAAATATGCGTTGATATCTGCCATTTTTCAGTCCCTTCAATTTATTTTGCACAAATATTATACAGTAACAGCAGCCTTTTTGCCAGCCGTCTGAAAGCAGTGGGTTCTCCGGGATTTCCATGGTCTGTTCGAAGCTGCGGCTTCGGCCTTGAAAATCAGCTTCCGTTACTATTTATAAAGACTTTCACCTCTTTCATTTTCTGTCATTTTTCTTTCCTTTCGGTATATGCATATCCTCTGTAAAGGCTCCCTCCAGTCTCAGCAGGGCTGCTTTGTTCTCTATTCCTCCGCCGTAGCCTGTAAGATCTCCTCCTGCCCCCATCACTCTGTGGCAAGGCACTATTATGGAAACCGGGTTCCTGCCCACGGCACCGCCCACAGCCTGGGCAGACATTCGCTTTATTCCCCTTCGCTCTGCAAGCCTTGCCGCAAGCTCTCCGTAAGTGACAGTCCCGCCATAGGGAATGGTCAGAAGCTCTGCCCAGACCTCCTTCTGAAAATCCGTGCCTTTAAGATTCAGAGGCGGATACCAGTCGGGAACATGGCCTTCGAAATATTCATCAAGCCAAAGCTTGGCCATATCGCCGAATCGGGCGGCCGCAGGGCCCGGGTAACAGGATGGCAGGTCTTCCGGCCTTCTGAGCCATAAGCCGGTAAGCCCGAGCTCGTCGGCACTCAGATATATTCTGCCCAGAGGAGAAGAATATTCGGGCCTAAGAGCAAGATCCACAGCCTTATATGCCTCGTACAGCTCTTCAAAAGACGCCGCGCAGTTGGCAGGCGATGTGGAAGGAAGCCTGACCGCCTTGATGCCTGTCAGCGGATAATTGTATTTCATATAATACCTGTAAGCTGCAGCTCCGGTGGTAAAAATTCGGAAGACACGGCTGTTCCGCAGCAGGGCAGGTATATCCGCTGCCACGGGATTTTTGATCGAGCTGTCCGACGCTCCGTCTATGTCACATTCCTCCAGGGCATCCCAGAGGGCGATCCCATGGCTGAGCATAAGCGCTTTCTTTTCTTCTATGCTTCGGGGGATCTCCTCACCCAGCACTGCAGCCATCAGCCTCCAGAAGCGGTTTTGAGGATGTCCGTAATAAAAGCCCTGCTCCCTGGATCTGGGAGAAGGCATGGATCCGAGTATAAGCACTCTGCTGTTTTGGTCGTAAAGCGGCGGAAACCCGTGTGTCACATGTTCCATAAGGAAAAACGATGATTTTTCAATGATTTACTAAATGCGGCTTTAATAGTATTATAGAGTATACAGAGATGAAAGTATATGACCCCGATCGCTTATTACTATCTGCGGGGCGGTTTGAGCTCTCCGATGATTTTTCTCATTTTGAACTTTAAGGATTCAATCAATAAAGTACAATCATAGCGGAATTTCTGTTATACTATATATGGCAAGACCCGAATATCAGATCATCACAGAGAAGCCTTATATCCGATCTGTTTTGAAGGAAAGGAGTCAACACCGTGAAACAAGGACTTAAACTACTGGGATATTATAATTATACAGTAATTCTGACATATATAGGAGCGCTTTCCGGCTTTGCCGGCATAGTATTCGCAATGAGCGGCAGAAGCTTCAACGCCATACTCTGCCTGATGTTTGCCGGATTCTGCGATATGTTTGACGGCGCAGTAGCCTCAACTGACAAAAACCGCAGCGAATCTGAAAAATGCTTCGGCATACAGATAGATTCCCTGAGCGACCTTATTTGCTTCGGCGTTCTTCCGGCTGTGATTGTCTGCTCTCTCAGTGACCAAAAGCCTCTGGTCCTTGCCGTATGCGCCCTTTACATGCTGTGCGCGCTGATAAGGCTGGCCTATTTCAATGTAGACGAGCAGCAGCGTCAGCAGCAGAGCACAGACGCCAGAAAGCTGTATCAAGGGCTTCCCGTGACGCTTTCATCCCTGTTTCTGCCCCTTGTATACGGGCTGGGCAGGCTTTACCGCAAGCTGAGCCACATTTATCTGACAATTACTCTGCTTGTTATGGGAATGCTGTTTTTAATTCCCTTTCCTCTCAAAAAACCCGGCCGCAGCGGTAAGATATGCATGATGCTCTGCGGATTCGCGGTAATGCTGCTGCTGTTTAAGGTTTCCGGAAGATAAAGCCCCCGCTTAAAGTATTTATGAGAATAGAATCACTGTACAAGAGGGCTCCGGGCAGACTATCGGTAGTAATAATGCAGAAGACAGGCATGTTCCGGCTTGCCAGCGCATTTCTAAGATCCGGCCTTTCCAGGCCCATGATAAAGCCTTATATCAGAAACAATGCCATTGATATGAGTGTTTACGGGAATATGGATTATGTATCCTTTTCCGATTTTTTCGCGAGAAAAAAGGACGATCTGTATTATGACGATGATCCCCGGGCACTTATCAGTCCCTGCGACGGCCTTTTCTCGGTTTATCCCGTTTCGGAGGACATGAGCGTTCCCATTAAAGGTTCACATTACCGTCTGCAGGATATTCTACCGGATGAAGCCGCAGCATCAGGCTTTTGCGGCGGACTGTGCCTGGTATTCCGACTCAGGGCATCGGATTATCATCATTTCTGTGCCTTTGACGACGGAAAGATGCGCAATACCCACTTCATACCCGGTCTGCTTCACAGCGTCCAGCCCATAGCCTGCGAAAAGCTGCCGGTATACAGGCTGAACAGAAGATGGTGGACTCTGCTTGATACTGCCCATTTCGGTACTGCAGCCCAGATCGAGATCGGTGCCATGATGGTAGGCGGAGTAAGCCTTCCCGAAGACGGCTCATTGCTTTTCCGCGGAGAAGAAATGGGCAATTTTGAGCTTGCCGGATCGACAATAATAATACTTCTTTCCGAAGCTGTAAGCTCAGTCCTTGAATTCGAAGAAAAATTCGTCCCTGCCCTCCGGGCAAAAACGGAGATCCCCCTTCACCTGGGCGAAAAGCTTGCAGTCATCCCTTCAGACTTTTGCGGACAATAGTACTATCCGTAAATCCGCAAAAACCGATGAGATATCCCTATGGGGATGCGAAAAGAATATCTGAGGCATTATTATAAGCTTCTGTATAAAAAAGCGCGGAATACTATTGCAGACTGTCCTCCGTATCCGGAACGTCAAGCTTCAGCTCGTATAAGTAGAAATCCCTGCCCCACATCGAAGCCTCGCCTGCGTTGACAAAGCCCAGGCTTTTATAGGTCCTCTGCGCCGGGATATTATGCTTTTCCACAGAAATATGGACATTTTCATAGCCGCGCTCCCTCATAACGGAAAGCAGCTTAGACACCATCAGCTTTGCAAGGTGCAGCCCCTGGTATTCCGGATGGATGACGACCCTGGCAAACTCTCCCACGCACTCGTCTGAGCTCCAGCAATTCTGCCCGCTCATATCGATCTGGGGAGAAATGGATATCGCTCCTATTATTTTCCCTCTGTATTCCAATACAAAAAGATCATCATGATCAAGATCATCTGCTATCTGCACCGGCCCCGGGTATTCATTATCCCAGCTGCAGTATCCCCTTCCCACGACCATCCTGTAAAGCGCGTTGACTGTATCGGCCTCATCCCTGCGGGCAAGCCTCAATTCTATCTTCGAAATATCCATAAACAATTCCTTTCCATGCAAGCATCAAAAGCGCAAGGGCAGCGCACATCATCTTTTTCATTAAATCAAGTATTACAGATGTCTGCAGGCACCCTTAGCTTGTCTGTACGCATGTCCCTCTGAAATACACGAGGCGCAAAGTGCCTGAATTTAAGGATTTCTACGAGTTTTCTCTTTGCAGCAACACTGTAGTCTCTATATGCCGTGAGTTCCCAAGTGACCAGTAGACACCGTACCATTACAATTGATTGGTGTCTCCGAGGTACAAGGGAACATTGCATACTTAAATGTGCAAATCGGCAAAATCAATCTTTCAATAATAAGTCGCATTTATGTTCAAAGGCTGTCTGCTTTGATTCCGGATCCGAAAACCTATGATCAGCATCTGGAACTGTGAAGAGCTGGATATTATTGTGTTCGGAAAAAGAATGTGTCAAGTATAGTCCTTTATTTCATCATGTCGCTCACGTTCATCTGCAAATTCGGTGAGAGACATAACGTTACTTATATAGTAATCCATTTCTAAAGCTTTTACGCGTTTCAAAATGTCGATTTCATTGTCTGATGTGTCATTTGGGTAATAAAGTTTCATAAGTTTTGCAGCATCAAAAGGTTCTTTACCAATTTGCTTCGCTTTAATTTTTAATTCTTCCAAATATCGAGCATTTTCGGCTTTAATTCTTTCAAAGGAATCGAAACTATCTTTGTTATAACTTAGTCCGGAAAATTCAATTATTTTTTTATTCGTATTTTCAAAATTATTCATGGCTGAGAACCTCGTTCCTGTTCAGTAAGTCTATCCTGTTTATCAGTAAGTCTGTATAAACCTTCAATGTCATTCGCATTGCTTCCGCTGTTTTAGGATACAAATCGAATAAGGTCTTCTCAAGAACCTCCGTAGTTCTCATCAAAATCGGAAGATAAAACTCTTTTGCTCTTTGAACCGGATCAGCAATATTAGGATCATGAAGCGCATAGCAAAAGCTGGATGTGTTTTCAATCAGATCAGCATACTTTATTATACGGGCTTCCTCACTGGCCGAAGCAATCTTCTTCATATACTCATCTGTATGTGCGTCATCATTTGGATTCGTTAATTCCTTAATCACCCGCAATGTGTCATATCCGGCAACACTCGATATTACTTCTTCCTGAATGGTCGTATCTTCCAGAAGATCATGCCCCAAGGCTGCCCAAATCATTAATTGGAGTGTATGCTTTGGAATTTCATTATATTGATTTGCAATAGTATATAAGACAGATGCAACCCCATAAAGATGCTCCGTATACGGAATATCCGGATTGCTGTTTCGCCTTTGTTCCGCATGGTACTGTTTAATCAGCGTCTTCATAAGTTCTGTATGATCATAATAATAATCATGCTGGACATGGATTGCCTCGGAATATCGACAGTCATCGTCCAGGTCTGTAATGATTTCTATTATTTTTTGTTTAAACAATTCCGGATCAAATAATCCGTCATTCTTTAAAAAGGAAACCTGACCGCAATCAAACGATGTATCCACAAATGCAGACCCTATATCACTCCCTATTTTTATTATCCCTCTGCAGTTGTACCCAGTATATGTTAATGTAGAATATAAAAACAGGATTTCAGCTTCTGCCAATTCGCCGCTCTGCTCATCCACTAAATGAAGAATACCTTTTGCCTCACGTAAAGCCTTCTCGCGAATTGGCTCCCAGTTTTCTATCTTATCATTGAATATATATTTTTTATCCGGGCATAATCTTTCCATTTCTAACAAAACCTCCATGGCTTATTTATAAATCAGCAGACAGAATCATCTGTTGCGATAATTGATTGATTTCTTGATCTAAAGTCGTCTTACGTTCCCTGCAATAATCGAGATACTCCTTCCATCTCGGAAAATCTATAGAATAGGTAGCTCCTTCTCCCTCATGAAAAGCTGTAACAACAATATAATTTATCGTATTAGCTTTCGATAGCTCAAATGATAAGTTTTCCCTTGGCGGTATGGTGTTTTTAAAATAATAATCATCTATAGTTCCAATGCCAAGGTAATGATCTGATGTTTCAGAAAACACAAAATTGCGGTGCTTATACGGAGTCCCTTCAGGGCGGAATTCTGTTATCATAATATGCATCTTTACTCCATCATTCCGCGTTAAATCAAATGATTTCCCCACCGGATTGCTGTCAGATAATAAGCCACCATCATCTACACAGTTAAAGGGAATACCATAAATGCTTTTATTTGCATACACATGAATACTATCCATGACAGGTTCCGGAATTTCCGGAGGGATAGGTTCATATGCGCATATCGGGATCAAGATTGCATCTACCAATTGAAGCACTTCTAAACCTGATAATCTAAATTCAGCCCCATCATCTGATGAGACCATATCCATTGAATTCCAGTTAAAGCACAAATTATCAAACCATCCCCCGTTGATTTCTTCATTATTTGTCCAGTGTCTATAATCCGCAACAAACTGAATGGAATCTTCATATGAAAGTTTTGATAACCCAAGAGCCTTTCTCAGTTGTGTGATTTCACGGCCATTACGATCGCCGAACAAGACAGCGCACATGAAATCATCTTTTGCTTCGGTCTCGGTAACAAGCCCCTTTTTGTACATAGCAATGATTCTATATAGTTCTTTTTCTCTTTCTGCTTTGATTATTTCAAAGTCTTTTGATTGAATCAAAGCCATCAAATCTTTGCACTGCATTTTAACGTTCTCCGCTACAAAAAGTGTACAATAAATGGTTCTGAAAGCAACAATATAAAGCATTCATCTATATAAGAAAGAAATTGTAATCTTTTCCATATGTGTATTCATCACTTTCGAAACAATTCAATAATTGAAAATATAATGGCTATAGCAACATCAATTATAACATTTTCCTTTTACATACTCTTTAAAAGATCTGCCAGCCGGCATACTATCACCTCCTGCGGCTGATTCAACCAAGCCGATAAAGCTGTACGATTTATTTCAGTATTCTCCAATTCGGGGTTTGTTTTGATCCGATTCTCTCTATATAGCCTTTTCCCCGAAGAGAATCCAACGCTCTCTGAACGGTTCTCACTGTCTTTGATATCTTCTCCGCTATCTCGTCACGCGATGAATCCGGATTCTGCTTTAAAATGGCAAGTACCGACATTTCAGTTCCGTTCAAAGTGACATCCAAAG
>JAZRXE010000055.1:0-50874 GCA_045600065.1 Anaerovoracaceae bacterium
TCAGCGGTGAAGCATCGAATCTGACTGCGGGAACATCATTCCGGCTCTCAAGAGAAGGTAACTGGAACAGACTTATCTGCTGATAATGAAAACTCAATATGGGGAATCTTGGAAATACTCCACAACAACTTGACACCGCCCGCTTTGTCCCGGGGCTTGAAATCTTTACCATTCAGCATTATAATAAGTCTTAATGCTTATGTAGGAGGCCGCAAATGTCTTTGTTCGAATCCGGAGAAATGTATCTCGAAACCATATATATACTTTCGCAAAAAGGCCCCGTGGTCAGATCCACGGATATAGCCGATTACATGGAATTCAGCAAACCCAGCGTCAGCAGAGCCGTATCAAAACTCAAGGAAGACCGGTATATCAATGTCTCCGATGACGGCCACATTACCCTGACCCCCTCCGGACTGGAGATCGCCGAAAAGATCTACGATCGCCATGTGCTGATATCTTCCCTGCTGGAAAGCCTCGGAGTGGACGAGGATACAGCCATACGCGATGCCTGCAAGATCGAACACGATCTGAGCGATGCAAGCTTCGACGCCATCAAAAAGCATCTGTCCGGATTTCTCTAAGCATTTCCACAGTATTCAGCCACGCGCCTGCCGCGTGGTTTTTTGATGCAAAACGCAAAAGACCTGAAGCACAAGGCTTCGGGTCTTTCGGCTCAGCTATGTTTATATAAGAAAAAATGAAGAAATACACGAATTAAATTACAGCATCTCGATGAATGCGGAGAGTCTGGTGCTCAGCTGGCCCGCATCGGACTGGGAGAAATCGGTCTCGACAGACATATAGGGGATACCGCATTCCTCTGCCACGCTGCGGACGGAGTAACGCTCCACGCTGTAGGGATGGCAGGACTGCAGGATCACCTCCACCACGCCGTCGATCCGGAACTCCTCGAACAGCTCGGGCAGCATCTCCAGTCTCCTGGTGTTGGGGGTCATGACGGCGCAGCCGATCTGCAGATACCTCTCGGCAATGGCGGTCATGATATCCTCGGCTTTTTCGTCCACCATTCTGCGAACAGGCTTGATGCCTCCGCAGTTTTCCAGGCAGACGACTACGCCTCCGTTGTCTTCGATGGTGCCTATGGTCTTTTCCAATACTCCGGTGATGGGGCATCCTGTGACCAGTATCCTCTTTGCATCGGCACTGACAGGGCGCTCGCCGGCCTCGTAGGCGCTGCGGATCTGTTCTGTCATCTGTTCGATGGACTGAATGGCGGCTTCCTTGTCAAAGTTGAAGGATGCGCCGTCCAGGACTTTGTACATATTCTTTCCGAATGCAGGAGGAGGCGTGAGCTTCTGCAGCTCCATCAGGCCCAGCCTTGCCCTTCTGAAACGGTTCTCCAGGGCACAGGCCTCACGCAGCTTCTCGTCGGTGATCTTCATGCCGAACTGTTCCTGCAGGGAGTCTCTGAGCCTTTCCAGCTCCTTGACCCACATGGGCAGAGCCCATTCCCTGTCGGTAGCCTGGGGCAGCTGCATCACATACACATTCTTTTTCTTGCCCAGGAGCTCGTACATCTTCTTCTTGCCGTCGCAGGTGGTCTCGCCAACGATGATGTCAGAAAAGTAAGTATACGGGCACTTGTCCGTCAGGGCGAAGCCGTAGCTGGATTTGATCAGCGGGCAAAGGTTCTTGGGCAGCTGGGTCTCGGCTGCTGCTATGGTCTCGTCGCTGGTGCCGCACAGGCTCACGGTCTTGATACCGGCGGCATCGAAGATCTCTGCCGGGGTAAAGGTGCAGAAGGTGCCGGCGATCAGGCCGCCCTCATCCTTGACCTTTTTGGCATTTATGAAGCCGTTCTTTCTGGCTTCGGAAAATTCTTCAAAGCTGGAAGGAAATTCATTGCTCATATTGAGTCCTCCGTAATATATCTACTTTATTTTTCAAGATCACACGCAAAAAACGCAGCCCCTGCAGCTCCCGCAAAGTGGGCATCGGGCATGGTCGTCACCGGGCTTCCCAGCCTGGTTCCCAGATGTTCCGCGATATAAGGACACCTGCTCAGACCTCCGGTCAGATAGTAGGCCGAAGAGCCTCCCAGACTGCCGCACTGGGTCACCACCTTGGTGATTATGGAATCCACGATGCCGTAGGCTATGTCTTTTCGGTCTCTGCCCTGTCCGATCAGGCTTACCACCTCGGATTCGGCAAAGACGGTGCACATGGAGCTGATGACAATGCCGCTGCCGTCCGCCGCCAAGGAACAGAGTCCCGCAGGGTCCATGCCCATGGCATTGGCCATGACCTCGATGAACCGTCCGGTGCCGGCAGAACACTTGTCATTCATGACGAAATTGTTCACCGCGCCGCCCTTGACGCTGATCACCTTGGTATCCTGACCGCCGATGTCGATCACCGTGCCGTCGGTAAAGCCGAAGAGCATACAGGCACCCCTGGCATGACAGCTGATCTCGGTGATGCGCTTGTCGGCATAGGGGACCTGCACCCGTCCGTAGCCTGTAGCCACACAGGGTATCACAGCCGGATCGAAGCCGTTGGCCAGCAGCTCTTCCTCTGCCCTTCTGGCTGCATCCAAGCTGCTCCATCCCGTAGGATAAATGCCCTTGTATATCATCTTTCCGTCTTCCGCCACGACGAATTTCATGGAGGAAGATCCGATGTCTATTCCTATGCCTCTTTTCATGTTCCCTCTCTGATGAAAACTGCTGCACAAGTCATTATGCCCCGTGCTTTTTCAGTTTATATGCCCCCGGCCCCGGAGGCTATCCCAAATTATCGATATATAAACCGCTGTAATTCGATTTGATTATAAAAAACGGAAGGCCGGAGCCTGCCCTTATTCATATCCTGTTTACCGGATAAAGTTGGTGCCCACATGCTTTTCCTTTTCGGGAAGACCGAAAGCTTCCTTGCCCAGCTGTATGCTCTTGATCATGAACGCCATATTCCTTGCAAGGGTGCGCATCATCTGCATGCCCTCTTCGTCCTTAAGGGCATCCTCTCCCTTTCCGTTGCCATGGATACCGTTCCAGTACTGTCCCGAGGCAATGGGCATGCCGCTGATGGAATAGTACTTGTTGATCACGTCTACAGTGGTTTCCTGTCCGCCTCTGCGGGCGGCGGCTATGGCTGCACCCACCTTCATGGTCATATCAAAATGAGTGCTGTAAAATAGCCTGTCCATAAAAGAAAGCACGGTTCCGTTGGGAGAAGCGTAATAAGTGGGAGTCCCCACAACCATGCCGTCTGCCTGCTCCAGCTTTGCAGCGAACTCGTTTACCACATCGTCTGTTACACATTTGCCTGCGGCAGAGCAGTATCTGCAGGCCACACAGCCCTTCAGGGTCATGTTTCCGATCTGAAAAAGCTCTGTTTCTATGCCCTCAGCTTCGAATATCTTGATCATCTCGTTCAGAGCGGTGGCGGTGACACCTTTCTCGTGGGGGCTTCCGTTTACCAATAAAACTTTCATAGTATCTTATTTCCAATCTGTAATATCTTCCGGCAGGGTGAAGAAAATCTCGTCGTCTGCGGTCACGCAGGGTATACCGACACGACCTTCTTCCTTGATAGGAGCAAATTCTTCTCTGCTGTCCCTGATGGCAAGAAACCTCTTTAAGGGACCCATGCCGCTGGTGATGTCGACGTATCCGAACCGGATACCTTCCTGCTCAAGTCTTGCCTTGACTGCAGGACAGCTGGGTCAATGCTCGCTGGAATACATGATGATCTTTTTCATTTCAGTTTCCTCCTGATGACTCAGAGATGTTTACGTTTTCAGTATACCATAAACCGAAGCTTCAAAACATATTTTCTTTATCGCTCAAAAGTTATTAACACACATTAAGTATATATGCTATAATAATCGGAAATATCATTGTTAATACGAAAGGAAAACTAATGGCAGGAGGACGAGGAGGTCTTGGCCCGAGAGGCTTTCTGACCGACGAAGAAAAACAAAATCAGCCCAAGGTAACAAAGGCACTTATCAAACGAATACTCAGCTATCTGCTGCCCTACTGGCCCCAGTTTCTGCTGGTATTTCTGGCAATACTGCTGTCCGCCAGCGTGGGCCTGATGCCCTCTATGATCACCGGCAGGATAGTAGACGAGGCACTTATAGGCAGGGATATGGATCTGCTGGTGCACCTGCTGATACTGGCGTTCCTGACGCTGGCGGCATCCCAGATCATAGGGATCACCGAAAACTACATCAATGCCTGGATATCCCAACGCATAATCTTCGATATGAAGAACCAGATGTACGACCATCTGCAGCACATGCCTCATTCCTTTTTCACCACGGAAAAGCAAGGCGATATCATAACCCGCATGAGCTCCGACATCAGCGGAGTCAGCACGGTGATCTCCGGAACGCTCAGCAGCATAGTCAGCAATATCGCAACCGTCGGAACCACAATAGTGGCTCTGATGTCCATGAGCTGGCAGCTGGCTCTGGTAGGCATAGTGGTGATCCCGCTGCTGGTGCTGCCCACCAAATCCGTGGGCAAGACCCGCTGGAAGCTGCTCACCGAGAGTCAGGCTAAAACAGATGAAATGAACCAGCTTATCAACGAGACCCTCAGCGTCAGCGGATCCATGCTGGTCAAGATATTTACAAGGGAGGAGCAGGAATACGACCGCTTTGTAAAGCTCAACGAAGAGACTGTCCGGCTCAAGATGAAGGAGCAGCGCAGCGGCAGCGTTTTCAGGGTGGTCATGGGAATGTTCACCCAGATCGGTCCCCTGCTCATCTATTTTGCCGGCGGATATCTTATCATCAATAATATCGACCCCAGTCTTACAGTAGGCTCCATCACTGCCACCGTAGCCCTGATTAACAGGCTTTACAGACCTGTGGAATCGCTGCTTAACCTTTCTGTGGACTTTACAAGATCCATGGCCCTGTTTACCAGGATATTTGATTATTTCGACAAAGAGGCCACCATTGTTTCTCCGGAAAACGGCGCCAGACCCGACATGGAGCTGGCGGATGTGCGCTATGAGCATGTGGCATTCTCTTACGATGCGGAAAAGCCCCTGCTCACCGACATCGATTTTGAGCTGCCCGGAGGCAAAATGTTTGCCATTGTCGGCCCCAGCGGCTCAGGCAAATCCACTGTCGTGAATCTGCTGCCCAGACTCTACGATGCCAACGCCGGCAGGGTCACAATTGCCGGTATCGATGTGCGCGATATAGATCTCTTCTATCTGAGAGACTGTATAGGCGTGGTCACCCAGGATACCTATCTGTTCAACGGCACGATCAGGGAAAACCTGCTCTATGCCAAGGATAACGCCACAGAAGAAGAGATGATGAACGCCTGCAAGATCGCAAACATCCACAACTTCATAATGTCCCAGCCCGACGGCTACGATACCCAGGTGGGCAACAGGGGACTGAAGCTTTCCGGCGGCGAGAAGCAGAGGATATCTATAGCAAGAGTGATACTGAAAGATCCGAAGATACTTATACTGGACGAAGCTACATCCGCCCTGGATTCCATCTCCGAGAATTCCATACAGGACGCTCTGGAGGCCATGATGCAAGGACGCACCAGCATCGTCATCGCCCACAGGCTGTCCACCATCCTGAAGGCCGATGAGATCATGGTGGTTGCCGGCGGCACCATTGCCGAGAAAGGCACCCACGAGGAGCTGCTGGAAAAAGGCGGCATCTACAAAGACCTCTACGAGACCCAGTTCAGAAAGGTACTGGACATGGAGGGAGAAAAATCTGAATAACCGGTTCTGAGAACACATACAAAAAGTACTCCGCAAGGGGTACTTTTCGTTTTCCCCGGAGCAGCCGGAGGCCATCCTGTATTAAATTTTTGTATTATGTATCAAATTTGAATAATCCCAGAAATTTACACTGCATTTAATGTTCCCAATGCATATATTTCATTTTTGTCTATAATATATCAAAATAACCCCTTCTCACTTTGGGATATTGTGCTAAAATCATTACAACTTATTTCTTTCATGAAAAAGGAGATTCAAAATGAAGAAACTATTATCTGTCCTTCTCTGCTTAGCCATGCTGTTCTCTCTGGCAGCCTGCGGAGAAAAGAAGGAAGAACCCGTTTTGGAAGAGACTACGGGCATGAACATCATGTTCGTCGTGACCGGCAGCCTCGGCGGCGGCAACAACGTAGACGATGTCAAGGCAGCTCTGGACGCTTACGCAGAAGCCAACAACGGCACCGTGAACACTGTAGAGTGCAAGATGGATACCTCCATCTACGAATCCATGATCGAGCAGGCTGCGGAAAGCGGCGAGTACGATCTGATCGTCACCGGCTTCTCCACCATGATCGAGCCTATGACCAACGTAGCTGCCAAGTATCCCGATCAGAAGTTCATGCTGTTCGATGCCAAGATCGACTTCGAGCAGACTCCGCTGGACAACTGCATCTCCATCCAGGCCCTGTCCAATGAAGGTGCTTTCCTGGCCGGCGCATTGTCCGCCCTGATGACCACCAGCGAAGAGGCTGAAAGAGCCAATGCAGAAGACGTAGTTGGCTTTGTAGGCGCTATCGACTCCATCGCCATCAGAGACTTCCTCTTCGGTTTCGTGGACGGCGTCCGCTATGTCAGCGATTCCACCCAGATCCTGTACTCCATCGTCGGCGATCACAACGATTCCGCCAAGACCATGGAGATCGCCCAGACTCAGTATCAGTCCGGCGCAGACATCATCTTTGCCGTATCCAACTCCGACCTGGCCGTCGCCGACCTGGCCACCGAGAAGGACTTCTATGCTATCTGCTGCGATGCTGACGAAGCTGCCAAGATCGCAGGCACCAACGCAGAGGAAGCCAACCATATAGTCACCTCTGTGATCAAGGATTACAAGGGCATGGTCGCTCCCATCGTTGAAGCCATCAGCAAGGATGAAGCTGCCTGGGGACAGCACTCTTATGTATCCTATGCCGACGGCGGCGTCATCGTTGCCGAGAACGAATTCTTCGATGCACAGGTACCCGCTTCCGTTCTGGAACAGTACAATGCAGTCAAGGCTGACCTGACCTCCGGTAAGGTCTCCGTCTCCACCGCTTACGGCGCTACCGAAGAAGAAGTTGCAGCCGTGATCGCAAACTGCGAAGCCAAGTAGATTTCAAGACCCTTTCGCTGCACAAAGCGGCTCTGCCGCTTTGTGCATTCTTTTGATTCAGGTGAATACCAATGGATGACCGCATGTCATTGATCGACTCCGTGGCTCCGGGACAGTCCCTGCTGACCATGGAAAACATAACAGTGATCTACGAGAACGGATTCATAGCAAACCGCGATGTTTCTCTGGAGATCCGCAAAGGAGAGATCCTGGGCCTGGTAGGGGAGAACGGAGCCGGCAAGACCACCCTGATGAAGGTGCTCTTCGGCCAGATCCCCTGCGAAACGGGAAGGATTACTCTGGGCGGCAGAGAGATCCGCATAAAGGACCCGCTGGACGCCCTATCCTACGGCATCGGCATGGTCCATCAGCACTTTATGTTGGTAGACGATCTGACTGTTGCCGAGAATATGATCCTGGGCACAGAACCGGGAAAAGGTCCTCTGTTCGATCTGGAGGAGGCCCGCCGGCTGACCAGGGAAGTCAGCACCCGTTATGAGCTTCCCGTGGATCCTGATATGCCGGTAAAAGACCTTTCCGTTGGGATCAAGCAGCGCGTGGAGATCCTGAAGATGCTTCTGCGCGGTGCACGCATCATCCTGCTGGACGAACCCACCGCCGTTCTGACCCCGCAGGAGACCGCGGAGCTGTTCAAGCAGCTGAAAAAACTGAAGGAGCAGGGATTCTCCTTCGTGTTCATCTCTCACAAGCTCAATGAAGTCAAGGAGATCTGCGACCGAATCACTATCCTCCGCCTGGGCCGTGTCAGCGGCAGCGCACTCATCGGCGATGTGGACGAGCGGGACATTTCCCGTATGATGGTAGGCCGGGATGTGATCCTCGACATCAAAAAAGAAGCTGCAACGCCTGCCTACACCGTGCTTTGCGTGCGCGGGATCTCCCACATCAACAAATACGGTCTGTATTCCTTCAGGGATCTGAACTTCGATGTCCGGGCCGGAGAGATCCTCGGAGTGGCCGGCGTGGAAGGAAACGGACAATCCGAGCTGGCTTCTGTGCTGACGGGACTGGAACACCTGCAGTCCGGACAGATCCGCATCGACGGCACGGATACCGGGAAACTATCCATCGGTGCCATCCGGGATCTGGGCGTCTCCATGGTCCACGAGGACCGCATGGAATACGGCGTCTCTTCCGAACAGAGCATCGCCGAAAATCTGACCATCAACCACCACAGTGATAAAGCCATGCTGAAAGGCAGACTGCTGGACGGACGGAAGATCCGCCGCACTGCCGAAAAGCTCATCGAAGACTTTGCCGTGAAATGCGACGGGCAAGCCGCCCGTATCCGCACTCTTTCCGGCGGCAATGTGCAGAAGGTAGTTGCTGCCCGGGAATTTTCCTCTGACCCGAAGCTGCTGATCGTATCTCACCCC
The DNA here is from genome assembly GCA_045600065.1 of Anaerovoracaceae bacterium. Classification (GTDB taxonomy): domain Bacteria; phylum Bacillota; class Clostridia; order Peptostreptococcales; family Anaerovoracaceae; genus RGIG2707. The sequence continues at coordinate 8,500 of JAZRXE010000055.1, forward strand.
ACCCGGGGCATCGATGTCGGTTCTTCGGAACTGATCCGCAGGCGTATCGTGGATCTGCGGGATGCCGGCTCCGCCGTACTGCTGTTCTCCGCCGATCTGAATGAGATCCTTACGGTCTCGGACAGCATCATCGTCATGCACAAGGGCCGAATCGCCGCCTATTTCAAGGATGCCTCCCGGCTTGACGAGAGAACTCTGGGCGAATACATGCTCGGCCTTAAGACTATGACTTCGGAGCAGATCCGGGAGGTATGCCATGAATAAACCATTTAAAAAACTCACGGACCGACTGCAGATCGAGACACTCTTTTCCTGCCTGCGCTTTCTGCTGGCAGTCGCGCTCTCTCTTGTCCTGGCTTTCATCCTGATAGCGGCGATCTCCGAGACTCCTGTCAATGACTTTCTGGTGTTGATAACCGGTCCTTTCAAGAACAAAGGCCGCATGCTCAGCATCGTGAACAAGTTCATTCCCCTGCTCTTTACCGGCACCGCCGTCTGCTTCCTGAACGCAGCCGGACAGATCTCCACCAGCGCGGAGGGCTGCTTCTATTTCGGCGCCGTGGCAGCTACTGCCGTGGCTATAAGACAAGGGATCCCCTCTCCGGTGCACATCTTTTTCTGCCTGCTGACAGGCGGTATCGCCGGCGGCTTCGTAGCCATGATTCCCACCTTTTTGAATGTGCGATACGGAGTCATCACCATCGTAGCATCTCTGCTGGTGAACAACGTATTCCTTTATCTGGGTCAGTATCTGATCTTCAACCCCTTGCGGGATCCTCTGTCCGGTTTCGAAGCCTCCTACAAATTCGCACCCGGCGCTCTGCTGCCAAAACTTTTCGGCACCAACAAGGTCCACCTGGGGCTGATCATCGGACTGGCTGTCTTTGCCGCAGGCTGGCTCATCCTGTACAAGACCCGCCTGGGCCTGAAGATCCGCACCGTAGGCCAGAACAGGAAATTTGCCGAGTTTTCCGGCATCCCCACGGGTAAAACAGCCTGTGCATCCGCCTTCATCGCCGGGATCTTCGCCGGCATGGGCGGCACCTGCGAGGTGCTGGGCAATTATGAGCGCTTCGTGTTCACCGGCATTACCAGCCACGGTTGGTACGGCATAGTGATCGCCGTCATCAGCAAAAACAATCCTAAATATGTGCCCCTGGCAGCCGCCTTCATCGCCTATCTGAGTGTGGCGGCAGACTCCCTGAATTTTTCCACATCCATACCGCCGGAGATCATCAACATCATCCAGCCTGTCATCATCATCTTCGTGGCGGCTCCGATGATCCTTTCCGGTCTGGAACACAAAGCCATCGTGGCCCGAAGCCGGGCAAAGCTGGAAAAGGAGGGAGAAGCCAATGCTTGATTACATCTTTTCCCTGGGTTTCTGGCAGACGATCCTGCGCATGACCACACCGGTGCTCTTTGCCAGCATGGCTGCCACCATCGGTGATAAAGCCAATGTGCTGTGCATCGGATACGAAGGCATCATGCTCTTTGCTGCCCTGGGCGGAGTCATCGGAAGCGCCTATACCCAGAGCCTGCTGGCGGGTGTGCTCCTGGGTCTGGCCTGCGGACTGCTGATGACATTCCTGTTCTCTTACTTTGTATTGTATCTGCAGACCAAGCCGCTCCTGGCAGGTCTGGCCATCAATACGCTGAGCAGCGGCGCCACCATCTATATCGTATATCTGCTGACCGGTATGAAGCTGAACACATCTCTTCTACCCAGCCTGCAGTTTCCCACGGTGGAGATCCCGCTCATACGGGACATACCAGTTCTGGGGCCCATGCTGTCCGGATACAATCTGCTGACCTACCTGTCCTTCCTCAGCGTTTATCTGACATGGTTCCTGCTGCAGCGCACCAAATTCGGCCTGCGCGTCCGAGCTGTGGGCAAAGATCCCGCTGCCGCAGAGAGTGTAGGCATCGATGTCAACAAGACGAAGATGCTGGCCCTGCTCCTGTCCGGCGTACTGGCGTCTTTCGGAGGCATGTACATGAGCATGGGATACCTGAAATACTTCGCCACCGATATGATCGCCGGCAGAGGCTCACTGGGCATTGCGGCTCAGCGTCTGGGCGTCAGCAATCCCCTGCTGGTCATGGGCGTGACCGTGGTTTTCGGTCTGGCAACCGCCATCGGGAATATGGCCCAGACCTACCGGCTTCCAAGCCAGTTTGCCAGCATGCTGCCCTACGCCTTCACCATAATCGCCCTGGCTGTCATGGGCGAGATCAATATCCGAAAGAACAAAGATCAGAAGATAGCTGCCGGATCCCGGCAGCCGGAGATCGAAGAAGATCCTAAGGAGGAATAACATGAATACCAGTGCAAGCGATCCGCATTATGACGGAAAAGTAGCCCATCTGATGATACGCCCCGGAAACATCGGAGAGATCGTCCTGCTGCCCGGAGATCCCGGACGGGTAGCCATGTTCGCGGATATCATGGATGATTTTCAGATCCTGTCATCCAACCGGGAATACACCGTGGGAACAGGCTTTTACAAAGGCTTGAAGGTCTCTGTATGCTCCACCGGCATCGGCGCCCCGTCCACGGAGATTGCCGTTATCGAGCTCATCGAACTGGGTGCCAAATGCCTGATCCGCGTTGGAGGCTGCGGCGTCATGAAAAAAGATATCCAATGCGGCGACATGGTGATCAACACCGCCGCCGTGCGCAAGGGCGGTTCCAGCATCTTCTATGCCCCTGCGGAATACCCCGCCTGCGCCTCCTACGAGGTGGTGGAGAGCCTGATCGAGGCTTGCCGCAGCAATGGCATCGATTGCTATACCGGCATCGCAGCCAGCGTGGGCAGCTTCTTTGCAGGCCAGGGACGCCCGGCAGCCGGAAAGTCCTTCTTCGATACCGATGTCTGCGAATACTACAAAAAGCTGAACGTGCTGAACATGGAGATGGAATGCGAGACCATCATGACGCTGGGGTCTCTGTATGATATCTACACAGGAAGCATCTGCGCCGTCCATGCCAACCGGGAGACCGACCAGTGGCTGACTGACTTTGAGCCGGCACAGCGGAACATGGTCAAATGTGCCCTGGATGCCTCCGTGCTTTTTGCACAAAAATATCTATAAACAATGCTCCTCGCCGATACTGAAATGAACCCCTTTCGTTAGGCAAAAACTCTAATGAAAGGGGTTCACTTCAGATGGTTTTTTTTGGCGGAGAGTTAGGGATTCGAACCCTAGGAAGTTTTACCTTCACGGCTTTTCGAGAGCCGCACCTTCAACCACTCGGACAACTCTCCGTGAGTACTTCGGTATTGTAAACCGAAGTACGGAAAAAATCAAGTTTATTTCGTCTGTGCCTTCACAAGGCTCATAAAATAGGCGAACAGCGGGCTCATATCCGGTCCTCCCGGAGTCATGCGGCCTTTGTCCTGCATATCGTAATCCACCATGCGCTCGGGGTGCCACTGGACAGCCACAATAGGCAGGCTCCTGTGAGCGATGGCTTCCACGATACGGCCGCCCTCAGAAGTAGCCAGCACTTCGAAGCCTTCGGCTACATCTCTGATGCTCTGGTGGTGGAAGGAATTGGTGACGAAGCTGTTTCCGAAGGGCTTGCGCAGGATCTCTGCCAGAGGGGCATCGGTCAGCTCTACCACATGCTCTGTGCCGCTGCCGTGGCTTAGGCCGAGCTGGCTGGGGATGTCCTGATAGAGACTTCCGCCTGCATAGACATTTATCACCTGCTCACCGCGGCAGATGCCCAGTATGGGCTTTCCGGCAGCCGCAAAGGCCTTGTAGTAGACTTCTTCCAGGGCATCTCTCCAGGGGTCGATCTCTCCGCATTCGGGCAGGATGGCTTCTCCCCAGTACTTGGGGTCCATGTCCACGCCTCCGGTGATCAGCAGGCCGTCTGCCAGCTCAGTGAGCTGAGCCACGGTCTCCGGATCAAAGTCCTTGACCTCCAACACTATAGCGCCCTGTTCTTCCAGGCACTCGGCATAGTTCAGATAAGTATCCAGACGGTAGGTCCCGTTGGGTGCAACGGTAAGGCCTCCGGTCATCAATATGATGGGCTTGTTCATTATATAACCTCGCTTCCTTCGGGTATGGCAAGTGTGATCGCCTGACGGCAGTTTTCGAATGTGCAGCTTTCGAAATAGCTCACCTCTCCGTCCACGCTTACACGCACGGGTTCAAGAGGAGTGAGTGTAAAGCTGCTGCAGCGGAAATAATCCACATACTTTTCCGCGTCAGGATCTTCCAGATGTTTTCCGTTCTTGTATTCTGCCAGCATCTGCAGGAGCTTCAGACCGTGAATGGGGCTGACGATACAGACATCCATCAGACCGTCGCTGAGGCTGCTGGTGGGACAGCTGTGAAAGCCTCCTCCGCAGAAGCCGCCGTTGCCCACGGCTGCCAGCATCAGAGTTTTTTCGTGGGATACTCCGTCCAGCTCGTAGTTCATCCGGTAGTATTTATGCTTGGGAAGAACCTTCAGAGCGCCCAGCAGATAGGCTGCCGGACCCTTGAGCATGCCCGCCTCCATGGAATTTACCTCGGCGACAATGTCGCAGTCCATTCCGATGTTGAGCATGTTTACGGAGTAGGTGTCATTGTATTTTATCAGATCGATTCTGATGCAGTGAGCATTGATCTGTCTTCCGATGTCCAGGAAATTTTCCCTGCCGGTGAAATTTCGGACGAAATCGTTTCCGCTGCCGCAGGGTATCACTCCAAGCTGGGCATTGGGAAAGCCCACCATGGCGCAGGCAACATCGTTGATGGTGCCGTCACCGCCGCAGGCGTAAAACCTGCATTCTTTACCTTCCTGCGCCCTGCTTAGGACAAAGCTCCTGGCATCCTCCTTGCTTCCGGTTATATGGATCTCGTAATCCATGCCGGAGCCGCTAAATGCCTTTTCTATTTTCGGAACGAGCTCCGTTGAGGCAGAGCCGCTTCCCGCTGCAGGATTGATCACAAAATAGTATTTCATATTACGCTCTACAGAGCATCCTCTGGATCCATATCCTTCTTCAGGAGCTCTGCCTTCTTGGCATATTTCTCCGCGTTCTCGGCATCGCCGATCTCTTCGTAAAGCTCTGCCAGAGCACAGTTACTGTCAAGCTGGGAAGGTGCGAGTGCTATTACCTTCCTGAAGCCTTCGATGGCCTCCTGATTAAAGCCAAGCTCCCTGTATGCCAGAGCAAGGTAGAAATGCAGCGGCCACCATTCGGTGAATCCGGTTTCGGTGTAGGGCTCCAGAATCTCCAGGCCCTCCTTGAACCTTCCTGCCATCATTTCGTTGATGCCTTCCTCGATCCTGATGGGATCCTTCAGAGATTCCACCCTTTCTCTGATCTCAGCCAGTGCCTCATCCACGGGGTCATCTTCCCTGAGCTTGAGATAGTGGGACCATGCAGCATTTGCCTTCATGTACAGACCCTCGTTAAGATAGGTGTATCCCATGAAGTACCAGGCCGGAGCAAAGTTCACATCGCATTCGGCAGTGTATTCGAAATATAGATTGGCTTCGGATTTGAGCAGAGCTATAAGCTCCATCTGATCCTCGTCGCCCTCCATGCTAAGGTACCAGGCTCTGCAGCAGTAGGCATAATCGAACAGCAGATCGGGATTCTCGGAGCCCGCCAGCACCAGGGCTGCACGGAAATAGATGCAGGCTTTCTTGTAATGCTCTGCCCTGAGCTCTGTCATTCCGTTCTTTGAGATTATGTCCAGAATGCTCTGATCGAAAAACTTGGCAAAGAACTGCATATAGGCGCCGATATACTTGTAATTGGTATTGGCACCAAGAGTCAGGATCATATTGTCTACGATCTTGGTGACGGGCAGGCCCTCTTCCTTAAAGGATACCAGGTCTTCTGCCTTAAACGGCAGAGGAACATCCACAAGAAAATCAAGCTCTGCCTTGCTGCAATACTCCTCGGAGAGGGAATCGTAAAGCAGGTCCTTAAGCTCGGGGATCAGATAATTACCCAGATAATCGGGGCGTTCTGCCATATCGGGGATATTTGCCATGTGCTTTCCTCCTCTTACATCTTGTCCGGTGCCTGTATTCCAAGCAGTGCCAGACCGTTTCTGATAGTCTGCTTTGCAGCCTTGCAAAGCAGAAGCTTGGCCTTTCTTTCCTCGGGATCTTCGGAAAGGATATATTCATCGTGATAGAACTTGTTGAAGGCCTGGGCCACATCCACTATGTGCCTGGTGACAACAGAGGGCTCGTACTTGTCCGCAGCCTCGATGATAGCCTCGGGGAACCTGTATATAAGCTTGATAAGCTCGTAAGCGCTGTCGGAGCAGATATAGCTGAAATCGGTGTCTGCAGGATCAAGGCTCTGCTCGTCCACCCCGCTTCTGCGCAGCACGGAGGCTGCCCTTGCGTGGGTATACTGGACATAGGGGCCTGTCTCTCCGTCGAAATTAAGGACCTGGTTCCAGTCGAATACATAGTCCTTGATGCGGTTGTTGGAAAGCTCGTTGAACAGAACAGCGCCTATGCCTACAAGCTTTGCGGTCTCGTCCACGCTGTCTGTGTTGACGCCCTTTTCTATGATGATCTCTCTGGTCTTCTCGACCGCCCTGTTGAGCACATCCTCAAGAAAAACAACACGGCCGTTTCTTGTGGAAAGCACTCCATCCTCCAGACTAACAAGGCCGAAGTTTACATGGATGCAGTCCTTGTACCAGTCCTCGCCCATGAGCTCGAGTATCTTGAACAGCTGCTGGAAGTGGAGATTCTGCTGTGATGCGACCACATATATACACTTTTCAAAATCGTAGGTATTCTTGCGGTAGTAAACCGCAGCCAGGTCTCTGGTAATATAAAGGGAGCTGCCGTCGCTCTTGGTGATCACGGCATCAGTAAGGCCGTAATCGCCCAGAGGCACTACCTGAGCGCCCTTTGATTCTGTCAGAAGGCCCTTTGCCCTGATGGCGTCCACCACTGCGGGCATCTTGTCGGAATAAAAGCTTTCGCCTGCGTAGGAATCAAAGCTGATGCCAAGCATGTCATAGACTCTGTTGAATTCCTTGAGGCTTTCCTCTCTGAACCACTGCCAGAGCTTCAATTCCTCGGGTTCTCCATGCTCCAGACGGGCAAAGGTCTCTCTTGCCTCTTCGTCCAGAGCGGGATCCTTTTCAGCCTCCTCGTGGAACTTCACATAGTAGGAGAGCAGAGTCTTGATGGGCTCGCGCCTTACATCCTCCTCGCTTCCCCAGCGGCGGTAGGCTGTGATCATCTTGCCGAACTGGGTGCCGTAATCGCCAAGATGGTTGATCCTGACCACATTATAGCCTATGCAGTCATAGAGCTTGTACAGAGCATTGCCTATGACCGTGGTTCTGATATGGCCTATATGGAAGGGCTTTGCGATATTGGGGGAGCTGTATTCCACAATTACGGTCTTTCCCCTGCCAAGGTCGGACTTACCGTAATCGCTGCCCTTTACTGCCAGCTCGGTAAGCACCTCCCTGCCGAACTCGGCTCTGCTGATGAACATATTTACATAGGCGCCCACATTGTTGACCTTTTCGAACACAGGGTCCCTGCAGATACGCTCAGCCAGATCTGCCGCGATCAGAGGAGGAGCCTTGCGCAGGGTCTTTGCAAGCTTAAAGCACGGAAATGCGTAATCACCCAGGCTGCTGTCCGAGGGGATCTCGAGCATGTCCTTCACATCCTCCGCGCTCAGTCCGTCCAAATTAACTGATATGAGCTTCGCGATAGTTTCTTTGATATCTGTCATGAGTACACCTACTTTTTCAGTTCTACAATAGTGGCTCCTTCGCCGCCCTCCGCATAGGAAGCAGTCCTGAAGGCCTTAACGTGTTTATGCTTTCTGAACATCGCCTGCAGGCCCTGTCTGAGAGTGCCCGTGCCCTTGCCGTGGATCACGGTGACGGTCTCAAGACCTGCCATAAAGGCATCATCCAGATATTTATCGGTTATAGCCTGAGCCTCGTCCAGGGTCTTGCCGATGACATTCACGGACATGGCAACGGTCTGGCTCTTCTCCCTGTAAAGTGAAGAATACCTGGCCTTGGCCTTCTGGGTCCGGCTGACGTTTTCAACGACCAGGGTAACATCCTTGACGTTTACCCCAAGCTTAAGGCTTCCCACCTGAACCATAAAGTCTCCTTTATCATCGGGTGCGCTGAGGACCTGGCCCTTCTGGTCTACGGAAAGCACATTTACTCTGATCCCGGGCCTGATATCCTCCGGCTCGGGCTGGTCGGGATTTGCGGCTGCCTTGCGCCTTACGGTGTTGGAGCGCTTCTTGTCCTTTATGGACTTTTTGGCATTTTCGAGCTTTTTGTTAAGCTCTCTTGCCGCAGCCTCGGACTGGGCATCGTCCAAAGCCTTACGGGCCTCGGAAAGCTCTGCCTGCATGGCCAGTACATCCTGATTGGCCTTTTCGAGAAGCTGCTGAGCCTCCTCTCTTGCTTCCTCCAAAAGCATGATCTTCTGGTCTTCGTAGCGGCGCTCCAGATCCTCCATGCGGGCCTTCTGGGCTTCCATCTGGGTCTTTAGTGCCGCTGCGCTGCGGAGCTGCTCCTCGGCAGCCTTTTTATCTGCCTCTATGGAGCTTATGACATCCTCAAATGCTATGGCGCCGGTATCCAGCAGGCTCTTTGCATGATCCAGAACATCGGCGGGCATGCCCAGCTTCTGAGAGATCTCGAAGGCGTTGGATTTGCCCGGCAGACCTATCACCAGCCGGTATGTGGGAGAAAGAGTAGCCACATCGAATTCCATGGATGCATTCTGCACTCCGTAGGTGGATATGGCGTATTTTTTCAGCTCTGTGTAATGTGTGGTGGCTATGGTGCTTGCACCCTTTCCGTAAAGGTGATCCAGCACAGCCATGGCAAGAGACGCGCCCTCCGCGGGGTCTGTACCGGCTCCCAGCTCATCCAGCAGCACCAGGCAGTCGGGGCCGGCGTTTTCCACTATATTCACGATGTTTACCATGTGAGAGCTGAAGGTTGAAAGGCTCTGCTCTATGCTCTGCTCGTCTCCTATATCGGCGAAAATATCCTTGTACACAGGAAGAACCGTCCCGTCTGATGCAGGTACGAAGAGCCCGGACTGAGCCATAAGGCAAAGCAGCCCCACAAGCTTAAGAGTCACGGTTTTGCCGCCTGTGTTGGGGCCGGTGATGACCAGTGTATCATAGCTTTCGCCTATGGCCACATCTATGGGCCTTACCTTTTTGGGATCTATCAGAGGATGCCTTCCCCTGCGAATGTACAGCTTCCCGTCGGTGCTGATCTCCGGCTTCATGGCGTTCATATTGCAGGCAAGCCGCCCTTTGGCAAAGACCATATCCAGCTTCTGCAATATCTGCTGATTGCCTCTGATGGGAGCCTCGGCGGCTCCGGCTGAGGCTGAAAGCTCGGCAAGTATGCGCTGTATCTCCTGCTGCTCCTCCAGTTCGAGCTCTCTCAGCTCGTTGTTCATGGTGACAACAGCCTGAGGCTCTATAAACAGCGTGGCTCCGGAGGCAGACTGATCGTGTACTATGCCGGGTATCCTTGCCTTGTGCTCCTGCTTTACGGGGATCACATATCGTCCCTGCCGCATGGTCACAAGACTGTCCTGAAGGTATTGCTGAGTGGAGGATGAGCCTATGATCTGTGCTATTTTCGCCTTGATCGCATCGTTTTTTCTTGCTATGGAGCGCCTTATGGCTGCAAGCTTGACACTTGCAGAATCCGCTATTTCATCCTCGGAGATTATGCAGCGCTTTATCTCGTCCTCGAGGCTCTTGAGCACCGTGATCGCCGACACCAGATCGTCGATATACGGAAGCTCGGGCAGATCCGAAGACAGGAAGCTCCTGGTTCGCCTGGAGCAGCCGAGATCGTAGGCAAGCTCCAGCAGCTGCTTGGGCATGAGACACCCGCCCTTGGCCGCAAGATGAGCAAGACCGGAAACATCGTGGAAATTGCCGAGAGGCGGAGCGCCTTTTTTCAGCAGAACAACAACAGCCTCATCGGTTTCCTGAAGTCCTCGTCTTATCCTGTTTATATCACAAGACGGAAGAAGCGATTCCGCCTCTTCCATCGTGATGGAGCTGCTGCACTGAGCGCGCAGCATGTCTTTGATTTTACTGTATTCAAGTACTTTTAATGCTTTCTGATTCATCAATCAAGCTTTTTGCGAAGGGCCTCCAGCTCGTTCTTCAGATGGATATTCTCGATCTGAATATCGTAGAAGCTGCTCTCGATATCCCTGCACTTGGCTTCCAGCTGGTTGATCATCTCGGTTGCGGCTTCGGGCGCCGACTGAGTGTTTTCTATCTGGTAGTTGAGCTGGTCTATGGTCTCGCTGAGCTTCTGAGCATGAGCCCTCAATGCTGAATTCTCATCCAGCAGCTTGGAAGTCTGGACTTCCTTCTCCAGGAACTGTCTCTGAAGCTCGTCTCTTTGAGAGGCTGCTCCGGAGGTTTCCTCCTTGTACTGGGAAAAGCTCTGCTTAAGCTCTTCCCACATGCGTTCGTATTTTTCGGCCTTTTCGTGGAGATCCAGGTTTTCGGCGGTGAGCTCGACCAGCTCATCGTCCTTTTTGAACATCTCGTCTGTGATGTTGACGGCACTGAGCACGGCTATGGCTGACATGGAAATGGAGCCAAGCTTGCCGATCTCACTCATTTTGCCGTCTACATAATCTGCCAGACGCATGATGTATTCCCTGGGGGTATCGCCTGCTATGGCGTACTCCTGGCCGTAGATCTTTACGCTCACAGAATTCTTTTCGCTCATGGGTAGATGTCCTTTCGTTACATTTCTCTAAGCGCTGCGTTGTACTGCTGCTTGAGTGCCGCCAGCACCTTTTCGTTGATCTCGTTGACCTCGGCGTCCTTGAGGGTCCTGTCCTTGGCCCTGTATACAAGGCTGAAGGCCACGCTCTTAAATCCGGGCAGTATGTGGGATCCTCTGTAGACGTCGAACAGCCTGACCTCTTCCAGCAGCTCTCCGGCGTTTTCTCTTATGCTTTCTTCAAGGCTGCCGACCTCCGTGCTCTCTGAAACGACCAGGGCAAAGTCTCTGGTCATGGAGGGGAACTTGGGCAGCGGTGTATATCTGATCTGCATGTCAGCAAGATCGAAGAACAGGTTGTAATGAAGCTCCGCGGCATAAACATCGGTTCCTATGCCGTAATTTGAGCAGACATCGGGATGCACCTGGCCGATGATGCCCAGACATACGTCTCCCTTCATAAGCCTTGCGCAGCGTCCGGGGTGGAAGCGTCCGTCTTCGGATTCTGCCGCATACCTGACACCCTCGATGCCCAGAGCGGAAAGCAGCTGCTGGACCACGCCCTTTACGGTATAGAAGCTTTCATCCTTGCCGTACATGCCGATGCACAGCTTATCCTGCTCAGCCGGCAGTATGGCTTCGGTCTCGGAGGGCATGTTGATGAAGGTATTGCCAAGCTCGAACATGCGCACTTCGGGTATGCTTCTGGAGAAGTTGGTGCAGAGGACATCCAGCATGCCGGGCAGCAGCATGGTCCTCATGACCGAGGTATCCTCGCCCAGAGGGTTGATCAGCTTTACGAAGGCTCTGTTCTGAGCGTCCCGGGGAGCATTGACCTTGTCGGGATTCTTGGGGCTTACAAAGCTGTATGTAAGTATCTCGCTGACTCCCAGGCTTCTGAGAGTGCCCTTGGCAAGGTTCTTGTACTTCTGACGATCGCTGAGACCGCCCTGATGGCTGCGTGCGGGCAGGGTCACAGGTATCTTGTCGTAGCCGTACATACGGGCGACTTCCTCAATATAGTCTTCTTCTATGTGAAGATCCTGTCTGATGGTGGGAGCGGTGCATATCATGCAATCCTCGCCCTGCATCTCGGTTTTGATCTCCAGCTTGTCCAGGTAGGCTCTCATCTGCTCGGTGCTGATGCTTATGCCTATGACCTTGTTGATTCTGGAGGGTCTTACTCTGGTTACCACAGGCTGGGCAGGCAGGGGATATACATCCACATCTCCTGTGAGCACGGTGCCGGCGCCCAGCAGCTCTACCAGGTAGCAGAAGCGGTCGCAGGCATCCTTTGCCAAATTGGGGTCTATGCCCTTTTCGAAACGGCCGGAGGCCTCTGTTCTGTGTTTTAAGAAGGCTGAGGACTTTCTGATGGAGTCTCCGTTGAAGTTTGCGGATTCGACCAGAACCATGCTGGTATCGTCTACTATCTCCGAATCCAGACCGCCCATGATGCCTGCAATTGCCAGGGGTCTTTGGGTATCGTTTATCATCAGCACGGAATCGTTAAGTTCTCTCTCGACCCCGTCCAGAGTAGTGAATCTGTCTCCGTTCTTTGCGGTGTCTACTATGATCTTTCCGCCCTTTACGGTGCGTATATCAAAGGCATGCAGGGGCTGACCGTATTCCAACATTACATAGTTTGTGATATCTACGATGTTGTTGATGGGCCTTTGGCCTGCCAGCATCAGCGCCCTCTGCATCCACCAGGGAGACTGCTGTATCTTTATATCCTTGATGACTCTGCAGCAATATCTGGGGCAGAGCTCGGGCTTTCTGATCTCGACCTGAATATAGTCTTCGGACTTTTCGGGAGCCACGCTGGTGCACTCGGTCTTTGGATACCTGAGCTCAGTGCCGAAGGTGGCTGCTGATTCTCTAGCTATGCCCAGCATTGCCAGGCAATCGGGCCTGTTGGGGGTGATCTCGAAGTCTACGGTAGGTTCATCGATACCAAGGGCTTCCACGATGGGAGTTCCGGGTACGAAGCATTCATCGTCCAGTATCCACAGGCCGTCCTTGTCCCGCAGGGGGCAGATCTTGTCGGGGAAGCCAAGCTCGGATGCGCCGCACATCATACCCTCGCTCTGCACGCCTCTCAGCTCGCCTGCCCTGATTATCTCTCCGCCCTCTGTCTTGGGCTTGCCGTGGAGGGGTCCGGGCACTCTGGCTCCGTCCAGAGCCACTGCAACTTTGTCGCCCTCCTTCATGTTAGCGGCTCCGGTGCAGATCTGAACAGGCTCAGCCTTGCCCACATTTACCCGGCATACCACAAGCTTGTCTGCGTTGGGATGTCTTTCGATCTTTTCTATCTGTCCGACTACAACGTTTTCGATTTCCTTATCCCAATAATCGATTACCTCCAGGTTGGTTCCGGTAAGTATCATGCCGCTTACCCAGTCCTCGGGGGAAACGTTGACGTCTGTATATTCTCTTAACCATTTAACGGGTACTAACATTTTCGGCCTCCTTACTTGAACTGGCCGATGAAGCGTATGTCGTTCTCATAGAGATAACGCATATCATCGATGCCGTATTTGAGCATGGCAATACGTTCAACGCCTATGCCGAAAGCGAAGCCTGTATATTTCTCGGTGTCTATGCCGCCGAATTTAAGCACGTTGGGATGGACCATGCCGCAGCCCAGGATCTCTATCCAGCCTGAACCCTTGCACACATTGCAGCCCTTGCCTCCGCACTTGAAGCACTCAACATCCATCTCGGCGCTGGGCTCGGTGAAGGGGAAGTGGTGAGGTCTGAAATTGGTGGCCAGGGAGCTGCCGAACAGGTACTTTGCGTATTTGTCCAGAACGCCCTTAAGATCCGCCATGGTGATCCCCTCGTCTACCACAAGGCCTTCGATCTGATGGAACATCGGTGAATGGGTGGCATCCGGAGTATCGCAGCGGAAAACCCTACCCGGGGAAATGAGCCTGTAGGGAGGCTGCTGTGAAGCTATGACCCTCGCCTGAACATCGGAGGTCTGGGTCCTGAGCAGAACCTGATCGGTGATATAGAAGGTATCGGTCATATCCCTTGAGGGATGGTTGGGGCCTGCGTTGAGGGCATCGAAATTGTTGTGGACGGTATCGATTTCAGGGCCTTCTGCTATGGTATAGCCCATGGATGTAAAGAAATCTATCGTCTCGTCTATGGTCAGGCTTATAAGGTGCTTAAAGCCCGGAGTCCTTTCTATGCCGGGCTCGGTAACGTCTATCTTCTGAGCCGCCAGCTCCGCCTTCTTCTGGGCATCCTTAAAATCCTTAATCTTGCGTGAGATCAGGGTTTCAAGCTCTGCTCGGGCATCGTTGGCTGCCTGGCCCATTGCCTTGCGTTCCTCCGGGTCCAGATCCTTCATGCTTCTGAGTATTTCGGTGAGTTCTCCTTTTTTGCCGAGAAGCTTTACTCTCAGCGCTTCCGCATCCTCATAGGAAGCTGCTGCTTCCAGGCTCTGACGGGCATTCTCCATCAGGGCTTCGAGTCTTTCTTTCATTTTTTCCTCCGCTATTGTTTCAAGGCAAGCTTTTGCCTGTAGGATTCATACATTATGATCCCTGCCGCCAGTCCTGCGTTCAGGGATTCTATATTCCCCGCCATGGGGATCTTAAGGGGAATGGAGCTGCTTATCAGTTCCTCGCATATGCCCGAACCTTCGTTGCCTATGATGATCGCGGCATCCTCGGCAAGCTCTGCCTCCATGCAGCTGAGCTCTGCCTCCATTACCGCGGCATAGGGCCTTTTTCCGTGAGCTCTGAGCATATCGAGAGCCTGCTGCGGACTTTCGGCTGTTATGACAGGCATGCGCATCAGGCTGCCTGCTGCTGCCCTTACTACCTTAGGCGCGTAGACATCGGCGCAGCCCTTTAAAAGCATCACACCGCCTATGTCCAGAGCCTCGGCGCTTCTGAGCATGGTGCCCATGTTGCCGGGATCCTGTATGCGATCGAGGACAAGTATGCACCGCTCTGATGCCGCCCTGAAAAAAGCGTCCTCAGAATAGAGTCTTTTGTCTGCCACGGCAGCTATCCCCTGGGAATTGCCCACATCCGAGAGCCTGGAAAAGCACTCGTCGGTAAGCAGGTATACGGCCGAGCCGCAATCCTCGGCAAGCTGCGCGATCTGCTCAAGCTTGCTGGATAAGGCACCGGCCCTTATAAAGATGAATCGGAGCCTTCCTCCGTAAAGCACGGCATCGCGAACGAAATTAGGCCCCTCTATAAGGTAGCTGCCGGATCTGTCCCTGTGCTTTTTGTCGGCAAGGGCAGCGGCATCCTTCAGTATTCTGTTGTTTAAAGAACTGATTTCGTTCATTTATTATTAGTAAAAGAAGCCGGTGCAAGCACCGGCTTCAACTTGCCTGATTAAAGGGTGAAGTCCTTGTGTTGTTTAAGGAAGGTCGGAATCGGGAAATCGTTGTCCGGATTGTAGTGAGACTGTGCATCCTCTTCGGGTGCAACGCCTGCCTGGACCTCTGCGGCTATGGCAGCCAGCTCTTCGTCGGTGGTCATCTGATGGACCTCCGGATCGACAGCAGGCTCAATAAGACCTGTTCCCTTTCTGCCGACCTCATCCTCAAAGCCCGTTGCGATAACGGTGACCACGATCTCGTCTTCCATATCTTCCTTGATGTTCACGCCGAAGATGATGATCGCGTCTTCATCAGCAGACTGATGTACGAAGTCCGCAGCATCGCTGACCTCGTGCATGCCCAGACTGTATCCGCCGGTGATATTGAGCAGGATAGCCTTGGCGCCCTTGATGGAAGTCTCCAGCAGAGGGCTTTCAACTGCGTTGGTTATTGCCATATGGACCCTGTCCTCGCCGGAGGCTCTTCCAACGCCCATGTGTGCCAGTCCGCGGTCGCTCATGACGGTCTTTACATCTGCGAAGTCCAGGTTGATCAGACCGTTCTCGGAGATCAGACCGGAAATGCCCTCGACGCCTTCCTTGAGTACCTCGTCTGCCATTGCGAAGGCAGACATGAGAGATGTATTCTTTTCTGAGATCTCAAGCAGCTTGTCGTTGGGAACGACGACCAGTGAATCCACATAATTCTTAAGGAACTTAATGCCCAGCTCGGCGTGCTCTCTGCGCTTTTTCCCCTCAAAGGTAAAGGGCTTGGTAACTACGCCTACGGTAAGGGCTCCTGCCATTCTGGCAGCCTTGGCTATTATGGGAGCCGCACCTGTGCCTGTGCCGCCGCCCATGCCTGCGGTAATGAATACCATATCGCTGCCCTGCAGATATTTTTCGATATCTTCAAGACTTTCCTCGGCAGATTTCTGTCCCACCTCGGGGTTACCGCCCGCACCCAGACCCTGGGTAAGCTTTTCGCCTATCTGGACCTTGGTCTCGGCTTTGCACTTGTTGAGTGCCTGCTTATCTGTATTTACGGCTATAAAAGTGACTCCCTGCATGTTGGAGTCTATCATGCGGTTGACCGCATTGCATCCGCCGCCTCCTATACCTATGACCTTGATAGTAGCGGGGTTTTCAACGGGCGCTTCGAATTGAAAAGACAGTGGCATATATGGCCTCCTATACTATTGTTACATAATTTGCAATTATTCTATCATAAATAGTTTTCGTATGCACTATTTTTATACTTCACTTCTATATGATTTTTAAATTTTACTGCATCGGCTTCGGCAGATAAGATCAGTGAGAATAAATACACAAAAAGCACCGGAACCATGCCGGTGCTCCTGATTACGGCGCGGTTATTCGATATTGGGGTCAAAGGCCAGATAATTGTCCTTACCGACCCTTATAACGCCCCTTGTTATGCCCTGCTTGTAATGCTCCTCAAGCAGCTGCTTGACTGCCTGGATGTTGGCTATGATATTGGCGGGGGCGCCTTCGCAGTAATAGCTGTCGTAAATATACGCCTTGACTATGACCGTGGAGAAATTGATGGTCTTAAAGAACAGATCGTTTTCCTCCATAACTGATATCAGGGCCAAAGTATCGGTAAGCAGGTAGGTCTGCTCCACCAGAAGCGGATTTCCGGGGGTCATTTCAATTATGGACATGCCCTGAAGCAGAGGCAGCACGGGCTGCTGGTCCGCTATGCGAAGCACCATTCCCGACTCGTCTATGAGTACATACTGATCTCCATAGGGTACCGCCGCATATTCGGGTCTTTCTTCTATAGTTATTTTTATGGTTCCTCTGGGTATCTTTTTGATATTGACGATCTTGATATAAGGATCCGCAAGCAGCGCTGCCTTTGCATCCTTGACCGGGGTGCTGAACAGATTGTAGCCGGTCTGCAGCCCTGCGATATCAACTACCTGAGCCTTTGTGTAGTACTTGTTGCCCTCCACCTCTATGGATGTGACGGTAAAAAACTCCGATGTGGCAAAGAGCCAGAGCGCTCCGCATACGCAAAGGAACACGAAGAAGCGCAGGAAGGGATTCTTTCTGCGTCTCTTTTTTTTCTTTTTCTTTTTTTCGCCCGACGAGCCGGCTGTCCCGGCAATTGCTTCTTCCAGTTCTTCGCTCATAGATATTATTTATCCAGTCTGAGATTTTCGTATATTTTGTCCGCCGCATCGTTTATGGCTATGCGCCTTGCGGCGTCCGACATGCTGCTCAGGGCGGCTTCGTCCTTCATAAGCTTAAGGACTCTGTCCGGGAACATCCCCGGATCTGCTTCAAGAGCGGATTCCTCCATCAGAAGCGCAGCGCCTGCGTCCGCTACTGCCCTGGCGTTGTGATACTGGTGATTGTTGGTCACATTGGGGGAAGGGATCAAAACAGAGGGCTTTCCGCATGCAAGTATCTCGCATACTGCAATGGCTCCTGCCCTGCTTACAATCAGATCCGCGGCCTTCATAAGCACAGGCATATTATCCGCATAGGGAACCACGGTAAACATTGAGGCCTTGTCCTTATAGCCGGCTAAACGCTCAGCCACACTGTCGTAGTAGCGTTTTCCCGTTATAAAATATAATTTTATATCAGGATCATCCATTTCGTCAATCAGCTTGATGCATGCTTCGTTAAGCATTTCCGCGCCCAGACTTCCCCCGAACAGCAGTATCAGTTTTTCTCCGGGCTTCAGACCAAGCATGGCACGGCAATCAGCCTCGTTGAGATGCGAAAACTGCCCCCTTATGGGATTGCCCGTAAGCACGCATTTATCGGGATGAGCGAAGAAGCCCGCGGAATCCGCAAAGCTTATGAAAAGCTTGTCCGCAAAGCGCTCGAGTATCTTGTTGGTGACGCCGGGTATGGCATTCTGCTCGTGGATATAGCAGGGTATCCCCCTTCTGTGGGCCTGCATTATGACCGTACCGGTAACATAGCCGCCGGTACCTATGGCTGCATCGGGCCTGAATTCATCAATGATGGCAGCTGCCTCACGGCCGCCTCTGAACACATTGTTTACGGTTTTTATGTTGTTCAGGGGATGCCTTCTGTCTATTCCCGAGGCGTCTATGCCCTTGATCTCGTATCCCGAAGCGGGCACCAGGCTGTTTTCCATTCCCTTTTTTGTTCCGATGAACAGAATCTCACAGTCAGGATGGTGTTCTCTTATCTTATCAGCTATGGAGATTGCAGGGTAAATATGACCGCCTGTGCCTCCGCAGCTCAGCAAAATCCTCATTTTTGTCCTTTCACCGGCTGTCTTTGCCGTCATCTTCAGATGAATGTCTGCTGATATTCATTACCACGCCCAGCTCGTAGAGCATCAGTATGGTGGCATTGCCCCCCTGACTTATCAGCGGCAGGGTGACGCCAGTTGGGAAAAATGTGGCCGAGACTACAGCTACGTTCAGCACCACCTGCAGTGCCAGATGAATGGTCACTCCGGATGCCAGCAGGGTCCCGTAAAGATCTCCGCAGTTCAGCGCTGCCTTGCAGCATCTCCAGATCAGAGCGGCATATACCAGCATGAGTGCCAGCACGCCTACAAAGCCCAGCTCCTCGCCTATTATGGCAAGAATATAGTCGTTCTGAGGCTCGGGCAGGTAAAGGGTCTTCTGGACGCTTCGCCCGAGTCCCACGCCGAACACACCGCCTGAGCCCAGGGCAAGCAGAGCCTGCACCACCTGATATCCGCCGGTTTGAGCCACCAGAAACGGATCGAGTATAGTCTTGACTCTGGTGAGCATATAGCTGCCCTTCGGAGAAAATATGATCCCCACAAAGCCGGTTACGGCAGCGATGCAGCATATGCCGAGATATTTCCAGTCCAGACCTGCCACGAACATTATTCCTATGCCTATCATAAGCACTATTCCCGCGGTGGAAAGATTCGGCTGAAGCATTATCAGGCCTGAGCAGGCAAACAGAAGCCCGAGGCAGGGCAGTATGCCATCCTTCATCCTTTTGATGCGGCCCGGATCCTCGGATAAAAACCATGCCAGAAACAGTATCAGGCAGGGCTTTATGACCTCGCCGGGCATTATGGTAAACAGATTGGCCACATTCAGCCAGCGAGTGGCGTTGTTCCTTGTAACTCCCAGACCGGGCACCTTCACCAGAGGCAGCAGAAAAATGCCTCCGGCTATGGCGGGGATTGAAAGAAGCTTCCAGTACCTGTAGTCGATATATGAAGCGGCGATAAACAGTATCCAGCCAAGCAGCTTCCACATTATATCCTCTTTAAGGAAGGAATATGGATCACCGTCCTTGCTTATTGCCTGATAATAGCTGGCACTGAATACCATTATCGAACCGAACAGAGACAAAGCCAGTGTCAGCACGACTATGACAAAATCCCCTTCTTTTCTGTTTTTAAGCCTGTTTTTCTCGTTCATTAAAGCTTATTTACCAGGGACTTGAAGTGATCTCCCCTGTGTTCGTAACTCTTGTACATATCCCAGCTTGCACATGCCGGAGAAAGCAGCACAGTGTCTCCGGGCTCAGAAAGCCTGGCTCCCCTGGCGACACATTCCTCCATATCCTTGCAGAATACTATACGCTCAGGGGGGAAGCCCCACCTTTCCGCGGTTTCGGCTATCTTTACCGCAGTCTTTCCAAGCAGCAGCAGATATTTAACCTTGCCCTCAAACACCTTGAACAAATCGTCAAACTCAGAGCCCTTGTCGTATCCTCCGGCTATGAGCAGTACAGGCGTTGCGGTGGCCTGTATAGCCTTTTGGGCAGCGTCGGTATTTGTGCCCTTGGAATCGTTTACATAACGGACCCCGTTGACCTCTCTGACGAATTCGATGCGATGCTCAACTCCGGGGAAGCTCAGCAAGGCACTTGTGACTGCCTTGGCGTCGATCCCTCCGAAATAGGCGCAGGCAGACGCAGCCAGAGCGTTCTCCAGATTGTGGATGCCGGGGATCTTTATATCCGCAGCCCGGCAGAGCCTGAGCAGCCTGCCGCAGTGGCAGATGCATATATATTCATCCTTGACAAAGGCATAGCAGCCGCTGCCCCGGGAAAGCCTTGACAGCTCATCCTCCCCCAGCTCGTGGCTGAAGGGCACGCATTTCGCCCTTATATTCATATCCAGACAGGCGCGGGCAAGATCCCTGTCGTCTGCGTTAAAAACAAAATAGCCGCTTTCATCCTGATTTGCATGGATCAGGTGCTTTACCCTGGCATATTCCTCCATGCTGTGATGTCTGTCCTGATGATCCGGAGTTATGTTGAGTATAGCGCTTACAGCAGGCTTGAAGCTGACTGTGGTTTCCAGCTGGAAGCTGGATACCTCGGTGACCATCACCGTATTCTCCCCCGCAGCCGCGGCGCAGTCTGCCACCGGAAGGCCAATGTTTCCGACAACGCTCACATCTCTGCCTGCGGCCCTGACCATCTCCCCGGTCAGAGCTGTGGTAGTAGTCTTGCCGTTGGTCCCGGTAATGGCGATGAAGCTTCCCCTGCAATGCCTGTAGGCTACCTCCAGCTCTCCGGTGATGCGGGCTCCGGCAGCCTTGCAGGCCTGTACCGGGGCTATCTCCGGTGATACGCCGGGACTGAGCACCAGCTCGTCCCAGCCCTCGCAGGAAGGAAAATCTTCAAAGAGCAGCTTTACGCCCCTTGCTCTGAGGTCGGAAAGAAGCCCTGCTTCGAAGCCTTCTTCGGGCTTGGAATCCCATACGCTTACATCTGCTTCAGAGCTCAGCAGCCTTGCTGCCGCAGACCCTGAAACTCCCAGACCTATAATAAGGATCTTTTCCATAAGAGCACCTCTAAATCATCACCGATGCAGCAAGACAGAAGACTCCTGTGGCAAGCACGAACATCCTTACTACCTTGACCTCGGACCAGCCGCCCAGCTCAAAGTGATGATGGATGGGAGCCATCCTGAAAAATCTTCTGCCGTTTTGAGTCTTGAAAACATATACCTGTATTATAACCGATAAGGCCTCGGCAACGTATACAAATCCGGCTATGGGAAGCAGCAGCTCGCAGCCTCCGGTGATGCCTATGGCAGCCAGGCAGCCGCCTATGGCCAAGGAGCCCGTATCGCCCATAAAGACCTTGGCAGGGTGACGGTTGTAGCACAGGAAGGCCAGACATCCCCCCATCAGCGCGGCAGCAAGATAAGAGGGTATATCGAAGTCTGTCATATAGCTGTGGGATGCCGCAAAGCCGCCCAGCCACACAAAGAAAAGCGACACAGCCGAGCTGACGCTGCTGCAGAGCCCGTCGAGACCGTCATTGAGATTGACGGCGTTTGTCATTGCCAGCAGCACAAAGATCAGGAAGGGCACCGTGAATATGCCCAGATCCACATATATCCTGAACAGAGGCACGAACATCATATGTCCCCTGCTGTATTCATATACGGCAAGAACTGCAGCCACAATCAGCTGCAGTATTATCTTCTGTCTGGGGTTCAGACCCTCGTTCTGATGCTTTACCACCTTCAGGTAATCATCGGCAAAGCCCACCGCCCCGTAGGCAAGAGTCACGAAAACTATAATCGGCACGGTGTCGGGGCGTCCGCAGCGCATGTAGATCACAAAGCCTGAAATGCATACTGCTGCTATGATAGCCAGTCCCCCCATGGTCGGAGTTCCGGCTTTGGCAAGATGGGCCTGAGGTCCGTCCTCTCTTATGCTCTGTCCTGCCTTGAGCCTTCTCAAAAGAGGGAGCAGCATGCCTTCCAGCAGTACTCCCGATGCGAAGGCTGCGGCAAAGCTTACGAGGATATTCTGTAGGGATCCGTTCATTTTTTACTTAAACCTGTCTTTTACGATCTGAGCAAGCCTGTCGATGTATGTATAATGAGACCCCTTTATGAGCAGGGCGTCGCCGTCCTGCAGAAAATTCAGTACAAAATCCGTTGCAGAATCCGTATCCGGGAAGCATATCAGGGGCAGCGCTCTTGACGACTCTCTGGCTCCCATCGCGAATTGTTCGCGGTTTTCCCCTATGAGCACCAGAAAATCGATACCGCAGTCCGCCGCGTACCGCCCCACTTCCCTGTGGCTCTGCTCGCTGGCATCTCCAAGCTCTCTCATATCGGAGATGACGGCTATTTTTCTTTTGGCATCCACGCCGGCAAGGGTCCCCAGCCCCGCCTTCATGGAATCCGGATTGGCGTTATATGTATCATCAAGGAAGAGCACCCCGTTGCTGAGCCTTACAAGCTCCAGGCGCTTCTCCTCGGGCACGGCTTTTTTCAGACCACCCGCGCATTCCTCCAGGCTCATGCCGCAGAACATTCCCACAGCCGCAGCCAGAGCCGCGTTGTGGGCGTTGTGCTCTCCGAGGACAGGCAGCTCCACCCTGCAGCTTTCTCCGCCTGCGGAAAGCACGAAGGCAATGCCATCAAGCCCCCTGTTTTCTATGCCGCTGAGCCTGATCTCCGCTTCCTCTCCCAGGCCTACGGGTATCATTACGAAATCCCCGCCGGTATGGGCCTTTATATATTCCCTGCTCAAAAACGGAGTATCGCAATTGTATATCAGAGGCTGACCGGGCTGAAGGCTACTGCTGATCTGCAGCTTTTCCAGCGCTATGCCCTCCGGGCTGCCTATGTATTCCATATGCACCAGACCTATGCTGGTAATAACCGCGATCTGGGGCTTTAGCCAGCGGCAGTAGCCAAGCAGCTCGTTGTGCCTGTCCATGCCCATCTCGAATACCACTGCCTGAGTGTTTTCTTCTGCAAGAAAAGCAGTAAGACATATCCCCAGATGGGTATTCAGATTTTTTCTGCTGGATACGGTATTGAATCTTTCCGCAAGCACTGCCTGTGTAAAGGTTCTGGTTGAGGTCTTTCCGGTGCTGCCTGTTATGCCTATGCGCATAACATCGAACTGCCCGAGATAGGCCATCGCCATATCCTTAAGGGAATCAGAGGTATCGGAGCAAAGCACAAAACCGCAGTCGGGATGCTTTTCAAGCATGGCCTCGCCGAGACTTCTCTCCGATATCAGAAACGCCCTGCAGCCAAGCTCATAAGCGGATTGCAGATACTTGTGCCCGTCGGTGTTGGACCCCTTTACCGCCACGAACATATCTCCGGGAACGCATTCTCTGGAGTCGATCTTTACATCGCATATATCTATGTGCTCATTGCCCAGTATGGGACAGCCGCAGCCTGCGGCAAGAAATTGCAAGGATGTTTTTCTCATAATTATTTATAGTATAGTGTTATTGTTGTATTTTTATTCACCGTTTCCCCGCCCTTGGGATACTGATCCACAACACTCAGGTCTGAATAGCTGTCCACCTCGGGCGCTATAACATACTTAAGATTTCTTCCTGCAAGCTTGCCTATGGCATCCTCCATGGCAAGACCGGTCACATTGGGGACCGTGGTCTGCTTGCTTTGAATAGCCGCAAGCTCTGCCTTGGTATAATTGGGCTGAATATCCATATACATAAGGATCTCCTGCATTATTTCCTTGGCGATGGGAGCGGCGGTGCTGCTTCCGTATTTTCCGTTTCGGGGCGTATCCACCAGCACCAGAATGGCGAACTTGGGATCTTCGATGGGCGCAACGCCCAGGAAGGAGGCAATTACATCGGTCTTTGAATAGCTGCCGGCCTCGGGCTTATTGGCCGTGCCTGTCTTTCCGCCAATGTGATATCCGGGGATTTTTGCGCTTCCTCCGCCGCCCTCGTTGACGACGGATTCCATGATCCCCAGCATCTCAGACGCAGTCTGGGCGGATACAGTTATGCTTTTGACCTCAGGCTCTGTCTCCTCTATGACATTCCCCTCAGGATCCAGCAGAGCCTTCATAAAATGCGGCTGCATCAGATAGCCTCCGTTTGCTATGGAGCATACTGCTGTAAGCATGCTCACCGGAGTGACGGCTATGCCCTGTCCGTAGGACATGGTTGCCAGCTCTACAGGGCCGGAGGAATAGATATCCTGAATGATATTGCTGCTTTCACCCGGGTAATCTATGCCTGTCTTCTGAGTAAAACCGAAGGAATCGATGCCTGCAAAATAGTTTGTGAGACCCATGCGCTGCGACAGTGTTATCATAGTAACATTGCAGGAGTTCTGAATTGCCTGGGCCAGGGTCTGGGTCCCGTGTGCCGAAGGATAGTTCCAGCAGTGCAGTGTCCAGTCTGCAACATCCATATAGCCCGGGCAGTAGAAGGTCTCATCCTTGTAGGTGACACCCAGATCAAGGGCTATGGAGGTAGTTATGAGCTTAAAGGTCGAGCCGGGCTCGTAGGTATCGGAAACGCAGAAGCATCTCCACATTCTGTTCCAGTAATCCACCTGCTGTGAGCTGCTCATCAGAGCGAAGGCCTCCGCATCCTCGGGCATGGGCTCTCTCGGGTTATTGGGGTCGAATTCGTTGGTCTGCGCCATGGCAAGGATCTCTGCGGTTTTGGGATCCATAACAAGGCATACCACTCTGTTGGATTCGTATTTTTCACGGCCCTCGGCTATCTTCTGCTCCACAACATACTGTATGTTTTCGTCTATTGTAAGCTGAACCGTGCAGCCGTCCTCAGCGGAATAGTATTTGTTGGTTCCGAAGGAAAGACTGTTGGAGCGTATATCCTTGCTCATTATCCAGCGGCCGTTGGTACCGGAAAGATAACGGTTGTAGAAAAGCTCTATGCCCGTAAGGCCCACATTATCGTCCGTGGTGGTGCCAAGCAGCTGAGACGCAAAGGATTTAAGAGGGTAATACCTCTTGGCGTCCTCCACTATTTCTATACCCGTAAGCCTTGCCGCCCTCAGCGCATCGGCTGTTTCGTAATCAACGTTTTTAGCAAGCTTTGTCAGCTTTTTATCCGACGTGATGGTGGTGAACACGCTGTTGTATTCCATGCCCAAGATAGCCGAAAGGCTGGTCGCCTCTGCATATATGTTGTACGCCTGCTCATCGGCATTCTTGCCGTTGTTTTTCACATCGTCGGGGCGTACCCAGACCGTATTTGTGGTCGCGCTTATGGCAAGCTGACTGCCGTTGCGGTCCACTATGGAGCCTCTGACTGCGGTCACGACCTTGTCTGATGTCTGCTGCTTTACCGCCTTCTGGGAATAGCTTTCAGCCATTATTACCTGGTGATAGCCCATTCTCATGGCAAGCCCGGCAAACAGAAAGCAGATCATAAGAAAGGCTATCAGTATCCTTTTTTTATTCAGATTTGTGGTCTTGCTGTTTCTGCTCATAAATAAAAACGGCGCTCTTGTCAAAGGCGCCGCCGCGATCTACTGATTGTAAACTGTCTCCTTGAGGGCCAGCGCAAACTCCTGTATCGAGTTTTCATCATTTTGAATGTAGATGATCTCGTCGAACCCCGGATATACAAGACCGAGCTCGAACGCCCTCTGTTCCAGGTTGTTTATATTGGTGGCGGATTTTATCTTGACCTGAAGGTTCAGGATTTCTCTCTGCCTTTCCTGTATCTGGCCGTTGATGGTATTTATCTGATACTGAAGTTTTGCACTGTAGGCGTTTATAAAAATTACAACGATGAATACCATAGCAAGAGCCAGAAGCAGTGCTATGATCCTTGTCTTATCCTTTTGTGATGCTGTCATTGTGTACATTTTTACAACTTCTCTATTACTCTGAGCTTGGCGCTTCTGGATCTTGGGTTGATATTCAGCTCCCGGGCCCCTGCTGTTATGGGTTTTCTGCTTACATTTCTGATGTCTGCCACCCTGCCGCAGGTGCATACCGGAAATTCCGGCGGGCAGATGCAGGGATTCAGACGCTGCCTGAAATATTCCTTTACAATGCGATCCTCCAGAGAATGAAAGCTTATTACAGCCAGCCTTCCGCCCGGGGCGAGCACATCGGTAAAATCTTCAACAGCCTTGCGAAGGTGGCCCAGTTCATCGTTGACCTCTATCCTTATTGCCTGAAAGGTACGCTTTGCCGGATGAGGGCCTTCTCTTCTGGCGCTGGCAGGCATGGCCTTTTTGATCACCTCTACCAACCCGAAGGTGCTTGTTATCGGGGCTCTGGATCTCTCTTTTACTATGAATTCGGCTATTCTGGAAGCCCAGCGTTCCTCGCCGTAATCCCTGATGATTCGGGTGAGTTCGTCCTTGCTGTAGCCGTTCACCACATCCTCCGCGCTGAAGCTGTCCTGAGTATTCATGCGCATGTCCAAAGGAGCGTCCTGCATATAAGAGAAACCTCTCTGCGGATTGTCCAGCTGAAAGGAGGATACTCCCAGATCCAGCAGAGCTCCGTCCAGGGCCTCTATGCCAAGTTCATCCAAAACCAGCTTTATATCCGAATAATTGCTCTGGACCAGATGCTTTTCTATGGGGAAGCCCTCCAGCCTTGCCGAAGCTGCCTTAAGGGCATCGGCGTCCTTGTCTATGCCTATGAGCACACCATTTCCTGCGAGCCTTTGCGCAATGCCCGAGGAATGACCGGCTCCGCCCAGGGTGCCGTCTGCGTAAACGCATCCGGGCCTTATATTCAGAGCTTCCATGACCTCATCGAAGAGGGCGGGTATATGAGAGAATTCCATGGCTAAATCTGATATTTCCTGGAGAAGTCGCTGAACTGCTCTGCGCTGAGCTGTCCGCCGCTGCTGTCGGATTCGTAGACCTCTCTGGCCCATATTTCAATGCGGTCCAGCATGCCTATGGTAACCAGATCCTTCTGTATTCCGACCATGTCCCTCCAGGTCTGCGGGATCACCGTTCTGCCCTGTTTGTCTATTTCGCAGTCTGTGGAGTTTTTAAGTATGTAACGGGTGAAGGCTCTGGCGTCCGGATCGGAGGTGGGCAGCTGCGCCAGCTTGGCCTGCAGCTCCTGCCAGGCGTCCATGGTATATATCACAAGGCACTCGTCCAAGCCCTTGCCCAGAACGCACTTATAGCCCAGCTCATCCCTGAATTTGGAAGGGATGATCAGACGGTTTTTGGCGTCTATTGAGTTTTGATATATTCCCATCAACATAAAAAAGAGAGTCCTCCCGCATTGTCCTCTCCACTATACCCCACTTTGCTCCACGAATCAAGTTTTTTTTGAGCATAAATGGGATTTTAACTCCACTTTTTTCTTAATTATAATACTTCGCCGGAAAAAGGCAATAAAAAAGCGTCTTTCCGCTCCACCTGAGTGAAAAACGCTGATCAAAAGTGAAAAAAGGGTATTCTTTGGGCTCCGTCACCCTGAAACGGGAACGCCTGCCCTGCCCATCAGTCCGACTGCTTCAGATAATGGAAGATCAGAAGATCGGCCACCGCCCCGTAGGACTGCACGCCGTCTGATTCTGTATAGACCTTGAGATACATATCGTTAAGGCTTTGGGACGCGTCCTGGACCCCACCCTCGAACTGATCGTAGTGCAGGCTGTTGGCACGGGAATCCGCCCTTACCTGATCGGATGTAAAGGAGGCTGCCAGAGACGCGAGCACCGGATCCACCCTGTTAAGGGCATTTATGCAGTATACATAGGCTCCGAATGCACCGGAATACCTCAGCACGGGATCCTCAGAGGCCATGCAGGCCAGATAAGCGCTGTAATTGGCGTCAGCCTCGTTGGCTATGCCCTTGCTGTGAGCGATCTCATGACACATGGTAAAAGGCACCCAGACCTTATAGGTATCGGTATTTATACAGGGCTCACCGGTAAAGCAGACAAAAATGCCCGTGGTTCCCATGTAGCTGAAAAGTCTGGATGAGCTGAGGCATTTGACCACTCCCGTGTAGCCGCCGTATATAGGATACTGCTCCGCCAGAACGCCGTAGGCCCGGGCGATGGCATCGTTATACGAATAAGGATCTGCCGCAGCAGCAGTCCCGTCTGCATCTCTGGGAACCGCCCCGGCAGTACTGTTTGCCTCAAGGGCATAATAAACCACAGCGTCAAAGAGTTGCTGTCTGGTATACAGGCCGCAATCCAGGCCCAGCTTTTCGGATAGCCTTGCGTCAGTATGGCAGACTCCCCAGAAGGAGGTGAATACAAAAATGCATAAGCAGAACATGGCAAGGGCAGCGGAAAGCCATTTCAAAAAGCCGCAGCGTGTTCTGATGCACCTGATAAGATAATACAAATAGACCAGCACCACAGCTGCCAGCAGCAGCTCCCAGAGGGAATACCGGCAGAAGGAAAAAGCGCTGTTGAGCATTCTGAAAATACCCAGGCAAATGGGTGTATAAGCTTCGAAAAATCCCGGACCAAGGGCCGAGGCCGCCTGCATCAGCAGCACCGAGGCTAAAATAAAAAATGCGGAAAGCATAAGTAAATTAATCTTTTTCATATTTGATATGTTATACTTAACACGCAGCAAAAACAACAGTCTTTATCGAGGCAGAAAATGAACAAAAAAGCAAAAATCGAAGCAGCCCTGCTTGCCGTTCTGCTCATAGCCTCCACCATGATCACCGTCAGCAATCACAGGCGAGTATCCCTGGCAAGATTGGCCGCCTCAGACGCAGACGAAAGGCTCAGAGCCGCAGAGCTTCTGCAGCAGCAGTACGAAACTCAGGACGATGAGCTGGTCAGGCAGATAGACGAGATCAAGGCAGGCAAACAGGATAAATTCGACACCTTCAAATTATGGGAAAAGTACACACAAAACATTATTCAGCTAACAGAATAAACTCCGTGCTGTGCATACTCATAGCCCTCTGCCTGATATACATGCCCGCATCCTGTTTCTTCTCTGAATTGGCGGTAAGAAAATACGAGGCAAAGGCCGAAAGCTCTGCCCTTCTGGAGCCTCAGGTAAGTGCCCAGGCAGAACAGACAGCAGCCATGATTGAGCAGCACCGCAGAGATCTGGAAAAGCTCGGAGATCTGGACGGAGCCATCGCTGAAGAAAAGGCCCTGTTTTTCCAAAAGGCATCAGAGCTGGAGCATATGGTAGACGCGGGCAGCACAGAGCTTAAGATCGCCTATCTGAGCTTTGATGACGGCCCCTATGCCAACACCGCGGACATTATGAACGTTCTCAGGGAGAACAGCGTTCAGGCCACGTTTTTCACCATAGGCCGAACAAGCAGCATCTACGATGAGATCTGGCCCAGATACGAGGCTGAATGCCACACGCTGGGCAATCACACCTACAGCCACAGCATCAAGACCGTATACGCAAGCGCAGATGTTTTCATCGCGGACATACTCAGGCAGCAGGAATTCCTCGAAGGCAAAACCGGACACAAGACCGATCTGTGCAGATTCCCCGGCGGCAGCAGCCAGGCAAAGTCAAAAAAAAGCGCCTGCGTGGAAGCTCTCAGGGAATATGACTACGCCTATGTGGACTGGAACAACCTTACAGGCGATGCCGAGGGCGGAACGATCACCGAAGAAGGCTGTATAAGCAGAGTATTGGACAACACAAAGAACAGAAAATTCCTGGTGGTGCTGATGCACGATTTCAGCAAGCAGTCCATGGAGGCCCTTCCGGAGATAATCCAGGGGCTCAGAGACCAGGGTTACGTATTTCTGCCCATGTTCCACGACAGCATGGCAGTAAAAAGATAAGGAGGCAGCATGCCCGCAGACAAAAGATTCGCAGTACTGATAGACGCAGACAATATTTCCGACAGATATATTAAAATAATCCTCGATGAGACCAGCAGCGAGGGAGAAGCTACCTACAAGCGCATTTACGGAGACTGGACAAAGCCCGCCCTGGGCCCCTGGAAAAAGGTGCTGCTGGAAAACTCCATCACCCCCATTCAGCAGTTCAATAACACCACAGGAAAGAACTCCACGGACTCGGCAATGATCATCGACGCTATGGACATACTTTATTCCGGCAGGGTCGACGGCTTCTGCCTGTGTTCCTCCGATTCGGATTTTACAAGGCTTGCCAGCAGGCTCAGGGAATCCGGCATGGCCGTCATAGGCATGGGAGAGCAGAAGACCCCCAAGGCCTTTATCTCTGCCTGCAACAAGTTCAAGTATCTTGACATTCTGGCAGGCAACAGCAAGAAGGCTCAAAAGGATGCCCGGGCGGAAAGCAAAAGGGCAGCAAAGAAGAATTCCAGGGCAGCCGAAGCCGTGAAGGCAAAGGGTGCAGCCGAGGCAGCAAAGCTCGCCGCGGACGCCAGAGCCGCCGAAGCTTCGGCAGCCTCCGAGAAGATCAAGGCGGCACAGACAGCTGCACGGGCAGAGGAATACGAAGAAGACGAAGAAGATACCGGCGAGATCACCAGTCTGGAAGACATCAGGCTGGCCCTGATAGCCATACTCAACGAAGAATCCGACGAGGACGGCTGGGTATCCACCTCCGATCTGGGCAACAGGCTGCTGAAGCGTTTCTCGGATTTCGACGTGCGCAACTACGGATTTTCCAAGCTGACCCCCTTCCTCAAGTCCATCAAGGGCTTCGAGATGAAGTCCGTGCGCTTCGAAAACTCCAGCACCCGCCAGGTCTTCCTGCGGGAATACATCCCCGACAGAGACCAGCAGTAGCATGCGGGCAGCTGAAGAAAGCCGCCCCCCTCTGAGTTATTAAATTGACCAAAGCAGAAAGACTTGAAAAACAGCAGCTGCGCCTTCAGCAGATGCTCACATACGAGAAAAGCCTTTGGGCAGAAGGCAAAAAGCTGGTAGCAGGCGTAGACGAGGTGGGCCGCGGCCCTCTTGCAGGCCCTGTGATAGCAGCTGCGGTGATACTGCCCGAGGGGTTTTCCCTGCTTGGGGTAGACGATTCCAAAAAGCTCTCTCCAAAGCAAAGAGACAGGCTTTACGACCAGATCCTTGAAGCCTGTATTTCTTATTCCACAGGCCGTCGGGAGCCTGCGGACATAGACCGCATCAACATCCTGAACGCCACCAGGGAAGCCATGCTGGATGCAGTTTTGAGCCTTTCCCAAAAGCCTGATCACGTGCTGATAGACGCAGTAAAGCTGGATGCTTTGAGCATACCCTACACGGCAATAATCAAGGGAGACGCAAAAAGCGTGTCCATAGCCGCCGCATCCATAGTTGCCAAGGTGACAAGAGACCGAGAAATGGAGCGCATGGCCGTGGTCTATCCGGGCTATGCCTTTGAATCAAATAAGGGCTACGGCACCAAAGCCCATTACGAGGGACTGGCCAAGCTGGGCCCCTGCCCAATACACAGGAAAACTTTTCTTTAGACGACGAGCCGGGCACCCGAAAAAAAGACGACATCCCGGGTACCCGAAAAAAGACGACATCCCGGGTACCCGAAAAAAGAGACGACGGGCCTGACACTCACATATAAGCTGATCTGCCTGCCGCAGCGCCCGATCGCTCGTTTACATTTTTCATCAGGGAGACATGCCATGATAGATACTTCATTGCTTTTTAAGGATCCTGAACCCGGCACTTACGAGGCCGGCATGCAGTTCGACGGTTTTACCATCAAGGCCTGCGACGGCAGCACCCTGCTTGCCAGAATGCTCAGCGCCGGAAGAAAAAAGGACGAGCTCTGCCCCGCAGTGCTTCTGCTTCACGGATTCCCGGGCAACGAGCAGAACATGGACATGGCACAGAGCCTGCGCAGAGCGGGCTTTACCGTGTTCACGCTTCACTACCGGGGCAACTGGGGCAGCGGCGGAGAGTACCGCCTGGCCCACCTGCCCGAAGACGCGGAGAGCATGCTGAAATATATGAAGGCCGGGCACCAAGCCCTGGGCATAGACCCTGAGCGCATCTTCCTGCTGGGCCACAGCATGGGCGGCTTTACCGCCTTCGAGCTGCTGAGCCGCCGGGTGTCCATTGCCGGCGCAGTGCTGATGGCGCCCTGCGATATCGAATACATGTACACGGAAGACCGCGCCGCCTTCAGCGCCCTGGTGGATAATACCGAAGACTATTTCCGCCTGGATTCCAGCCGGATCTTCTACGAAGAATGCGCCGCCCACACAGACGACTGGCGCTTCACCGCTTTTGCGCAGAAGGCAGACCCCTCCGTTCCCCTGCTCTTTGTTGGCGGCACGGAGGATGTCACCTGCGATCCGGAGCATCACATAGCCCCTGCCCGGGACATACTGCTGCAGCGCGGCGCCGATGCCGAATGCTTGATTCTGGAAGACGGTCACTGCTTCGACAGCCATCGCTGCCGGCTGATCACCGCCATAGCGGAGTGGCTGGCAAAGAAAGTACAGTAGACAATTTTACAACCCCAAAAAGCAGACCCGGAGCACAGGCTTCGGGTCTTTGTGTATCAGATATAATTCGGAAATATATCCTTTTGTCATTTCTATTTTCTCCTACAATCACGCCGCAACGGCATTTGCGTTAACACGGTCGATAGCTTTCCGGATACCCATCCAGACAGACAGATCCGTAAAGATCTCAACAATGCTGCCCATATCCGTAAACGGCGATTCCTGAAGCACCGAAAGATCTTTCATAAGACCGTTATGGACTATGTATTCGACAATCTGGTTCACAAAATAGATCTGCCTGCTGTCGAGGGATACATCGTTCAGATACTCCGCGAATGCCTCTTTAGCCGCCGTCATGTCAAGACCAACGATCTCCCGGACAAATTCACCAAGCGGTTTTTGTCCGTATTCAGCCTCGTAGTCCTGCTTTGTACCGACTTCGCTCCACAGGATCTCTTCAAGAACCTTAATATCTTCTGCCGTCAGCGGGATATTACTTCTCAGTTTCGCAATGACCTCATTATCAAGGTGCTGGCGAACATAGAACTCCGCCTTTGCCTTGTAATTCTTCAAATCATCGTTTTCAAGCTCTGAGTCATTCCAGTCCATCGAAAGGATCTCATCATCGAAATCCGTGTCATAGCGTAGTTTCTTAACTGGAATATACTTGATCAGATCGCGCAGATTCACGCGGATATATTCAAAATCGCTGATGCCCGCAGTATCAACATAATCGGTATGCAGGATCCTGTTGATCAAATCTGCCTGGGCCATGATCTCTGGAATGTTGGCGACAGAAGCAATGCCGGAAACTTTTTTGAACAGATCAGACCGTGCGCGGCTATACTTTTTGCCTGCAAGGAAAGCCAGTTCGATTCCGTACATAAGGGCGTCAAAGCGCAGAGCCTTTGCGTCATCGTCTTCCGGAAGGATCAGCGGTGCCAGCTCCTGCCCCATCAGCAAAGTATCTTCATAGGTGAGCGCTGTATAGTTATCCGGATTGGAATACAAGTCGACATATTTCAAATGCTGCCGCACGGCAAAGTTCTCTTTGTTCAGTTCCCGCACCTTCCCGACCATTTCTTCCACAAGCGATTTTCGGAACGCAATCAGGTCGTTCGTCTGATAAGAAATATCCTGCAGCTTGTATGCGATCTGGGCCTTGAGCTGAAATATGGCACCCTGCAGAGCGATCATATTCGCAGTAGCCTTGCCTTTGTTCATTCGGAAAAATTCGAAGTTTCCGCAGAAATCAAAGATATAGAATTTCTCTTTGTCTTTGCCGTCGAGCAGGCCGGGGCAGAGGCGCGTTCCGCGGCCGATCATCTGCCAAAACTTGGCCTTGCTCATGACTTTCTTAAAGAAGACGAGATTCAGCACTTCCGGCACATCGATACCGGTATCCAGCATATCAACGGAGATCGCGATCTGCGGCAGTTTCCCCGGATCGGAGAACTCATCGATGGCGCTCTGTGCATAAGTCATATAATTGTCGATCACTTTTGCAAAGCCGGGCAGATGCGGGTATTCCTTGTTGAAGATCTCCAGGATCTTCTCCGCATGGGCATGGTTCTTTGCAAAGATAATAGTCTTGCCGATCTTGTTTCCGTAATCGATCTTGATACCTTCGGTCATCAGGATATTCAGGACCTGTCGGATAGTATCCTCGTTAAAGATCCACTCGTTAAGAGCCGACGAAGCGATACTCTCCGGAAGCTCGCCGTTTTCATCCTCAAAAGTATCCTCGTAGATCTGCTTGTCTTCCTCGGAGAGATCATCATATACAATGCCCTGCTGGATGAACTTCAAAACCGTTTCCACAGAGACGAAGTCCACCAGATAACCGTCCTTGACAGCCTGATCAAGCTCGTATCCGTAAGTCGGGACACCGTTTTCGAGCTCAAAGATCTCGTAGGTATTCTTGTCGATCTCATCTTTCGGGGTCGCGGTAAGTCCGACAAGCGGCGCATCGAAGTAATTGAAGATATCCTGGTATTTGTTATAGATGGAGCGATGCGCTTCATCGCAAATCACAAGGACAAAATGTCCGCTGGTAAAAAGTTTCCCTTCATCGTCATGAACAGAGTCAATGACATTGAACATGGTCTGATATGTGGAAAAAACGCAGTGCGCCGTATAATTGTCTTTTTCCTCACAGAGATTGGTGACAGACAGATCAGGCAGCAGATTCACAAAGTTCCGCTTGGCCTGAGTAACAAGACTGTTGCGATCAGCCAGGAACAGAATATTTTTCACCCAGCCGTGCTGAAGGAGTACATCGCAGAGCGCAATGACCGTTCTGGTCTTGCCGGAACCGGTAGCCATGACCAGGAGCGCTTTCCGGCGATTCCGGCGGTCGAATGCATCGCAGACCGCCTTGATCGCTGCCTCCTGATAGTATCGCCCGACTATGTTTTTGTTTATACTGACATTCTTCAGATTCGTTCTCAGAGTCTGAAGGTTAAACTTTTTTTCGAGATCCCGCTTGGAGTAAATATTCGCACATTTTCTCTCGGGATACTGATTATCGATGATACGTGTTTCGAATCCGTTCGTCAGGAAAATGACCGGCCTTCTATGCATATATTTTTCTAACAGATCCGCATAAAGCTTTGCCTGCTGACGCCCTTTTGCAACATCCACGCAAGTGCGCTTCGCTTCGATCACGGCAAGCGGACGATGATCATCCCCGTAGAGGACATAATCTGCATAGCCCACGCCGGATGCATTGGGCATTCCGTTCAGTTCGACTTCGTTAAACCAGTTTACGCCTTCCTTCCAACCGGCATCGGCAAGCATGGTATCGATATAGATCTTGCGGGTCTTGTATTCCGACAGATCCAGCGGCTTGGGCACGTAGGTCTGCTGCTGCTCCGCACGGCGCTTCGTAAGCTCTTCCTTGAGCGCCGCATTCTCTTCCATCAGCTTTTTCAGGTCTACCTCAGTCTGGGCGAAAACGGCTGCAGCTGGCTCTTTATGCTGCTTCAGAAGCTCGCGATCGAAGCTTCCTTCGGCATAACTGCTGCCATAGCAGTAGGCAACAAAATCCAGGAATACATACAGGTTTTCCAGGCAAAGCTCTGCCTGTTCTTCCGTGATTTTCTTTCCGCCATGCGCAGCATTATTGCCTACCTTGCGAATAAAATCCATTCGCCGCCAGATATCCGTACCGATGATATCGCGAAAATCCTCGTCGTTCATCAGGCTGACAAGGGTATCCTGATAAGGCATGACAAGAGAGCTGTCCACAGAATACATCCATTTGACAGCGAACTCCATGGCCCTGCGGCAGTTCATAACGGAGGAATCCACATCCATATGCAGAATGTTTTCTGCCGCTATAGCCACATCGGCAAACGATGCAAACCGCGCATCTGATTTCAGGAAATCAAAGTTGGTCATATTGCCACTCCTCAATCTTGATTACTTAACTATATGTGTGAAATTTCGGGTGTATTTTTCCAAAACATTATTACATATTTTGATTTGTCGAGTTGCTTAACAAAATCGGCAAATTGGTTCTGCAATTCGATTGGCGGTATATAAATAGGCATTTCTGCAATTTGCCCAGACGATACTCGCGCTCTTGTTTGTCCATGAATCATACTCGAAGCTAAGAGTAGCGTTGTTGGACAATTTATATACTGGCAGACAAAGATATTATCCAAAATATCAGGATTAGGAATGTAGTGGACGCAGTCCGCCTTATTAACAGCTATTCCAACATATTCCGGAATAATGCAAGCCCTGAGATTAGGTTCTCCAAGTGTTCCAATAACAATTTCGCCGGATTTGCAAGTGTATTTCTTTAACCGTTCATAGTGTTCGGCTGGTATAAATGATTTGTCATTATCAATAAATTGCCCAACCCCGATATTGCCAAGACGGATAACTCTTATACCTTCATCTGAATAATGTTCTGATTTTAGGTTTGAACCAAACGGGCCATCACTCAATCGAATCGAAGCCTCTTTGAACGTCTTGGT
The DNA here is from genome assembly GCA_045600065.1 of Anaerovoracaceae bacterium. Lineage (GTDB taxonomy): Bacteria > Bacillota > Clostridia > Peptostreptococcales > Anaerovoracaceae > RGIG2707. Next base: position 44,693 of record JAZRXE010000055.1, read on the forward strand.
TTTCCACCCATTAGGATTGGAAAATGTGTCACCAAACATCTCGACAAATCGGGCTTTGATGAGATCGTCCAGTTTTTGGAGTTCCTGTTGGCGGGCACTAATAATACTCTCGACTTTTCCAAGGATGGTGACGATCTCTTGTTGTTTTTCGAGCAAGTCCAAATTGAACGTCTCATTCTGATAATCCTTGAAATAAATATGTGGAATCGTCGCACCCGTAAAATATTTTTCCAAGTGCATATATCGAACAACATAACAAAGATACTCTGGCAGAACATTCTCTTTTGGTAAAAGATACTGCATGGTGCCGATTACAGAGGATTTTGCAGGATGTAGCGTTGTTCTGCCAATACCTGCACCGTCCTTTACAACTGCCACGTAAGGCTTATCTTGATGATAAAAATCAACATTACCAATATAACCTGCAGCCCCATAAATTGGGTAATTTCCATTTTTGTCTGCAACATCAGATTGCTTTAGGCTCGACGAGCCTTTTTCACAAACATCTCCAAGTTTAACTTTCATCTATGTCATCCCTACAAATCCGAATTTATACCCCAAGCATATTACGCAGCGCTTCCATTTCTTCGCAGATCTGCATTTCAAGCTCGTCAAGCTCCGCCATGATCTCTGTCGAACTCGGGTACTCGACAGGTACGTATTCAGTCTTTTTATATTTGTTGATGGAAAGATCGTAATCATTGGCTGCGATCTCCTCCTTGGGAACAAGGAACGATTTTTCCGTGCGCTTGCGATCCTTCTCGGCTTCAAGGTCTCTGAAACGGACGATGATGTCAGGGATATCATTCTCCGCAACAGGAGTCCGTTTATCGTCCAGAGACAGGCCGTCCGCCTGCATATCGTAAAACCACACATTATCCGTGCCGCCATGTCCGGTTTTCGTAAAGATCAGAACGGCTGTGGAAACACCGGCATACGGCTTGAATACGCCAGAGGGCATGGAGATCCCCGCCTCCAGACGGTTGCCGTCAATGATCTCTTTGCGTATCGCTTTATGAGCCGCCGAAGATCCGAACAGCACGCCATCCGGAACGATGCAGGCACATCGGCCGCCGACGCGCAGCATGCGCAGGAAGAGTGCAAGGAACAAAAGCTCCGTCTTTTTTGTCTTGCAGACCTTGAGCAGATCCGCCGAGACCGTATCGGCATCCAGGCTGCCTTTGAAGGGTGGATTAGCGAGGATCAGACTATATTTGTCCTTGTCCGGATTCTGATCGGAAAGGCTGTCGCGGTATTCGATATAAGGGTTGTCCACACCGTGGGTCATCATGTTCATGGCACCGATACGAAGCATGGTTCGGTCCATATCGTAGCCGAAGAACATGTGGTTCATATAATGATCCTTCTTCTGCTTGTTGAAGAAGATCTCTTCTTTGTGTTTTTCCTTCAGATATTCTCCGGCAGCGACCAGGAATCCGGATGTGCCGCAGGCTGGATCGCAGATCACTTCGTCCGCTTTGGGATCCATCAGTTCGACCATCATCCGGATAATGTGACGAGGTGTGCGGAACTGTCCGTTTACTCCGGCAGAAGCGATTTTTGCAAGAAGGTATTCGTAAACATCTCCGCGTACATCCGCCGACTGATTTCCTGTCATCATCTGATAGATCTCATCCAGAGAGTCGACGACTTTTGAAAGCATCAGCGGCGTAGGCAGCTTAAAGATCGCATCGTCCATATACTTAGAGTAAGCGCTGTTCTTATCGACGTGCAGATTTTTGATAAAGGGGAATACCCATTCCTGCACCACAGTGTACATCTTGCCCGCGGGAAAATCATGAAATACGCTCCACTTGAGTTGCTGTCCGTCGATCTTTCGATCTCCGATCTGCACTTCATCGGCAAAAACGCTCGTATAGGACAGGCCCAGCATGGCGGCCTCCTTTGCACGGACGTTATCGGAATCGTCCAGATCGCGGATGAACATCAAATAGGTGATCTGCTCGATCACATCCAATGGATTCGTGAGCCCGCCGGTCCAGAATATTTCCCAAAGACTGTCGATTTTGTTTTTCAATTCGCCTGTGATCATGATTATTTATCTCCATTCCATACGTAAGAAGTATAGCGTCCGCCGCCGATCTTCAGAATATCTTCGCTCTTCAGCAGATCTGCCAGAGCTCGCTGCACGGTCACCTGGCTGATATCCGGACACTGCCCCATGACCTCCGCCCTGGTGATCTTGCCCAGGTGCCCTTTGATGATCTCTCGTACCCGATCCGGCTTTGATACGCCTTTGGCTGCCAGCAGTATTGCTCTGTCCTCGAAATCGCGATACGCTGCCAGGATCACACCGAGCATGTACGTGACAAAAGAACTGTAATCGTTTGTGCCCTCATGCCATCCGTCCGAGCTGTCCAGCAGAGCCTCGTAATAGGAAGCCTTCGTGTCGGAGATCAGTTTTTCGATACTGATATACTTACCGACGTAATACCCGTTTCTGTACAGCAGAAGCAGCGTTAGCAGACGGCTCATTCTGCCGTTGCCGTCGTTGAAGGGATGAATACACAGAAAATCCAGGATGAACATCGGGATCAGGATCAGGGGATCCATTTCAAGAGTATTGACAGCCTCGCTGAAAGCGTCGCAGAGACAGTTCATCGTTTCCGGCGTTTCCCATGCTGGCACGGGATTAAAGCGTACCGTTTTCGTTCCGTCGGCATGCTCTTCGGCGATAACGTTATCTGAATTCTTATAATTTCCGCCGATGGCTTTTCCGGTGAATTTATAGAGATCTCTGTGCAGCTGCAGGATGTGGTTCGGACGCGGGAGGATATATTCGTAGTTTTCGTGAACAGTGGTCAGCACGTCACGATAACCTGCTATCTCTTTTTCTCCGCGGTTTTTCGGAATCGTTTTTTCCCGAACGATCTTTTTGAGACGATCATCGGTGGTAATGATGCCTTCGATCCTGTTGGAGGCGTCCGTGCTCTGGATCTTCGCAATCTCCAGCAATTCGGCCAGGGCATCTTCTTTCGCCTCGATCAACGGATTTTGCCGTCCTTTGTATTCGTGGATCTGAGTCAGATAGTTCACAACGTCCGGAGTAAGGAGCTTGCTGTACTCAGTTTTGAAGTCGAATGTTCTCATTAATTTATACTCATTTGATTTTTAATTTGATCATTATTGTATTTTTGATGCAATTGCATATTAACACCAATGTAGTCACAAATCAAGATAATTTAGTCATTTTGTGCCGCAATGATCAAATTAAAGTTTCGCATTGCTTTATTGATCGAATCCCTACACTGCTGCAATACGATTTCTCGCCCATGCCGGCACCACTGAAATACGAATAAACGCCTGAACTCGCTCCGAAACATAACAGTTCGGCATCGGTCTCAGGCGTTTTTCATTGTACTTCAGGATAAGGTTCTCCATACCCTTCATCCAGGTAACTCTGTTCGGTCTCCTTGCCGGCGGTGTCGATGGCATCGCCGTAGCCGGAGAGCGCGGCAAAGGGAGAAAACTGGCCGGCGCGGTCGTGCATGCTCATGTGGGAGCGCTTAGCCGAAACATGGTGGGGCAGATCGACGATGTCTTCGTACGGGAACACCGAGGCTGCGGCTTGCCCGGTGTCCCGAGCCTCCAAAGCCGTCTGTCCGGAGTTTTTCCGATCTTTGTTTTCTGTTGGCATTTCAAGTTTTTCCGTCATTTTCTGTGTCCGCCTATTGTGCCGTTGCGCTGTATTGCGGTAGCGCCCTCCTGCAGATCCATGCCCATGACAATGGCATTCTTGCCAAAGCGCTTGCGTATCTCCAGTATGGTCTGCTGCTGTCTGCGCTCTGCCTCGGTGTCGGCCTTCTGCGCTTCTTCTTTCTGTTTCTGCTGATCGGCAGCTGCCTGCAGAGAGAAGATATCCAGCTGCTCTTCGATCTCTTCCGCAGGGATGTCCTCCTCCGCAATCACATGGCTGGCAATCACATACATGCGGCGTACCAGCAGCGAGGGATCAACTATGCGGTCGAAAAGCTCCATGGTCTTTTCGGTTATGAGCTTTGTAGAGGACGTATATTTACCCAGATTTATGCTGCCGTGGGCCATCTTGGGCATGCGCCTGCCGTAGGCATCCACGCTGACCGGGCCCTTGTATTTAGCCGCCCGTGCAGGATCCGTCAGATTCAGGGTATCGTAGCCGATGTCAAGCACCATCTGATCCGACACCAGGCCCTTGTCCACCAGCTCCAGCACAAGAGCATCCGTCATCTCGCGAACCACCAGCTTGGCAAGATCGAATCCATAAGGATCCTGAAGCACCTGACCGGAGCTGATACTGTTGCTTTCGGGCTTGTATGCCTTGATATCGGCAATGGTGCAGGGCTCCCAGCCCCAGGCGTGGTCTATCAGAAGCTCAGCGTTTATGCCGAACAGGCTGTAAAGCAGATCCTCGTTGAGAAAATCTCCGGGACCGCCGAGAGAACATCTGGCAACATCCCCCATGGTATACATGCCGTGAGCCTCCAGCTTTCTGGCATAACCCCTGCCTATGCGCCAGAAGTCGGTAAGAGGCCTGTGATCCCATAGCTTGCGGCGGTAGCTCATCTCGTCAAGAACAGCTATGCGCACGCCGTTTTCATCTGCGGGGATATGCTTTGCCTCCACATCCATTGCTATCTTGGCAAGATACATATTGGGGCCCACGCCTGCGGTAGCGGTAATGCCCGTGCGGCTCAGAACCTCAAGGATAAGCTTTCTTGCAAACTGCTCGGCACTCAGCCCGTAGGTCCGCAGATAATCCGTGGCGTCTATGAAGACCTCGTCTATGGAATAGACATGAACATCCTCTGCAGACACATACTGCAGATAGGTCTGATAGATGCGAGTGCTGACCTCCATATACCTGGCCATGCGCGGCGCGGCAACCAGATAATCTACTGCCAGCGAGGGGTCTGCTTCAAGCTCCGGATACTTCCAGGACTTGCCGCTGAGCCTGCCTGAAGGGGAATCCAATGCCCTTCGGGCGTTCACCTCCCTGAGCTTTTGGATAACCTCAAAAAGCCTGGCGCGTCCCGGTATCCCAAAGGATTTCAGGGACGGAGACACAGCCAGGCATATGGTCTTCTCCGTGCGGCTCAGATCTGCCACCACCAGATTCGTGGTCAGCGGATCCAGGCCCCGGTCAGAACACTCCACCGAAGCGTAGAATGATTTAAGGTCTATGGCGATATAGCTTCTTTCCTGAGGCAATATATTTCCTTTCTACTGTATTTCTCTGGAATAAAGGCCGGAGGTGCGGCGGAATCCGGGTGTTATGCCATCCTTGAACATGGCCGCGATATTTCTGCACTGATCCTTGGATTCGATGGTGAAGTACAGCGTTTTGAAGCTGACCTCGGGCATGGGTTTGTCCCCAAGATACAGGGGCAGGCAGTTGTGCAGCTCGCTGTACTGCCGTTCGCGGCACAGCAGCGGGAACTGCTCGCCGGTGCGGTCCGTAAGGTAGTTCAGCCCGCTGCAGCCCTTGCAGCCGTCCTTTCCGGCTGCCACAGGACAGGCTCTGAACTTCATAAGAGGCAGTCTTCCGTAGGCGATAAAGCCGACAGGAAGGCAGGGCTTGAGCTTTCTCATATTTGCGAAGCTCATCTCCATGGAAAGGCAGGCATCGGCCAGTCCGAAAGCGGCGTGCTCCCGCAGAGAGATGCTGTTGAGTATGTTGAGTCCGTAGCCTCCGTGTATGCAAAGGCCCAGCTCAGAGGCGATCTGAACCGCGCCGTCGTTGTCTGCGGTCACGTGCTTCAGGCCCTTAGCCTGAAGGGCAGCCAGACGCTTCTTCATGGCAGCTCCGCTGCCGGGCCAGAGCATGAAGGGCATCTCCGCATAGAGCCGGTCGGCATATGCTTCCAGCAGCTCCGGGTGGAGCTCGATCTGGGTCACGGGCAGGATCAGGGCTTCAGTGCCGTCCGTATCGAATATCTGATCTGCGGTCTCGAAGCGGTAGCGGAAGGGATGCTCCACAGCTTCGCCCATGGGCACGGCAGTCTGCAGACGGCTGATCTCGTCTTCAGCCGCGGCGGCAGACCCGCCCCTTCCCTCTCTTTCCGCTGCTTCAAAATCGTAGGGCTTAGCGCCCTTGATATCATCCAGCTGCTCCAGGGCGCTGCGCCTTAAGGCATTCAGAGATGATGCGGGCAGCATCAGACCCGGATCAGCGGAAAGCTCCA
>JAZRXE010000056.1:0-4184 GCA_045600065.1 Anaerovoracaceae bacterium
TTTCAGTCTGTCTGAATTATATTGATATTTTCAACATTTTCTCAAATATTATTATGATAATTCAGAGATTAGTACATACTTCATTCCGTATTTACGAACAGTTATTTCTGTGCTATATTTTCCGAGTAAATACAGAGGAGCATCCGGCAAGCGGAAAATAACGGACCGTCCGCAAAGCTGCAATTGCTCTCAGATCAGCGGCCCTGACCCGCTGACGGAAGGAGAAGAAAATGAGTTTGGAAACCGGAATTTTTGTAGCATACCTGGCATTCATGCTTTCCATAGGTATCTATTTCTTTGTCAAAAATAAAAACGCAGATGACAAGGCCTATTTCCTTGGCGGCAGAAAGATGGGCCCCTGGGTCAGCGCCCTGTCCGCCGGAGCATCGGACATGAGCGCCTGGGTACTGATGGGCCTTCCCACCAGCATCTACGCCTTCGGGCTTGGCCAGGTCTGGATCTCCGTGGGCCTGGCAATAGGCTACGCCCTGAGCTGGATATACGAAGCACCTCGTCTGCGCAGCTTTTCCATAGTCGCTGACGATTCTATCACCATTCCCCAGTACCTGACCAACCGCTTCAGAAGCAGTTCGAAAAGCCTTCAGGTAATATGCGCCGCAATATTCCTCTTTGCATATACCATCTACGCGGCATCCAGCATCAAGGCCTGCGGTACTCTGTTCAATACCGTGCTCGGACTTAACGAAACCACTGCAATGTATATGGCAGCTCTGATAATTATAGGGTATACTTTACTCGGAGGCTTCAGCGCCGTTTGCTGGACAGACTTTTTCCAGGGCCTGCTGATGCTGGGCGCCCTGCTGGCAGCTCCCCTCTTTGCCTTTGCCCTTATGGACACCGGCAGCGGAGAGGTGATCACTGATCCGAGCTACTTCAGCGCATTCGCAAGCTGGAAGGACATCGCTTCCGGCCTCGGCTGGGGACTGGGATACTTCGGAATGCCCCACATCATCATCAGGTACATGAGCATTGAATCTCAGGAATCCCTGAAAAAATCCGCCAGAATCGGCATCAGCTGGACAACTCTTATCGTAATATTTGCAGCTCTGCTGGGCATTTCCGGCAGAATGTTCCTGGGCTACGACGAAGCGACCTACGCAGGCTCGCTGGTCTTCATCAAGCTGGTCCGCCTGATCTTCCCGGCAGTTGTTTCCGGAATACTGCTCTCTGCAGTGCTGGCAGCCGCCATGTCAACCGCAGACAGCCAGCTTCTGGCAGCCGCATCTGCCTTTGCCGCGGATGTGTACAAGCCCATTATCAGAAAAGGCAGCGTCAGCGATAAGGAAATGTCCACAGTCAACAGACTGGTAGTTGCAGCCATAGCAGCCGCCGCGCTCTTAATAGCCTCCGATCCGGGCGCAGGCTCTGTAATGTCCCTTGTTTCCAACGCATGGGGCATATTCGGAGCGGCCTTCGGCCCCGCGATCATGCTGAGTCTTTACTGGAAACGGCTCACATTCAGCGGCGCCGCGGCATCCATACTGACAGGCGCAGCCGTAGATATCTTCTGGCTGTACTGCCTGAGCAGCACCGGCATCTACGAGATCATCCCCGGCTTTGCCGCAGGCTTTGCAGCAGCAGTGATCGTTTCGAAGATGAGCAAGGAGCCCGGAACAGAAGTCGAAGCACTGTTTGAAGCGGGCATTGCCTACAAGGATTGAAAATGAAGCAGATTTTTGTAAACGCGAAAGTATACACAGGTTCTCTGCCCCTCTCCACCGCCTTTGCAGTGGAGGGAGGCTTTTTTATTTACTCGGGTGACGACGCAGGTGCGCTGGCACTGGCAGGACCCGGCGATCTTATTACCGATCTTGGCGGAGCCTTCGTCTGCCCCGGATTCAACGACAGCCACATGCATCTGCTGGGCTTAGGCAGGCTTTTGAGCTCCATGCCTCTGGCAGAGCACACGGGATCTCTTGCGGATATGCTTGCCACCATGAAGACCTGGGCCGAGGAACACCCTGCGGCAGAATGGATATACGGCAGGGGCTGGAATCAGGATTATTTCCGGGACGAAGCACGCATGCCCGTGGCAGCGGATCTGGACAAGGTCAGCACGGATCGCCCGGTTTGCGCGGTAAGAGCGTGCGGACACTGCCTGGCGGTAAACAGCAAAGCCCTGGAGCTTCTGGGCATCGATGCGTCCACGCCGGTTCCCCAGGGCGGAAAGATAGAGTTTTCTGACGGAAAGCCTAACGGACTTTTCTATGACGGAGCCATGGAGCTTATATATTCGGCTATTCCCGCCCCGGGAGTCGAAGAGCTCAAGGAATATATCCTCGCTGCCTGCAGCAGGCTCAACGCCTATGGCATAACCAGCAGCCAGACCGACGACTACTGCGTATTCAAAAATCTCGACTGGCAGCTTATCAACGAAGCCTACCGCCAGCTGGAGGCAGAGGGAAGACTCACCGTCAGGGTCAGCCAGCAGACCAATCTGGACAGCCCGGAAAAGCTGCAGGATTATCTGGACAAGGGCCTTCGCACCGGAGCCGGCAGCAGAATGTATAAAATGGGCCCGCTGAAGCTGCTACAGGACGGGTCTCTGGGCGCCCGCACAGCCTATCTGAGCAGACCATATGCAGACGATGAAAGCCAGAGCGGATTTCCCATCCACAGTCAGCAGGAGCTGGATACCCTGATCGGCATGGCCAACGAAAACGGAATTCCCGCCGCCGTGCATGTTATAGGGGACAGGGCCATGGATATGGTCCTCGATGCATACGAAAAGGCCTTCGCAGCCCATCCCCGCAAGGATCACCGCTCGGGCCTTGTGCACTGCCAGATCAGCAGGCCGGATCAGTTTGATCGCATAAAAGAGCTGGGCCTTCATATCTATGCCCAGAGCATTTTTCTGGATTACGATATAAGCATAGTCGAAAAGCGCGCAGGGGCCGAGCTTGCGGCAAGCAGCTACAGCTGGAAGACTCTCCTTGACATAGGCGTAAGCGTCAGCAACGGCTCTGACGGCCCCGTGGAGATGCCCGATGTGCTGAAGGGCATACAGTGCGCCGTAACAAGGCAGAGCACCAAGGGCGGCACTGTTTACCTGCCCGGTCAGGCCTTCAGCGTGCAGGAGGCATTAGACAGCTTTACCAAAGCCGGGGCCTACGCATCCTTCGAGGAGGCTTTCAAGGGGAGTATAGCACCGGGCATGGCAGCCGATTTTACCGTGCTTGAAGAAGATCCCTTCGAGACAGAGCCCTGCAGCATCAAGGATATTTCTGTCCTTCAGACCTGGCTGGACGGAAGCAGAGTCTACTGATACCCGGAGCAAATATAAAAAATCTCCCACCAGTTGATGGGAGATTTTCTGCTCTCCGGTCAACTTAAGCAACCGGATCAAGTTTCTCATAACAACAAATTTAATGATAAAAGTGTGATTTGAATGACACAAGTTCGGTATAAATTCGTGATTTGGGGTTCCGTTTTTCACTCTTTCTGCATATAATAAAAGTGTGATTACACCCACTTAAAACTCCAATAAAAGTGTGAGGCGCAGAACTATGGAACGTTTGATTTTGAACAAGCTGCTGGAGTGGAAGAATTCACCATACCGCAAGCCGCTGATCTTAAAAGGTGTGCGACAGGTCGGTAAGACGTGGATTCTCAAGGAATTCGGCAGACGATACTATGAAAACACTGCCTATTTCAACTTTGATGAAAACGAAGAATACAAGCAGTTTTTTGAGACTACCAAGGATGTTGACCGCATTCTGCAAAATCTGATGCTGGCCAGCGGGCAAAAAATTGAGCCTGAAAAAACGTTGATTATCTTTGATGAGGTGCAGGATTGCCCTAAGGTTATCAACGCCATGAAATATTTCTGCGAGAACGCACCACAGTACCACATTGCTTGTGCCGGCTCATTGTTGGGCATTGCCCTTGCAAAACCGTCCTCTTTTCCGGTGGGTAAGGTGAATTTCATGCAGATTGATCCCATGACCTTCACGGAGTTCCTGCTGGCAAATGGTGACGAGAACCTTGCGAAGTATTTGGAGCAGGTGGATACAATTGAACCGATTCCGGATGCGTTTTTCAATCCTCTCTACGAAAAACTGAAAATGTATTATGTGACCGGCGGTATGCCGGAGTCTGTTAAGATGTGGACAGAAGCACGGGATGTTGCCGCCATGCAAGAGGCGCTGTCTGGAATTATCGGA
>JAZRXE010000057.1:0-10281 GCA_045600065.1 Anaerovoracaceae bacterium
ATTATTGCCTGTTTTGATTTAAAATTCAAAAAAGTTGGATTTGTTTTCACACATAAATTCTAACACAAAAGAAGGACCTTGAGCTCTTTTGAACTCTTGGTCCTCCTTTGTTTTTAGAGGCTGCTTTTTTCACAGCCCCTTCTTTAGCTTGCTGTGCTATGCTATTCGTAATCTGCGATCACCTTTTTGCATGTCTTGCAGATGTATGCAGGCAAGCAGGGCGATGTGACATAGTTCTTATCGAGCAGCACTTCTCCTTCCTTGGGAGTAAGGCTTGCGTAATGACGCTTTTTGGCCCAGATCATAGTATTGCCTGCCTGGAGCATGCCTTGCTCCATCTCTGCTCCGCAAAACGGACACTTCATAATTTACCTCTTTCTGCTTCCGAGCCTTGAAAGACTTTCGGCTGCGCTGCTTAAGCTTCTGCTGATGGATGCGACCTCTTCCGCGGCGCATCCGAAATCGTGAGCTGCGCCCAGATCGAGCTTGTTGAATTTTCTTTCCTCGGCGATCTGCGTTGCCAGCCAGTCGTGCTGCCTGTCCTCCATGGCGGATACCCGGCTGTCGGGGCTCATGAAAAAGCCCTTGGGCTCATCAGTCTGGATGTGCATATGACCGGGCCCTGCAGGCAGGGCTTCGGAGCTGTCCGGAATATAGCTCGCCTGAGCATTGTGTCTGTTCATACTGAAGCCGGATCCTGAGACGTTTGTTTTTTTGATGACGCTTACGATCTTTATCATAATGCCGATCCAGACCAGAATATAGATAAAACCGAATACTACACCGATAATTCCCATTTTATCAGCCCTTTGTCACCTCTGAGAGGGCTCCCAGGGTGCCTGCCAGATTTGCTATGTCGGATGGAATAATGAGCTTTGTGGACTGACCGTCAGCCATCTTTTCGGCTGCCTCGAAGGATCTGATCCTCATGTAGCCTTCGCCGGGAGCGGCCTCGTTGATGAGCCTGATGGCTTCCGCCTTTGCTCTCTGAACAGCCAGAAGAGCCTCTGCTTCACCTTCTGCCTCTCTGATGCGCTGCTGCTTTACAGCCTCTGCGCGCAGGATGGCGGCTTCCTTTTCACCCTCTGCCAGGGTGATCGCGGACTGCTTCTTTCCTTCTGCGGTAAGAATGGCCTCGCGCTTTTCGCGCTCTGCCTTCATCTGCTTTTCCATTGCGTCCTGGATGCTGCGGGGCGGCTGAATGTTCTTTACCTCTACGCGGCTGACCTTGATGCCCCACTTGTCTGTGGCATCGTCCAGAATGGAGGTAATCTTGCCGTTGATCTCGTCTCTGGAGGTCAGTGTCTCGTCCAGAGTCATAGAGCCTATGATGTTTCTGAGAGTGGTGGCAGACAGGTTTTCTATGGCTGCGATGGGCCTTTCAACGCCGTAGGCGAAGAGCTTGGCATCGAAAATATAGAAGAAAACGACGGAGTCGACCATCATGGTTACGTTATCCTTGGTGATTACAGGCTGCGGCTCGAAGTCTGCCACCTGTTCCTTCAGGGATACCTTCTTGATGACTCTGTAGATGATGGGCACCTTGAAATGCAGGCCTGCCTGCCAGGTGTCATGATATTTTCCCAGGAATTCTATGACCCAGGAATTTGCCTGAGGCACTATGCAGATGCAGCGTACGCACAGCACGATAAGTGCCATGAATAAGAGAATTAAGAAAAATGTTAAAGGACCCATGTTTCCCCTTTCTTATATAAAAAATACATGTGATGCTTTATTCGGAAAGATTATATCACATCGGGACATTTGATATATCATCTCCATGTGATATAATCATTAAATATTGATTACATAAGGGAGGATTCATGCAGTACATAACTGACGAAGCCATGTATGCAATGATAGGCGTGGTCGTACTGATCATGGCCCTGCAAAAGCTCCGGGATGTGCTCATGGACAAGGTTCAGAGCAAATTCAAAAACGACCCGTCTCTTGCCAGGTATTCAGAATCCGCCAGAAGGCAGGCTCTGTCGGGCAAGTCGAAGGAGGCTGACGGCAAGGTGCCGGAATTCGATGCGGACGCAGGCACGCTTGGCGCCATACTCTACGAGATGTGGGATGATGATCAGGAAGAGGAAGACTGGACCATATGGCGCATGCCTGTAGAAGAAGACAAGCCTGAGGAAAATGCGCCGAAGGGCGGTCAGACCGAGGACGCAGCGCCGGAGGAAAAGCTATGAGCGTAAGGGACAATTATGCGGCAGAGCACAGGGAATTCAAGTATCTCAGCGAAGAATACAAGGCCTTTGCAGGCTCTGTGTTCGATACTCTCAGCGGCTCGGATCAGGGCGGTGCGGAGGAAAGAGTCAGAAGACTGCTGGAAAGCTCCCACGATGCCAAATGGATGTCAGACAACAAGGACACCGTGCAGCGCATCATAAAAAGCGCCTCGGACGGCTACAGCGACCAACGCATGGTCTTCAGCCTTCAGCTGAGGCAGTGGATCATGGAATACAGTCTGAGCCGAAGGGCATGCATGCAGATCGCCGGCTGGCTGGCAGAATACCGTCAGGCGGGCAGTGACAGCTTTGGTATGGTGCTGGAGCTTCTGCAGCAAAACTGCGGCTTTAATGAAAACAATATAGAAAAATATCTCAAAGAAACAGATCTGGACAAGGCAAAGGCTCTTCTGACTGCCTCCAGACAGGCCTTCGAGGCTGAATATCCCGAAACCGCCATGGGCTGGCCGGTGGGAGAAAAGACAGAACAATAAAAAACACGGAGGACCAAATGAAAACGACCCAAATCAGAGGCAAGCTTGTAATTTTCGGAGGAGTGCTTCTGACAATTTCCCTTATGGGCATACCCGGAATGTGCAATGCCATGTTCGTGATCCCCATCACCACAGATCTGGGTATAAGCCGCGCTGCATTTTCCACGCTTTCTACAATGAACGCAGCCACGGCCTCCGTGGTATCCTTCTTCAGCGGAGCGATTTACAGGAAGACCGATCCTGTTACCACCATAAGACTCGGAGCTGTCATGGGCAGCATAGGCTACATGCTTTTATCCTTTGCAAACGGCATGCCCATGTTCTACCTTGCCATGGGCATACTGGGAGCGTCCTGCAGCCTTGCAACCTTCATCCCCATGGCCATGCTGGCAGACCAGTGGATGCCCGAAAGCAGCGGCAAGGCCATAGGCATAGTAATGATGGGAAGCAGTCTTGCGTCCATGATATTCAATCCGCTGATCAGCGTGCTGATCACCGATTTCGGATGGAGAAAGGCTTACTTTATCATGGGAATAGTGGTCGCAGTCCTTTCACTTGCGGCAGCCTTCCTGCTGATCCAGCCTCATCCTGACTATACAAAGCAGAGCAGGCTCAGCGGCGATGCTCAGGCAGATGCCGCGGCGGCAGCAGATGCCCTTGCTCAGGCTCAGTCAGAGGCAGCACCTGCCAGAGTCAGCTTCCTGAGCCCCAGAAACCTGCGTCTTTGCTTTATAGGCTTCTGCATGCTGGTAGCCAACATGGGCTTTTATTCCACCTACGTGGCGCACCTGCAGGACATGGGCTATTCCCAGACCTTTGCGTCTCTGTATTCCTCTGTGTCTCAGGGCGTCATGGCACTGGGCAAGTTCTCCTACGGAGCCATGGTCGATAAAGCCGGCCTTAAGAAGTGTACCAGAATATCCTTTGCCGCAGGCTGCATCAGCCTGGTGGGCCTGTGCTTCTGTCAGAACAAGATATTTCTGGCGCTTTGCCTGCTGGCGCCTTTCTTTGCCTGCCCCTTTGATTCCGTCGGTCTTGCTCCTCTTTCCGAAGAGGCAGGAGGCCAGGAGAACAAGGCCGAATTCATGGGCAAATTCACCACACTTGCCAACATAGGCTACGGAGTTATTCCCATTATCATAGGCGGTGTCTACGATAACATGGGCAGCTACAACCCCTTCTTTGCCTTTGCAGCAGTCTGCGCAGCCGCAGGCTTCCTGTACAGCAACAAGGCCTACGATTATAAAGAAATGTAGAGAAACAGTACGTTATCGGGAGAATCAAAATGGAAAGTACAACTGAAAACAGAGAAGGCAAGAAGGTATTGCTGGGCTGTCTGCTGCTCGTCATCTTCATAATGGGCCTTCAGGGCAACTGCCGCTCGATCTTCATAATACCTGTAACAACCTATTACGGCTGGACACGCTCGGCATTTTCGCTGGGTACGAGCATATCATCCATAGCCGGACTGATATTCGCCATGAACAGCTGGAAGGTCTATCAGAGATTCGATGTGGTAGACACAGTAAAGGTGGGAGCTGTTCTTTCCACCATCGCATATACAGGTCTGGCATTTGCGGACCAGCTATGGAAGATCTATGTGCTGTACTTCATAATGGGCTTTGCCATGCGCATGACCTGCACTCTGCCCGTAAACCTGCTGATGGCCGAATGGTTCCCCGACAATATGAACAGGGCCATAGGCATAGCCATGATGGGCAGCGGCATCAGCGGCATGCTCTTCAATCCGGTCATAAACGCCATAATGCTAAAGTGGGACTTCAAGATGGCCTACCTTTGCATGGGCGCCTGCATGGGCATATTCTCCTTTATCGCAGCCTTCCTGCTGCTTAAGAGAAATCCCGAGACTCTGGCAGCTGAAAGGAATGAAAGACTCACCAAAAAGAAAGAACCCGTCAAGGTCAATATATTCCAGCCCAAGTTCATGCTGCTTTGCTGCGCAGCATTGTTTATCAGCGCCTGCAGCAACGGCATCAACAATACACTCAATCCCTATCTTCAGGATATAGGCTATTCCCAGACCTTTGCAGCCACCATACAGTCCCTGAGCCAGGGTGCCATGGCGGCCGGCAAGATACTGCTGGGCGTGGTAATAGACCGCAGAGGCCTTAAGACAGCCATGTGGACATCCTTCTCAGCGGATATGCTGGGCCTTGTGGGAATGATCTTCTTTATGGGAGACATATTCCTCATCTTCCCGTTTATTGCGCTGTTCCTTGGCTGCCCCTTCAACACCGTTGCCATGTCTTCCATCGCCGCCGAGATCGAGGGACCCAGGATGCGCGCCGCTTACCTGGGCAAGATCAATGCAGTAGTGAGCATGTCCAATGTGTTCACACCCTACCTTATGGCCTGGGTCTATGACAACATGGGCAGCTATGTTCCCTATTACTGGGCCTGCGCAATCTGTCTTGCGCTTTCATCTCTGTGTATCACACCTGCGTTCAGGATCAAGACATATGAACCCGAAGCCTTATAGATCCAAGCTTTATAAGTCCGCAGCCCTGTTGATCGCTCTGATTTTTGTCCTCTGTGCATGCGCAGAGGGTACCGAGCCTTCGGCAGAGCCTCAGCCGGAGCCTGTATATCCCCTGAAAATCAGCTCAGGGGATTTTTCCGTTGATTTCTACGAGGACGAGCAGATACTGGGAGATGATCTGGACATGCGCCTTCTCAGCCGTCTTTACATGGAGGAGGACGGAAGCTACTTGCTTATGGAAAGAGCGGAAAACAACAGCAGCGGATACATGTTCTATGCGGAAAGTCTGGCAAGAAGCAGCCGTATAGGCCGCTACGATGCTCAGGCAGCAGACTGGGTATGGGAGCAGCCTGCGGAAGGCCCTGTGGAGGGCAGCGTAATCGCCGTGGAAAGGGCCGAAGGAGGCTTCGCTATTATAACCAGGCCCATGTGCTACGATATTATCGAAAATCAGTCCGCCAGATATTATCCGCAGCTTGACGGGATCATCGAGATAACAGAGGAATCCTACGGGCTTCAGCTGACTGTAAAGGCTGCCGGGCAGCATTCGCAGGTCTGCGATTTTATGATCTACAGCTCTGACACCCTGGAGCTTACCAAGGATCTGGATAACTGCGCCAAGCTTTTGGAGCGCGAATACAGAGGCGGTGAATGCCGCTGGCTCTACAACGCCTATTATTCTCTGGCACCGGAAAACTACGAGCCTACAGGTGAAAACGTCTACTACATCTGCCACGCAAGCTACACTCTGGGCTCTGTGCTGGAACGGGTACCCTATTGCAGAGAGGCAGTGCTTTATTCCTTCGCGTTTATGGATACTGCTGCAAGGCATCAGAACAGCCGGGGATTTTTCCCGACATATTCGGTCAGCGGCTGGCTCAAGGAGGACTACGGCATAGGAGCCGGGTTTTATGACACCCGCTTCAATACGGACCTTATGCAGGATTTCTGGTATTCGGCTCAGGTCCTGGGCTCCTGTCCCTATCCCGGGGTAATAGACAGCTATCTTGAATTTTATCTTGATTACTGCAAAAACAATCATACGGACACCCCCTCCGGTGGCTGGTTCGTAGCTGATTACGGCAGTGAAGGGAAGCACAGAATGCCCCATACCTCGCTGAATCATCAGGCGAGCGAAGCCCTGCTGATGTACGAGCTTGGTGATCTGCTGGGCAGAGAGGATCTTATCGAGCTTGCGGACAAGCTTCGTACAGCTATAGGCGACGGCGGGCAATCCTGGAAGCGCGCCGACGGAGATCTGCACTATGCGGTATTTCCGGACGGAAGCTTCGGTCTGGACGATTACGAATATCTGACCTACAACGACCTTTTCAAGCTTCAGCGCTATCTGCGCCAGAGCGGAAGGGCTGCGGATTACAGGCTGACCTCCATAATGGAGATCAAAAAGGAATGGATGGACAGAAACGGTATCGATGCCTATCTAAGGGACGCTGTCAACGTGTCGGAGAGCCAGCGTCTGCCCGTGCTCATGTACCATCATCTGACAGAAGATCAGACTCAGGTGAACAGTGTTACCGTTACAGCAGAAAAGTTCGAAAGGGATATGGCCTGGCTGTCCTCTCACGGCTATACCGCAGTGCTTCCGGCAATGCTGGCAGAGCATGAGGTGCTTCCGCAAAAGCCGGTTATGATCACCTTCGACGACGGCTATGCCAGTAATTATGAGCTGGCTTTTCCGCTGCTCGGAAAATACGGAATGAAGGCCGAGATCAATGTAATAGTCAGGCTCATAGACGATCCTGCCTATATCAATTTCTGCAGCTGGGAAATGCTCCGTGAAATGAGTTCCTCCGGCCTGATTGAAATAGGCTCGCATACATACAATCTGCACAATCCCGACAACGGAGGCAATCTTTATACCGACGGCCCCAACGGAGTCCAGCGCAGGCCCTTTGAAATCGACAGCAGCTTCAGGGAAAGGGTGCTGGACGATATAGATCTGAGCGTCAGCCGCATAGAAGCTGAGCTTGGAGCGCCGGTTTACTGCTTTGCCTATCCCTACGGAGCCAGAGACAAGTATTCCGAGGGCTATATCGAGGATATCTTTCCCGTGACCCTGTCTACGGATCCGGGAACTGCCATGCTGAGCCTGGGTTTTTACAACATGCGCAGATACGGTGTAAACATGGATGTGGAGCTTTCCGACATCCTGGAGGAATGATACCGCAGAATGAAAATGTAAACTGCCGGTTTACCTGCAAGACCTGATCAAGTAATAGAATGCGATCGTACAAAACGAAATCGCATTTTTTATTACCCAAAGAATTTTGCAGGAGGAACAAATATGAACAAAAATCTTACAGAGCTTGTCATGATCCTGGACGCCAGCGGATCCATGTTCGATCTTACCGCAGACACCATCGGAGGCTTCAACACCATGATAGAAAAGCAGAAGAAGGAAGAGGGCGACTGCCTGGTGACCACTGTGCTTTTCAACGGTCAGACCCGAACCGTACACGACAGGGTTTCACTTAAGGAGATCCTTCCCATGACGGAGAATGATTACAGGGCCATGGGCAATACGGCTCTGATAGACGCTCTGGGCAGCAGCATAGACCATATCTCCGACGTCCACAGATATATTCGTCCCGAGGATGTCCCCGCCCATACCATCTTTGTGATAATCACCGACGGCATGGAGAACGCCAGCCGGAAATACAGCTCAGTCGAGGTCAAAAGGGCTGTTAAGGAAAAGAAGGAATGCGGATGGGAGTTCATGTTCATCGGAGCAAACATCGACGCAGTAGAGACAGCCGCGCGGTTCAATATCGACGAAGACAGCGCAGTGAACTTTCTGGCGGACAAGAAGGGCATGGGCGTCGTAATGAATGCCATAAGCATCAATCTGGAAAGCCGCAGGGCAGGCGACACGGACAGCGGCTGGAAGGAAATCATTCAGAAGGATACCGACAGCCGCAGAAACAAATAAAATTCCCGGCGGACAAAGGTCCGCCGGGCAGAATCTCCATCAGGGCAATCAGCCCATATTGATAAATATCAGGCCCACAAGGCATATGACTATGCCGATGAGCTTGTTTCTTGTTACCGGTTCCTTGTAAAGCAGAGCGCCTACGGCTATGAGTATCACAGCCAGTATGGCGCTTTGTGCTATGTTGGCTGTGCTGACCTGCCAGCCTGCCTTGTAGGCATAGATCCAGCCTACCTCCAGGCCGACGATCACAAGGCCCAGAACATAGGGGGTCCAGTTCATCAGACCCAGCTGCCTGATCAGGCTCTCACCCGGATGGGTGCCCATGTGCAGCAGAAAGCATACCGCAGCGCCTACGGCGTAGGTCACGGTAAGAGATGCAAAGGGACTCACATCAGCGGGCACACCTTTTGTGCAGATCTGGTAAAGGGTGTTGGAAAACAGCACCAGAGCTATGGGCCAAATATAGTCGAACATCGGGCCTCCTTGCCGTTAATCTTCCATGTTGGAGACTTCGTACAGGAACCGGGCTGTGGTGCGTATGCCTGCGTAGTAGCACCAGAGCTTGATATTCTCGTTGGGCGCGTGGTTGTTTTCGTCGGGGTTTGCGTAGGGGACGCTCACCACGGGCATGCCGAGAATATCGGTGAATACATAGTTGGGAAGGCTTCCGCCCAGAACGGGGGTAGCCACGGCTTCCTTGCCGTAGCCTGCGGCTGCCGCTTTTTCCACGCATCTCATAATGGGCAGTGCGGGATCGGTGGTGCTGGGCTCCATCATATCCTTCAGTTCGATCCTGGCCAGCGGCTCAGTTTCCTCCACGAACTTCTTGACCAGCTCGAAGGATTCCTTTGCCTTCATGCCCTGGACAAGGCGCACGTCCATTTTTACATTGGCATGGCAG
The DNA here is from genome assembly GCA_045600065.1 of Anaerovoracaceae bacterium. Lineage (GTDB taxonomy): Bacteria > Bacillota > Clostridia > Peptostreptococcales > Anaerovoracaceae > RGIG2707. Next base: position 9,086 of record JAZRXE010000057.1, read on the forward strand.
GGGATTATGGTCTTGCTGCCCGGACCGGTGTAGCCGCTGCCGAAGCCGTTGATGGTCAGTGTGGGCAGGAACATCAGATGCTTGTAGTGCTCGTTTTTATCCAGCCACTTGATCTGCTCCACGCCGTAGAGCTTGGCCAGATCCTCGGGCTTGAAGTCCAGCTTTTCCACCATCTCCAGCTGCTTGGCGCTGGGAGGGATCACGGAATCGTAGAAGCCGGGGATCAGCACGTGGCCGTCTTCGTCTTCCATCCTGGACAGCAGCTTGACCATCTTCCAGGCAGCATTGTCGATGACGCCGCCCTTGTTGCCGGAGTGGCTGTCGGTGGTGCCTGTGGTTATATCGATCTCAAAGCTGTAGATGCCTCGCACGCCGTAGCTTACGAAGGGTGTGGTGTCGTCGTAGATGCCGCCGTCGGACACGTACATCAGGTCGGCTGCCAGCAGCTCGCGGTACTTTTCTGCGATCTGGGGCATGCCGGGACTGCCGGATTCTTCTTCGCCGTCCAGGATGAATTTCATGTTGATGGGCAGGTCTCCGAAGAGCTCCAGGTAGGCCTTGGCAACCAGGATGTGGGGCAGGAACTGTCCCTTGTTGTCGGCTACTCCGCGTCCGTAGAGGGTGCCGTCGATCAGGGTGGGCTCAAAGGGGGGAGTGTTCCATTTTTCCACGGGGTCTGCGGGCTGAACATCGTAATGTCCGTAGAACAGCACGGTCTTGGCCTTGGGATCCTTGGAGCGGATCTGGGCAAAAACTGCGGGCTTGGTGGGGGATTCCAGGATCTGAGCCTTTACGCCGAAGCTTGCAAACAGATCGGTCAGAAGCTGACAGCAGTCCTCCACGCCCACATCCTGGGCGCTGACGCTGGGCTGGGAAGCCACCTTGATAAGAGTCTGCAGGGACTCTTCCTCGTGTGCCTTGAGGTAATCCTCTACCTGCTTTATCATTTCTTCAGTTACTTTCATATATGCTTTCTCCTTAATAAATCAACAGCGAAAAATACATGCTTTTATAATAACATATTTTTATATGCTGTGTGGGAGAATAACAAAAAGAAAGAGCACCAAATGAGGCGGTCCAATAAAACAGTATAAGATGTTTTCCCTGAAACGGCATGGCTTCGGTCATGCCGTTTCATCGTTCTGTAAATCATAGAGTAATGCGGCAGGAAGAATCCCTACGTAGTTGTAGCTGAT
>JAZRXE010000058.1:0-7322 GCA_045600065.1 Anaerovoracaceae bacterium
CGCTGCTTCGGGTTTCTGCGCAAAAGTATCGTTTTTATTCTGGTTTTCCTGAGCGCCGAAAGGAACATAGTCTTCCCTGGTAACGCCGAAGGGATCATCGTTATTCTGACTTGACGAATTATCGAAAGGAGTGTAGTTTTCAAGACCTTTGAACGGATCTTCCGGCACTGCGCTTGACGGATTGCCGAAAAGACTGTCAAGGTTCTCAAAACCGGCGAACGGATCTGCCGGCTTTGCAGCCTGTGCAGGTTCATATTCTACGGTATCGTCGTTATCAAAGGGGCCCTGCTTCGTCAAAAAATCTTTAGGACCTTTTCCTGCAGCGGTACGATCCTCAAAAGCTCTGACAGCTGACGGATCCGGCTTTGGGAATCTGCCAAGAAATCCTTCTGCCGTCTGCGGGTTGTACTCGTTTAAAACGCCCCATTTAAATATCCCGTTTCTGTCTGCCTGGTATGTATCTGCCACATATTTTTCCAGGTCGTCCAGCGACGCGTTTTCGAGACCGACAGGCGTCTGCAACTGATGCTGTCTGCTGACCTTTGTGATAAATTCAACATAATACCGGCTCAGATCGGCGGATGCTCCCCAGTAGCTTACATCCTTCTCGTTTGCGTTGAACAGGGACTGGGCAATCTCCTTCAGATTTGCCAGATTCGTATTCTCGAAATTCTCGGGGATCTTGCTTGCATATGTTTTTATGAATTCGACATAGTGTCTCTTCAGGTCTGTTTCTTCGCCCCAGTTATACACCATGTCCGCGTCAGCTCCGGATTCAGACAGAACACGCTGCTTCAGATACGGCAGGCTGCCTGCATACACTTCCGGCCCCGGTACGGCATTATTTCTGCTGTAATAATTTTCCATGCCCCGGATGAGGAATTCCTGCAGCTTGGTGTCATGATCCAGCCAGTCCGCAGTCTTTTTGGTGTGAACAAATCTTTCTGCTAATTTGCCGATCTCAAACTGAGAAAGATCCACCTGCTTAACCGGCTGCTGAGGAGCTGCATTGGCAGGTCGGGCGGCAGTCCTATCCGGCTGCTGAGGCGCTGCATTTGCAGTCCGGGCGGTAGTCCTATCCGGCTGCTGAGATGCTGTGTCTACATGCCGGGCCACAGTACTATCCTGCTGCCGGGGTGCTGTATATACCGGTTGCTGAGATGCCGTATTTGCAGGCTGAACCGCAGCCCTCTCCGGCTGCCGGGGTGCTGAGTTTACAGCCTGCTGAGATGCAGTCTTTACCTGCTGCCGGGGTTTTACCGCGCTTAATACGCCCCATTTGTAAACAGCGGACCGGTCCGTTTTCAGGTTGTTCGCAACGAAGGCTTCCATGTTTTCGAGGCTGGCGGTTTCCAGGCTCGCGGGAGCCACGCCCCCGTTTATGGCATACTGCTCCTTGATATAAGCTCTGTAATACTGAGTCAGATCGTTTACGGAACCCCACTCATATACAGCCTGCGGCTCAACTCGGAGATTGTTTCGTCCCATGGCTTTGAGCGCGTCGAGCCCCAAACCGTCAACCTGCGGGGCAGTCCAGCCGTTGACAGCGCAGGTGTGCTTAATATACTCTCTGTAATAACGGGTCAGATCTTCATCCGCGTAACGCTTGAATACGTTTGCCCTTGCCGCATTAAAGTTTTCTTTTGCATATTCTTCGATCGCGTTCAGATCCCATTCGTATATTTCATTCAGTTTATCTGGATCCTTTTCTTTCAGCATCGCTGTAAGCGCCTTAAGATAATAAGCGGTCAGCTTGCTTTCAAAATCTTCCCATGCGGACAATAAGCCCCCGGTCATCTCATTCACCTGAGGGTTGTTATTTGCTGTGTTGTTTCCGTTACCCGGCATTTTTTCTCCTTATGATGTTTTATGACAATCTGCTTTAGGTCTCTGGTATAGCCTGCGAAATGATAGTTTTTCGCTTGCGGCGGCAGATACCGCCTTGTTTTTTCAGATCCGCGATCTGAAAAGTGCAGAGCTTTCAGCTCCGTTCAAATCTAACACGCTCAGCGGATCAAATAAGTTTCAGTACAATTAATACTCTACAGTAAAATATACCTTTCTTCAACGATTTGCAATGATTTGAAGGAGCACAGATACATATAGGCGTGAGAGGGAAAACAGAAGATCCCGTGATCCCCGTCATGGCAGTGCCCGAAGCACCCGGCTGCAGCCGGACCATGCGGCAAATACTTTTATATATACAAAAAGAAGGGCCCTGAGCCCGAAAGCTCCCGGTCCTCCTTTGTTTTTAAGGAGTGGCATCGCAGCCCCTGCTTTTTTATTTACAGAGTATTACGCCGTTTTGCCGGTATAAAGCTGATAGTATCTGCCCTTCTGCTCGATAAGATCGTCGTGGTCTCCGCGCTCTATTATATGTCCCTTCTCGATGACCATAATGGCATTGGAGTTCTGTACCGTGGACAGCCTGTGGGCGATGACGAATACCGTGCGCCCTTCCATCAGCCTGTCCATACCGGCCTGGATCAGGGCTTCGGTCCTGGTATCTATGCTGCTGGTGGCCTCGTCCAGTATCATCACCGGAGGATCAGCAACAGCGCAGCGCGCTATAGACAGCAGCTGGCACTGCCCCTGGGAAAGCTGGCTTCCGGTGCCGGAGATCACGGTATTGTAGCCGTCGGGCAGCTTGCTTATAAAGCTGTCTGCGTTGGCCAGCCTGGCGGCAGCCATGACCTCTTCATCGGTGGCATCCAGCCTGCCGTAGCGTATATTGTCCATGATAGTGCCTGTAAACAGGTTTACATCCTGAAGCACCATGCCCAGAGATCTTCGCAGATCGTCCTTTCTTATCTTCTTGATATCTATGCCGTCGTAGGTTATGGTTCCGTCGGTGATATCGTAGAATCTGTTGATCAGGTTTGTGATGGTGGTCTTGCCCGCGCCGGTGGAGCCGACAAAGGCTATCTTCTGACCGGGCTTTGCAAACAGATTGATATCGTACAGTATCTGGTGATCGGGCACGTAGCCGAAATCCACATCCTTAAAGCGCACATCTCCTCTGAGTCTTGTAAGCTCGAAGCTTCCGTCAGCCTTCGTTTCCTTCCAGGCCCAGATACCGGTATGCTCCTCGCACTGGCAGAGCACGCCATAAGAGTCTTCCGAGGCATTTACCAGAACTATGGAACCCTCGTCGGCCTCGGAGGGAAGATCCATCATGTCGAACACACGCTGGGCTCCAGCCAGAGCCATGACCACTGAATTGATCTGCTGGGAGATCTGGTTCACGGGGTGAGAAAAGCTCCTGCTCAGAGACAGGAATGAAGCTATGGTGCCAAGACTCATGCTTATCTTTCCCGTAATGGCGAAGTAGCCTCCGGCAACGGCGATTATCACGTACTGGATATTGCCCAGGTTGCCCATGATGGGGCCGAGTATGCTGGAATAGATATTTGCCTTGGTGGTGACCTTGCGCAGGTTCTCGGATTTTTCGTCGAACTCGGCTATGGTCTCATCCTCGTGGCAGAAGACCTTGATCACCTTCTGTCCGTTGATCATCTCTTCCGTGTAGCCGTTCACATCGCCTATGACAGCCTGACGCAGCCTAAAATTCTTCGCGGAAATGCCGCCCAGGGTAATTGTCACCTTGTACATGATGAATACCGTCACCAGCTCCACTGCTGTGAGTCCGGGGCTGAGCTTGACCATAGCCGTGAATACGGACACTATGGTGAGCAGAGAGGATATCACCTGGGGGATGCTGTTGTTGAGCACCTGCTGCATGGAGCTTACGTCGTTTGTGAAGCGGGACATTACATCGCCGAAGGAATTGTTGTCAAAGAAGGATACAGGCAGCTTCTGCATTGCCGCAAAAAGATCGGTCCTGATATCCCTGAGTATGCCTCTGGCTATCCTTGCCATGATTATATTCTGGCTGAAGCTGGTTATGATACCGGCGCCGAAAATAACGGCTATGCTGCTCAAGGTGACGACAAGACCGCTGAAATCCGGTTCGTCCATGCCTATGATATTTGCGATATCCACATCGATAAGCGTTCCCAGGAAAAGCGAGGACCGCACGCTTACATAGGCGTTCATGGCCATGCAGCCCATGGCTATGAAGAACATTATCATGTAGTGCCTGTTGAAATAGCTGAACAGTCTCTTTAGCTGCTTGCCTGTGTCTTTTTCGATGTGTATCTTGCCGCCCGCAGCTCCGCCGGGGCCGTGTCCTCCCCTGCCGGGGCCTCTTCCGGGGCCTCCCTGTCCTCTCATCTGAGGAGACTGATTTCCGTTATTTTGGGGCATCGAAGTCACCTCCCTTGGTCTGAGATTCATAAACCTCACGGTAAATCGCATTGTTTTCCAGCAGCTCCTCGTGAGTACCTGTACCGTTGATCTTTCCGTCGTCCAGCACTATGATCCTGTCCGCGTCGCGGACGGAGGATATGCGCTGGGCTATGATGATCTTGGTAGTATCGGGCAGATCCTCGCGGAAGGCCTGCCTGATAAGGCTTTCCGTGTGGGTATCCACAGCGGAGGTGGAGTCGTCCAGGATCAGAATCCGGGGCTTGGCGATAAGAGCTCTGGCTATGCACAAACGCTGGCGCTGGCCGCCGGAGACATTGGTGCCGCCCTGCTCTATCCAGTAATCGTAGCCGCCCTCGAATTTTTCTATGAAGCTGTCCGCCTGAGCATGCCTGCATGCCTGCTGCATTTCCTCCATGGTGGCGTCAGCCTTGCCCCAGCGCAGATTGTCTGCGACTGTTCCGCTGAACAGTATGTTCTTCTGGAGCACCATGGCAACGTTCTCTCGGAGAACAGTCATGTCGAGATCTCTGACGTCGCTACCGCCTACCATTACACTGCCGCTGCGAACATCGTAAAGCCTGGGTATAAGCTGCACAAGGCTTGTTTTGCCCGAGCCCGTGCCTCCCAGTATGCCTACAGTCTCTCCGGATTTTATGCTGATATTGATATCCTCCAGGCAGTCCTTGGACTGACCGTAGCCGAAGTACACATGATCGAATTCAATGGATCCGTCCTCAAGTACGGTAACGGGATCCTGACAGTTTGCTATGTCGGGCTCCTCATCAAGGACCTGAACGATGCGGTCGGCTGCAGCCTTGCCGTTGTTGAGCATAAGCACTATGCCCGCGAACATCATAAGGCTGGACAGTATCTGCATTATGTACTGGAAAACGCTCATCAGCTGGCCTGTTGTCAGGTCTCCGTAAACGATGTGATGGGCGCCGTACCAGGAGATCAGCATCATGCAGGCGTACATGCAAAGCTGCATCACGGGGCTCATAAAGGCCATTCTGGTATTGGTCCTGACGCCTATGTCATAAAGATCCTTATTGGCCTTGCCGAACTTTTCTTCTTCCTTATCTTCTCTGACGAAGGCCTTGACCACCCTGATCCCTCTGATGTTTTCCTGGATGACGGCATTGAGGCCGTCCACCATATCGAACATTCTGCGGAACAAAGGCGCGGCTCCGCCCATGATTATTATCATTCCCGCGGCAAGGAAGGGTGTCACGTAAAGGAATATCTTTGCCAGATCGGGGCTGGTGCGGAATGCCATTATAAGGGCAAAGATCAGCATGCCGGGTGCTCTGAAAGCCATGCGAAGCACCATCATGAAGGCCATCTGCACATTGGTGACGTCTGTGGTCGTCCTGGTGACCAGTCCGGCAGTGGAGAATTTGTCGATGTTGGAAAATGAGAAGGACTGTATGTGATGGTAGAGCTCCAGTCTCAGGTTGTTTGCAAATCCGGCGGATGCGATGGTGGAGACCACTGCGGCCAGGGCGCCGCAGGCCAGACTGCACATGGCCATCAGCAGCAGCTTCAGACCCACCGCCTTGATGACTTCCATGTTTCCGGCTTTTACTCCCAGATCCACAAGATCCGCCATGTAGTATGGGATGAGCACTTCAAATGCCACCTCGCCCATCATAAAGACAGGCGACAGAATGGCATAGATCTTGTATTCTCCCACACAAGATGCCAGTTTTTTTAACATTTAATCTTGTCAACCTCGCTTAAACTATGCTATATTTACTTTGCTATTTTACATTGACCGGAGTCCATTCTCAATACTGAGAGTGTTCTTTTCGTTTTATTTTTGATAGCCATTCACTTGATTTGTTTTACATACACAATACAACACGAATTTACAGACATTTATAATAGAGGTCCTTTAAAAATGAGATCATCAATACGCAAGGCTCTGAGCATACTGCTGCTGGCTGCAATGCTGCTGGCAATGAGCGGCTGCGGAACCAGGAAAGAAACCTACGAACCCATGGTGCTGAACCTGTTCGCCCCCAAGACATCCGTAATGGCGGTATCCACCATTGTGGACAGGTATAAGAGCATGTCCGAATATGCCTCCATACGCATAACCTACGAAGACAGCGACATGCTGGCAGCCATGGTCGAAGCCGGCTATGCCTGCGATATCATCTTTACCGACCAGGAATACTGCATGGACTGGATAGACGGAAAATGCGGAGCAGACAAGAACCCCAACAAGAACGACTGTCTGGTCGAGGACACCAGAATGGATGTTTTCAAGGGCATTCTGGAAACAAGCCACACCGAATACGATGAAGAGGACAACGAGATCGAAGTCACCGACAGCCAGGATCTGACCTTTACCGTAGCAGTTGTAAAGGGCACAAAATACGAAAAGGAATGCAAAAAATTCCTCAGCTTCCTGACCGACGAAAGAATAGTTGAAGAAATAGAAGAAGCAGGCTTCGAAATGGTAGCCCAAACCGAATAAACACTGGAACACAAGGGGACGGTTCTCTTGTGCACAGGTGCACAGGGGCAGCACAGGGGGACAGTTCTTCTGTGCACTAAATGCTGAAACCTTGCCACACTTAGGTGTTCCGAACCCGCCTGATTGGGGTAATGCAATTGTTTGGAGCGAGCTTCATCGGTCGGGGGAGTACCCAAACTTCTGGGATTAATACCAACACTTTTTGTCCTATATCCCTATAAGCCTCCAAAAATGACATCAAAAAAGACCATCAAAGAGCGTTGACATAGGAAAACACGAAAAAACTATGTAAAATCAACGCTTTCAAGGCGGCGGACAAACAGGTTAGCTCAACAAAATTGAATAACCACGCGAAAAGGGATGCTGCCATCAAGGTAACATCCCTTTTTTGCGTTACTGCGGCGTTCCTCTCCCCAACAAAACGGGGAAACGGAGGGGGAGGATTCGTAAAGAAGTTCTCTCCCTTTGGCTTTGTATTCAGCCGGAATGACAGGAAGCATAGAAAACGCTCAGAGGATTTCTCTGAGCGTTAACTTATAAATGAAAGTCATTAGTAAGACAAATTAGAATT
>JAZRXE010000059.1:0-12001 GCA_045600065.1 Anaerovoracaceae bacterium
TCCACATAGGGATGCTCCGGAGAAATGACCATGAAGGTGGCACCGTATATGGTATCCACGCGGGTGGTGAACACGGTCATATCCAGATTGCCGTCCTTGAGCTTGTAGGTGACCTCGTAGCCCTCGGATTTGCCTATCCAGATGCGCTGCATGGTCTTGGCCTATTCGGGCCAGCCGGGCAGATCGTCCAGATCTGCAAGCAGCCTGTCTGCATAGTCTGTGATCTTCAGATACCACTGGCTCAGGTTCTTCTTGGTGACCTCGGTCTTGCAGCGTTCGCACTTGCCGTCCACCACCTGCTCGTTGGCAAGCACGGTCTGGCAGGAGGGACACCAGTTTACGGGGTTCTCCTTCTTATAAGCCAGTCCCCTTTTCCAGAACAGGATGAACAGCTGCTGCATCCACTTGTAATACTCGGGCTTGTAGGTCTCGACGATGCGGTCCCAGTCATAGGAAAGTCCCATCTCCTTGAGCTGGGAGATCATGTTTTCGATGTTGGATGAAGTCCAGACCGCAGGGTGGGAATTGTTCTTAATAGCCGCATTCTCGGCAGGCAGTCCGAAGCTGTCGAAGCCGATGGGATGAAGCACATTGTAGCCCATCATGGTAAGTGTCCTGCCGATCACATCGCCTATGGAATAATTGCGCACATGGCCCATATGCAGGTTTCCGCTGGGATAGGGGAACATCTCCAGAAGGTAGAACTTCTTTTTGTTCTTGTCCTCTGCTACCTTAAAGCTCTGCTCTGCTTCCCATCTCTGCTGCCATTTCTTCTCTATGGCCTGGGGCTCGTATCTGTCGTTCATAAAAATACCTCTGTATTATTCAGTCTGTTCAAAATCCAGCTGTACGCAGTCCTTCCAGATGCGTTCAAGCTGATAATGCTCTCTCTGCTGGGGAGTGAAGATATTGACGATGATATCTCCGAAATCCGCAAGCACCCAGCCGGATTCGCCCTTGCCTTCTATATGGTGGGCGAACATTCCCTCCTCTGCCATTTTGTCCTCCACCTCGTCTGTGAGAGCTTCCATCTGACGAAGGCTGGCAGCTGTGGCGATCACAAGATAATCGGTAAAACCGGAGCGTTCCGAAACATCGAAGATAACGATGTCTTCGGCTTTCTTCTGATCAAGTATGCCTGCAGCATATAGCACCAGTTCTCTGTTGTCCATGTGGCCTCCTTATTTCATTTTTCCTTCAAGATATTCTATAGCCTCGTCACTTATGGGGTTATAGTCCTTGCCCTGGGCGATGATGGCTTTTTTCATCTCCTTGAGCAGCAGCAGGGTCGAGGCATAGATATCATCGGATTCCAGCACCCTGTCTCTGAGCTTTTCCACATCGTCGTAATCTCTGGAAGGTTCAAGAAGGTCTGCCAGCTTGACGCAGCACTCGAGACTGCTCATGCCTGCCCTTCCCGTGGTGTGCCAGCAGATTGCGTTTATGACATCCTCGTCGGTGATGCCGAAACGCTGCTGAATGAGCTCGGCTGCTGCCGGCCCGTGCTCCATGGCCCCTGCTTCCTTGCAGTTATCATGAAACCAGGCCGCTACCTGGGCCTTATATGGATCTTCACCGAATTTTAACGCGTACATCTGGGCATACTGCACCACGCCCAAAGTGTGGGCAAAGCGGCTGTCCTTCTGCCTTGACTGCGCGAATTCCTCCAGATCCTCCAGGAGCCCGGGGTAAAAGCCCCCGGGCATTCTGTCCTTGTCTGTTATAGAGTCAAGCTTTAATTTCATACTATTTTGTGGTCCTTACAGACAGCTCGTCAAGCTGCTGCTGGCTTACGACAGTGGGAGCCTCTGACATTACGCACTGAGCGTTTTGGTTCTTGGGGAAGGCGATGACCTGACGTATATCATCTGTTCCGTAAAGCAGCATGCACAGTCTGTCCAGACCGAAGGCAAGTCCGCCGTGAGGAGGTGCGCCGTACCTGAAGGCTTCGATGAAGAAGCCAAATCTGGTCTTGATCTCTTCTTCGGTCAGCTGCAGCACCTCGAAGATCTTGTGCTGAAGCTCGGAATCGTGGATACGTATTGAGCCGCCGCCGGCCTCGTAGCCGTTGATCACGATATCATAGGCGTCTGCGTAGATCTTGTCCAGCTCCCCGCTTTCCAGATAGTGAAGGTCTTCCTTCTTGGGGGATGTGAACGGATGGTGCATGGCCATGAAGCGGTTCTCTTCGTCGGACCACTCGAACATAGGGAAGTCCACAACCCAAAGGAGCTTGAATTCGTTGGGATCCAGCAGGCCCAGCTTTCCGGCCAGGTCTCTTCTGAGGAAGCCCAGGGATGCCCAGACAACTTCCTTCTTACCGGATACTATCAGGATCAGGTCGTTTTCTTTGGCGCCGAACTCGGCAGCGATGGCCTTCAGCTCGTCCTCGCTGAAGAACTTGTTTACAGAAGACTTGATGCCATCCTTTTCCACGCGTATCCAGACCAGACCCTTTGCTCCGTAGGTCTTGATGGATTCGCTCATCTTATCCACATCTTTTCTGGAGAACCTGTCGGAATAACCGTCGATATTGATTCCCATGACCTTCCCGCCGTCCTTAAGAGCATCGGTAAATACGCTGAAGCCGCAGTCCTTTACCAGATCTGCCAGATCGTGAAGCTCAAAGCCGAAGCGCAGGTCAGGCTTATCGGAGCCGTACCTGTTCATTGCGGTATCCCATGTAAGTCTGGGCAGGGGCAGCTGAATGTCTATGCCCTTCATCTCCTTAAACAGAGTCTTGAGGAATCTTTCCTGTACTTCGATTATGTCCTCCTGATCCACAAAGCTCATCTCCAGGTCGATCTGGGTGAACTCGGGCTGACGATCGGCTCTCAGGTCTTCGTCTCTGTAGCACTTGGCGATCTGGAAGTATCTGTCGGTGCCGCCTATCATCAGGAGCTGCTTGAACTGCTGGGGACTCTGCGGCAGAGCGTAGAACTTTCCGGGGTTGACTCTGGAGGGTACAAGATAGTCTCTGGCGCCTTCTGGTGTGGGCTTGGCCAGAACGGGAGTCTCTACCTCGGTGAAGCCGTTTTCGTAATAGAAGTTTCTGATAACATGATACATCTTGCTTCTGAAGGCCAGAGTATCCTGCATCATGGGCTTTCTGAGATCCAGATATCTGTATTTGAGGCGCAGCTCTCCGTTGGCGTTGTCGTCATCTCTGATATAAATGGGAGGAGTCTGGGATTCGGAATATATGCTCAGCTCCTTTGCCACGATCTCCACATCGCCTGTGGGGATCTCGGAATTTCTGGATTCTCTCATTCTGACTGTACCGCTTATGCCTACGGCATACTCGCTTTTCAGGCTGTTGGCCTTTTCCAGCAGCTCAGCGGGGGAATCATCTCCGAACACCACCTGAACTATGCCGCTTTTGTCTCTGATATCCACGAAGATAAGGCTGCCGAAGTTTCTCTTCTTCTGCACCCAGCCGTTTACGGTAACTTCTTGACCGGCGTTTTCCTCTCTGAAGGAGCCGCACATATTTGTTCTCTTAAGCAGTTTGTCCATTTGTAAACCTCTTTATCTGATTTCTTCAAGCACCTTGTCCAGGGATATCTCTTTCTGGGTCGAATCGCTCATGTTTCTGAGCACGGCAGTTCCCCTGGCAAGCTCGTCTTCTCCAATGATCAGGCAGTACTTCGCGGCCAGTCTGTCTGCGTATTTCATCTGGGCCTTGAGTCCGCGGCCCATCAGATCAATGTCGGCTCTTATGCCCTGCTTTCTGAGCTCATCGGTTATCCTGAGGCCCTCTGCCTTTGCACCGCCCAGAGCAGCCACAAGTACCTGACAGCTTTCGGGCTCGGGGATCTTCACGCCGCATGCTTCCAGAATGAGCAGCAGCCTTTCTATACCCAGTCCGAAGCCTACTCCGGGTGTGGAGGGGCCGCCCACCTCTTCTACCAGGTGATCGTATCTTCCTCCGCCGCAGACTGTGGACTGAGCGCCGAGCTTGTCGGAAACGAATTCGAAGGCGGTCTTTGTATAGTAATCCAGGCCTCTTACGATGCCGGGGTCTACCTCGTAGGGGATGCCCAGGGCATCCAGATAGCTCTTAAGCTGCTCGAAGGCTTCCTTGCAGTCGTCGCACAGATAGTCCAGCATGCGGGGCGCGCCGGTGCAGAAGCTCTGGCAGATATCGGACTTGCAGTCCAGGATTCGCATGGGGTTCTTTTCGAATCTGGACTTGCAGGTGTCGCACAGATCGTCATAATGCGGTCTAAGGAAATCCTGCAGGGTCTTTCTGTACTCGGAACGGCAGTTGGGGCAGCCTATGCTGTTGATGTGCAGCACCAGGCCCTCCACGCCCAGTCCGGTCAGGAATTCGTAAGCCAGGGCCATGACCTCGGCATCGGCCAGCATGTCCGAAGCGCCGAACACCTCTATGCCGAACTGGTGGAACTGACGCTGTCTGCCCTTCTGCATCTTTTCGTATCTGAAGCAGGGGGTCTCGTACCAGTACTTGGCCGGGCTGATGCCCGCATAGAGCTTGTTCTCTATGTAGGAGCGTACTACGCCTGCGGTGCCCTCGGGCTTAAGTGTCAGACTGCGTTCCGCGATCTCAAAGGTGTACATCTCCTTCTGCACCACATCCGTAGTGTCGCCAATGCCTCTTGCAAAGAGCTCGGTATGCTCGAAAATGGGAGTGCGTATCTCTTTGTAGCCGTACTTTGCGCAGACTGCGGCAAAGCGCTCTTCGACCCACTGCCATTTAAAGCTGTCATCGGGCAGGATGTCCTTTGTGCCTTTCGGTATATTTATCATATGATTCCATCCTCTTTTCTCTTTATCATCTCATCGATCCTGTCGATGTAGATCTCGTAATTGGATACATTGGCTATGCGCTCCAGCCTGTTTTCCGCGGGATAGTACATCTTGCTTATAGCGCCCGCTCCCAGGGCAATTATGCTCTGGTTTTCTTCCATTATGCGTATATTGTACAGGCTTGCGGTACCGGGCTTGCAGTAGCCCACATTCTCGAAATTACCTGCCATATGCTTCTGTCTGTACAGATAATAGGGCACATATCCGGCCTGCTTAAGTCTTTCAGAGCCGAAGGCCAGCATACTGCGGACTGTCTCGGCCTGCCTGTAGGAATACTCTGCATCTGCTTCTATAAGCCGGGAGGCCTTCTTTACAGCCAGAGTATGAACGGTGATGTTGGCAGGGTCAAGGTCTATGACCTTGTTCAGGCTCATCTCGAAGTCTTCGGGCTGTTCCTCGGGAAGTCCGGTGATCAGATCCGCGTTTATAAGCCGTATTCCCTTGCTCTTAGCCAGAGCAAAGGCTTGCTCTATTTCTTCCGGGGTATGGCTGCGTCCTATAAGATCCAGGGTGTGCTGCTTCATACTCTGGGGATTGATGCTTATGCGGCCCGCGCCGTAGCGGCTGATGAGCTCCAGCTTCTTTTCGGTGATGGTATCGGGCCTTCCGGCCTCCACGGTGAATTCCCTGGTCTTATCGCAGATAAAGGCCGAGGAAACTGCCTTCATCAATACCTCGAAGTCTTCTTCATCAAGGCTTGTAGGGGTACCTCCGCCTATGTAAATAGATTCGGCGAAAAGACCCCTTCTTTTTATAATATCACAAACCGAGGATATTTCGTATAAAAGTGCCTTTAAATATGCGCTCGCAGCCTTTTTTGTTATCTTATTCGACGTAAATGAGCAGTAAACGCAGCGTGTGGGGCAGAAAGGTATGCCTACATAGATGCCGCAGGCCTTGGGATCGCTGTCCTGAAGCACCTCTGCCTGGACCTGATGCACCTTGCGCAGAAGCTCCAGCTTTGGCTCTGATATCTTGTAATCAGTTCTGAGCAGCTCCTCTGCGGCTGCCGCGCCAAGCCTTGCGCTGTTTTCGTTATAGAGCTTGCCCGGTCTGACTCCCGTCAGTATGCCCCAGTCCAGATCCTTGCCTGTCTTTTCTCTGAAAAAATCGTAAAGCGCCCTTTTCTTTGCGTTTTTGTCGCCCTGCGAGCCTATGACAAGATCAAAGGGAGTGCCTGCGCCGCAGTCATCCTCGTCTTCGGCGATTATATCAAAGCCCGAAGCGGGCATGAACATTTTTGCCAGCTCGGAGAGCTCGTATTTGATTTTTGTATCCGGTACGGAAATTCTATACAAGTATCCAATACTTCCTTTCAGATCTAAACAAAGGGATTGAACTGCTTTTCGTATGCTATGGTGGTGGGCTCCTCGTGCCCGGGGAATACCTTAACATCCTCGGGAAGCACCAGCAGCTTTGTCTTTACGGATTCTATCAGTTTTTCGCCGTCGCCTCCGTGAAGGTCGGAGCGGCCCACGGTTCCGAAGAACAGAGTGTCGCCGCTGAAAAGCAGCTTTTCTTTTTCAAAATAAATGCACATGCCGCCGGGTGTGTGTCCGGGGGTGGAGATAAAGCTCATATTAAGGCTGCCAATGCTGAAGCTTTCGCCGTCCTTTACATAAATATCGGCTGTGATGTCTCCGGGGCCGAAGCTCATTCTGCGGCTCAGCAGTAAGTCCTTTTCCAGCACAGATGCCAGCAGTATGATATCCGGAAAGCTCTCTTTGAGCCATTTGATCCCGCCTGTGTGGTCGGAATGGCCGTGAGTCAGAATTATGTGGCTCGGCGTTAGCTTCAGATGCCTGATCTCGTCCATCAGGGGCTGATGCTCCTTGGCCGGGTCTATGATGAAGCAGTCTCTGGTATCTTCATCGTACACCAGATAAGTGTTTGTACGGAATGGCCCGTTTACGAATACCTGAAATTTCATCATTTAGTACTTGCTCCTGTATACATCCTTAACGTTTTTGACCTGTCTGAATCTGGACATGAGCTTAAGTATATCCTTGTTGGAGGAAAGCTCCATAGTGATCTCCAGATTCGATATCACTCCGCTGTCAGTTTTAAGGTTGACCCCGGTGATATTTATGTTCATATCCTCGCAGATCTTGGAAATATCAGCCAGCAGCCCCTTCCTGTCTGCGGAAATAACATGTATGGTGGCTTCAAACAGGGCATTCTCGTCAGACAGGTTCCATGCCACCTCTATAAGCCTGGGCAGCTCAGTCTGGGGAAGACTCAGAATATTCGAGCAGTCTGCCCTGTGCACCGAAACGCCCCTGCCCTTGGTAGTATAACCTATTATCTCGTCTCCGGGAACGGGGCTGCAGCACTTCGCAAAGCGTACCATAAGGGCATCCACGCCCTTTACGCTTATGCCCTTGATATCGCTGCGGTGCTTCTTGCCCTCGGAGTTTATCTTGGCAACCAGAGCGTTGTTGTCGGCGCTTTCAAGAGATGTGTGTATCTCTTCGTGATAATAGTCCTCCAGCAGCTTCATGGTCTTGCTGAGAGCCACGCCGCCGTAGCTGACCGCGTTGAACAGATCCTCCTGGTCCGTAAAGCCCATTTCCCTGGCTGCCTTGGCAAGGAAGCTGGTCTTCATTATGTCCTGGACATCGAAGCCTCTTCGCCTGACGGTATTTGTAAGAAGCTCTCTTCCCTTGTCCGTATTGGCGTTGCGGTTTTCCTTCTTGATGAACTGCCTTATCTTGTTCTTGGCGGAATTTGTCCTGACTATCTTGAGCCAGTCTATGCTGGGGCCCGGGGAATTCGCGGAGGTGATTATGCTTACGATCTCTCCGTTTTTCAGCACGTATTCCAGGGGCACCATCTTGCCGTTGACCTTGGCGCCTACACATTTTAGACCTACAGCCGTATGGACCTTGAAGGCAAAATCCAAAGGCGTGGAGCCCGCGGGGAGCTCAATTATGTCTCCCTTGGGGGTGAACACGAAGACCTGGTTGCTGAAAAGCTCCATCTTCAGGGTGTCCACAAACTCCCTTGAATCCCGTGCCTCAGTGTTCCATTCCAAAGATTCTCTGAGCCAGGCAAGCTTGGCTTCGTCCTCTTCGGCGCTTATGCCCTCTTTGTACTTCCAGTGGGCCGCTATGCCGTATTCTGCCACACGGTGCATCTCGGCAGTTCTTATCTGTATTTCGAAGGGCAGCCCTTCCTTTCCCAGCAATGTCGTGTGCAGCGACTGGTACTTGTTGGGCTTAGGCATGGCTATGTAGTCCTTGAAGCGGCCCGGAATTGGTGTCCACCTGGTGTGAACAGCGCCTAAAACCGCATAGCAGTCTCTTACATCGTTGACTATGACCCGAAGACCTGTAAGATCGAATATCTCATCCAGATGCTTTTTCTGGTAGATCATCTTCTTGTAAATGCTGTAATATTGCTTGGTTCTTCCGTAGATCTGATATTCTATGCCGGATTCATCGAGCATTTCCTTAAGCTCAGCCGTGACATCCTCTATCATCTGCTGGCTTTTGACCTTGCGCTCCTGCATCTGTGCGTCAAGCTTTTCATAGCCCTCGGGATCAAGATTCTTGAAGGCAAGATCCTCCATTTCGAACTTGAAGGCGTAAATACCGAGTCTGGCAGCAAGTGGCGCATATATCTCCAGAGTCTCCCTGCTCTTTTCCTTTTTCTTTTCTGAGGGCATGTACTGCAGAGTCCTCATGTTGTGCAGCCTGTCCGACAGCTTTATTACAAGCACCCTTATATTCTTGGACATGGCAAGGAGGAGCTTTCTTACGTTCTCGGCCTGGTTTTCTTCCCTGGTTTCGAAATTGATATTGGTCAGCTTGGTTACACCGTCCACCAGCTCGGCGATCTCGTTACCGAAATCCTCCTTAAGCTGCTGAAGCGTATAGGGGGTATCCTCCACCACATCGTGGAGCAGGCCTGCCGCCACAGTAACAGAATCCATGCCCAGATCCGCAAGTATGATGCCCACTGCCTTCGGGTGGATTATGTAAGGCTCACCGGAACGCCTCTTTTGCTCTTTATGAAATTTATCGGCTGTCGTATAAGCCTTTTCCAGCAAGTCGGGATCAAACTTGGGATTTATAGCCAGAAGCTCCCGGACATAATCACTGTAAATTTCCATTAAGCCCCCCTGTAGCGGTTCTTTTTGGTAAGCCTGCAAAGATCAAAATACAGTCCTGATGCTATGCACAGCGAAGATACGGTCCCGAATATGACGCCTGCCATCAGCGGTAGCGCAAACTCCTTGATGGACTCCCCGCACATGAACAGCAGAGGAAGTATGGAGACCAGAGTCGTTATCGAAGTCATGACCGAGCGGCTCAGAGACTGGTTGATGCTGTTGTTTATGATAAGCTCTGTGCGAAGCTTTCTCGGGCCCTGCATGTTCTCCCTGATCCTGTCGAATATTACTATGGTATCGTTGATCGAATAGCCGATCACTATCAGAAGTCCTGCTATAAACGGGCTGTTCATCTGCACCCTGAATATGCCGTAAAAGGCAAAGAGCATCAGAGTGTCGTGGCACAGCGCCAATATGGCGGCGATGCCGAAGCGCAGCTCGAACCTGAATGCGACATAGACAAGCATGGCCGCACAGGCGATCAGACAGGATTTTACCGCGTTGGATTTAAGCTGTGTGCCCACTGAAGGGCCTATAAGCCCTGCCTGCTCCACGAACTGATCCTCAGGCGTGCTTATATCAAAGCTCTGGTAGAAAAGACTGCAGAGCGTGCTGCGGCGGGCGTTGTCCATGGCGTCGGTGGTGCTTATCAATATCTTTTCCTGATCTTCTCCGGCATATCTGATCTGGAAATCGGATAATCCCTGCTGCTTTAAGAACTTCTCAACATCCTGCTGAGACAGCATGCTTCCGGTATTGAGCTGGAGCATGGTCCCTCCTGTAAAATCTATGCCCATGTTGAAGCCTCTGACAAGGCCCAGACCTATGCCGCAAACTATAACGGCGCATACGGCGATGTAGAAGATCTTCCTTTTTCCGAGGAAATCGATGCTTGTAGCAGCCGATGGGCCCTCTGCCATGGGGTCTATCTTCTTTGCCCCGAAGGCCGAGGGGCTTGCAAGCCTGCTTTCGGCTATGGCTTTCAGCAGCAGCTGGGATATGGCAACTGCGGTGATCAGGCTGACAATGATGCCGATGAGCAGAGTCATCGCAAAGCCTCTTACGGAGCCTGTCCCGAATAAATACAGTATTACCGCAGCTATTACAGTCGTCACCTGAGAGTCTACTATGGTGGTCATTGCCCTTCTGAAGCCGGACTGCACGGCAACCCTTACGGTCTTGCCTGCTTCGATATCTTCTCTGATACGGCAGAAAATAATAACATTGGAGTCCACCGCCATGCCCACTGATAGTATGAGACCGGCAATGCCCGGCAGGGTCAGTACGGCGCCCAGGGCCGCGTATATCCACAGCACCATGAGCACATAGAGTGCCAGGGCTATGTCGGCTACCGCCCCCATTACCCTGTATCCGGCTATCATTATGACGAATATAAGCAAAATGCCCACTATACCCGCCTTCACACAGGTGCGCGCGGCGTCTGTTCCCAGAGTCGGGCCTACTATTTCGGTCTGTATCTCGCTGAGACCAACAGGCAGGGATCCGCCTCTGATAAGGGCTGCAAGATTGGATGCGCTGTCCTTTGTGAAGCTTCCCGTTATCTGACACTGAGAGGAGGAAATGACGCTGCTTACCATGGGCGCGGAAATGACCTCGTTGTCCAGAAGTATGATAAGCTGTGAAGCGCTGAAGTCTCCCTCGGGGGTGATCTTGCCGCTGACTATTCTTCTTGTGGCATCCTCAAAGGCTGCGGCGCCCTCGGCGTCGAACTCCAGATCCACAGTGTAGCTGCCCATGAGCGCGGTATCATAGCCCTTATAGGCAGATGCCATGGCGTTTCTGACATGGCTGCCGTCAACTGCAAGCATGCCGTCGGCAGTCACAAAGCTGAGCTTTGCGGTTCTTCCTATGGATTCTATTGCGGCTGCGGCATCCTTTGCTCCGGGAAGCTCTATCCTGATACGGTTTTCGTTCTCTACTGCAATGACAGGCTCGGACAGTCCCATTTCGTTAACACGCTTTTCAAGCACTGCCTTTACCTGCTCCATCACCTGTTTAAGCTCTGAGCCCTGGGCGTCTGTCTGTGCCTCCAAGACCACAGATACTCCGCCTATCATGTCCAGGCCGAGATTGAGCCTGTCTGCCAGTGTTACCCCGCCCATGGGTGTAACAGAGAATATCCATCCCAATATTGTTATAATTACGACTAAAATCGCGCCTGTTTTCTTCATTTTTAGGCTTCCCCTTTTATAAAAACAAGGCATGTGCCTGAGCACATGCCCTGAAAGCTTCTTTTTATTCTGCCTTTACTTCTTCAGGCTCTTCAGGTTCCTGTTCTTCCTTCTGACCTAATTTCTTGATGTTCTTTGATGTTACCTTCTTAACCTGGACCTTTTCGTCTTCAGCAGCCTTGACGATCTTGCTGACGCCCCACTTGGCCATTTCCAGCCTGGTCTTGTCTGCGCCGGCCTGTATGATCAGCTTTTCCTCGCCGACTCTTACTACCTTGCCGTAGAAGCCGCCTATGGTGACGATCTCATCGCCGACCTTGACGCTGTCTCTCATTTCCTTGGTCTCTTTCTCCTGCTTCTGCTGGGGACGGATGACCAGAAGGTACATTGCGAGCAGCATGGCTACCATCATAATAATATATGAAGTAGTACCAGAATTCATAAGATTTCCTCCTATATGTGCAATCGATATCGTAGATTCATTTATTATACTAAAATCAACGCAAAAATCAATAGGCATATTGATTTTGCCCGATACAGACTTACTGTGAATTACTGTGCGATCACCGGTCTTCATCAGGTATAGGTATAACCGCTCAGTCTTCTCTTCGCGCTAAGCTCTGACTGCGCCCCTTTAGGCCTGTCGCTAAGCGCCGACGCCGCGCCAGTCCTTCGATCGCGGCACAGTTCATCCACATGCAAAAACAATGAAACAGAGATTTCCAGTTAGTGTAAAATAATTGTGGAACTTATCACTCACCTGTGGATTCCTGTGCCGCACTCTCAGGCACGCTCCCGCTCGGCGGGGACCCGCAGCGGGCCCGCGTCGCAAGCCCCTTCGGAAGACCTTCCGCTGCTGCCGCCC
>JAZRXE010000060.1:0-24810 GCA_045600065.1 Anaerovoracaceae bacterium
ACAACGTCGCCGTCCAGTTCCTTCATGATGCCGGTCTCATACAGACCGTAGGCAACGCCCAGAACGGAGGTGCACTGATTGTTGTGACCGCAGCAGTGAGCAGCGTGGGTCACGGGGTCGCAGTTGGGGTGACCTGCAACGATTACGGAGTCCAGCTCGCCCATGATGGCGATGCGGGCCTTGTGATCCTTGCCTGCCAGAGGAGCAACGATACCGGTGATGGCTACGCCGTCGGTATGCTTGATTCCCAGAGCGTCATACTTCTTCTGGAAGATCTCAGCAGTTCTGAATTCCTTGTAGCCAAGCTCGGGATGCATGAAAATGTCATGAGCGATTTCACAGAGCTCGTCAGCATGCTTTTCGATGTTTTCGCAAGCAAGCTTTTTCATTTCTTCTACTGTCATGGTTATGCCTTTCTTTTAATATGGGCGGAGCAGGGCCCCGCCCCCGAAAATATAAGTGCCTTGGTTTAATTAGAAGTCCTTGCCCTTTTCCAGGCCGCACCACTTGGTCAGGTATTCTTCCTTGGTGAAGGGTGCTTCGAACTTTTCCTTAACATACAGAGCCTTTTCCGCGCCGTTGGCCAGCAGGTCGATGGCGGTGCAGGTCAGGATCTTTGCAGCCTTTACAACTGCCAGATCGGGATCTGCGATCTCGTAGTCGGCGCCGTGGCCTACACCCTTGGCTCCGCCTATGCGCATGTGGATGGTGGGTACGATGTAGCCGATGTCAGCTGCGTCTGTGGAGCCGCCGTTGCCGTCGTAGAGGGAGTGCTCTGCGCCGATAACATAGCACATGTTGTCATAGACAACGTCCTTAAGCTCCTTGGACTCGGAGGGGCACATATAGCCTGCCATCTTGGTGATCTCTACCTGAGCGCCCAGAGCGTCAGCACCTGCCTGCATGCAGCGGTCGAACCTTGCGGATGCAGCCAGGATGGCTTCGGTGTTGGAGCCTCTGATGTAGGACTCGATCTTGACCTCGGCGGGAACTACATTTACCAGATCTCCGCCCTTGGTGATGATGGGATGGATGCGTATGGTGTCCTTTTCCAGGAAGGTATCTCTCTGAGCGTCTACTGCAGCCAGAGCGACTTCAGCAGCCTTCAGGGCGTTGACGCCCTGAGAGGGCATTGCGGCGTGGGATTCCTTGCCGATGAACTTGACCAGTCTTACATTGAAGCCTTTGCCGTCCAGTCCGCCGCAGTTGGCCTTGATGGGGTTGGAGGGATCGTTTTCGGTTCCCAGAGTGTGCTGCATGAACATCATGTCGATGTCATCGAACACGCCCAGTCTGACGAATTCCTGCTTGCCGCCCAGGCACTTGATGATGCCCTGGTCGATGAGGGACTTTCTGTATTCCAGCTCTACGCATTCCTCAGAGGGAACGTGCATCAGGACTACGTCGCCGTCCAGCTCGTTGATGATGCCGGATTCAACAAGACCGTAAGCTACGCCGACCACAGAGGTGGCCTGGCAGTTGTGACCGCAGGCATGAGCGCCCTTGGTGATGGGATCGCAGTAAGGATGTCCGGGAACAACTACGGAATCCAGCTCGCCCATGATGGCGATGCGGGACTTGTGCTGCTTGCCCTCCAGCGGGGTGACGATACCGGTGACTGCAACGCCGTCCTTATACTTCAGGCCCAGACCGTCCAGCTTTGCCTTGATCTTATCAGCGGTCTTGAATTCCTTGTAGCCAAGCTCGGGCTCCATGAAGATGTCATTTGCCAGAGTCTTCAGCTCTTCTGCGTGCTTGTCGATGGTCTCGCATGCAAGCTTCTTCATTTCTTCTACTGTCATGATATGTTTCCTTTCGTTTTAGTATGTCGTAAAGGGGTCCGTATGCCGGACCCCGGTTAGGACTTGACGGAATACTACTTTGCCAGGTTGGGTGCGATCCACTGTGCCAGGTATTCTTCCTTGGTGAACTGAGGAACAAAGTTCTTCTTGATGAAGAGGGCCTTCTCAGCTCCGTCAGCAAGCAGGTCGATGCAGGTGCATGCCATGATCTTTGCTGCGTCTACAACTGCCATATGGTAGTCGGTGGTGAAGTAGTCAGCGCCGTGGCCGGTGCCTTCTGCTCCTGCGATGAACATATGAACTGCGGGGATCAGAGCGCCAACGTCAGAAGCGTCGGTGGAAGCGCCGCGGCCATAGAGGTTTACATGCTCTGCGCCGAGGATAGCGCAGCCGTTTTCATAGATGACCTGTCTCAGATTCTCGTCGCAGGTGGGGCACATATAGCCTGCAAGTCTGGTGATCTGGACCTTTGCGCCCAGAGCGTCAGCGCCTGCCTGGAAGGATCTGTCTACTCTCTCTGCTGCTGCCAGTATGGCTGCGGTGTTGGTGCCGCGTACATAGGTCTCGATGCGCACGTCTGCGGGTACTACATTAACAAGATCGCCGCCCTTGGTGATGATGGGGTGGATCCTGATCTGATCCTTCTCAAGGAAGGTATCTCTCTGTGCGTCGATTGCCATCAGAGCGATCTTTGCAGCTTCCAGAGCGTTGATGCCCTGAGAGGGGTTGGCTGCGTGGGATTCCTTGCCGATGAACTTTACCTGACGGACTACAAAGCCCTTGCCCAGGGTGCCGCCGCAGTCCATGTAGATCTCGCTGCCCTTATCGTCGAGGGTGGTCTGAGATGTGTGCTGCATGAACATCATGTCGATGTCATCGAATGCGCCCAGCTTGATGAATTCCTGCTTGCCGCCAAGGCAGCTCAGCTTTCCTGCGTCGATGAGGGACTTTCTGTATTCGATCTCTACGCATTCCTCGGAGGGTACTTCCATCAGGACTACGTCGCCATCCAGCTCCTTCATGATGCCGGTCTCATACAGACCGTAGGCAACGCCCAGAACGGAGGTGCACTGGTTGTTGTGACCGCAGCAGTGAGCAGCGTGGGTCACAGGGTCTGCATTGGGATGTCCTGCTACGATTACGGAGTCCAGCTCGCCCATAACGGCAATGCGGGCCTTGTGATCTCTGCCTTCCATGGGAGCAACGATACCGGTGATGGCTACGCCGTCGGTGTGCTTGATCCCCAGAGCGTCGAATTTCTTCTGGAAGATCTCGGCGGTTCTGAATTCCTTGAAACCAAGTTCGGGGTGGAGGAAAATGTCATGAGCGACTTCTGCCAGCTCTGCAGCATGCTTTTCGATGTTTTCGCAAGCAAGCTTTTTCATTTCTTCTACTGTCATTGTGTTCACCTTTCTTATTTCTTTAAGGCCGGGCGGGCTTGCTGCCTGCCCGGCTAACTGTTAACGGTTTATATTAAAAATCCTTGCCCTTTTCCAGACCGCACCACTTGGTCAGGTATTCGTCCTTGGTCATGGGTGCCTGGAAGCTGTTCTTGACGTGCAGTCCCTTTTCCGCGCCGTTGGCCAGCAGGTCGATGGCGGTGCAGCAGAGTATCTTTGCAGCCTTTACTACTGCCAGGTCGGGATCGGCGATCTGATAGTCGGCGCCGTGGCCTACGCCCTTGGCCCCGCCTATGCGCATGTGGATGGTTGGTACGATGTAGCCGATGTCAGCGGCGTCGGTGGAGCCGCCGTTGCCGTCGTAGAGGGAATGCTCGGCTCCCAGGATGTAAGCCATGTTGTCGTAAACAACGTCCTTCAGCTCCTTGGACTCGGAGGGGCACATGTAGCCTGCCATCTTGGTGATCTCGACGGAAGCACCCAGAGCGTCGGCACCTGCCTGCATGCAGCGGTCGAACCTTGCGGATGCAGCCAGGATAGCATCGGTGTTGGAGCCTCTGATGTAGGATTCTATCCTTACGTCAGCGGGTACTACGTTGACCAGGTCTCCGCCCTTGGTGATGATGGGATGGATGCGAATGGTGTCCTTCTCCAGGAAGGTATCTCTCTGGGCATCCAGAGCGGCCAGTGCCACTTCGGCAGCCTTCAGTGCGTTGATGCCCTGAGAGGGGTTGGCAGCGTGGGATTCCTTGCCTGTGAACTTGACCAGTCTTACATTGAAACCCATGCCGTTGAGTCCGCCGCAGTTGGCCTTGATGGGGTTGGAGGGATCGTTTTCGGTGTTAAGGGTGTGCTGCATGAACATCATGTCAATGTCATCGAACACGCCCAGCCTGACGAATTCCTGCTTGCCGCCCAGGCACTTGACCACGCCCTGATCGATGAGGGATTTTCTGAATTCCAGCTCTACGCATTCCTCAGAGGGAACGTGCATCAGGATGGCATCGCCGTCCAGTTCCTTGTAGATGCCGGATTCAACAAGACCGTAAGCTACACCTACAACAGAGGTGGCCTGGCAGTTGTGTCCGCAGGCATGTGCGCCCTTGGTGATAGGATCGCAGTAGGGATGTCCTGGAACTACTACGGAATCCAGCTCGCCCATAATGGCGACCTTAACGTTGTGGCTGCGGCCCTCTACGGGGGTCACTATACCGGTAACTGCAACGCCGTCCTGATACTTCAGGCCCAGGCCGTCCAGCTTTGCCTTGATCTTGTCAGCGGTCTTGAACTCCTTGTAGCCAAGCTCGGGCTCCATGAAGATATCGTTGGCCAGCTGCTTCAGCTCTTCTGCGTGCTTGTCGATAGTCTCGCATGCAAGCTTTTTCATTTCTTCTACTGTCATGATACTTTCCTTTCGTGTTGAATATTTTACAGGGCAATGCCCTGTCAGGGCTGTTTAAGGGCAGAAGCTGCCCGGAATATAAGGGCTGCGTCAGGCTGCTAAGCCTTGATACCGCACCATTTTTCGAGATATTCCTCCTTTGTCCACTGAGGAACGAATTTTTCCTTAACATACAGAGCCTTTTCAGCTCCGTTTACCAGAAGGTCTATTGCCGTGCAAGCCATTACCTTTGCGGCGTCCACGACAGCCATATGGGGATTGTCCATTAAGAAGTCCGCGCCGTGGAAGGTACCGGATGCTCCGGCAACATTGAAGTGTATGGCGGGAATGATAGATCCGACATCGGAAGCATCGGTGGATGCGCCGTTGCCGTCATAGAGAACGTGTTTTTCTCCGAATACCGCGCAGAGGTTTTCGTAGATGATATCTTTAAGCTCAACGGATTCGGTGGGGCACATGTAGCCTGCCAGCCTGGTGATCTCCACCTGGGCGCCCAGGGCATCAGCGCCTGCCTGGAAGCTGCGGTCCACCCGTTCGCAGGCTGCCAGTATTGCCTGTGTGCTGGTTCCGCGGATATAGGTCTCGATGCGAACATCTGCGGGAACTACATTTACCAGATCTCCGCCCTTGGTGATGATGGGGTGGATGCGTATCTTGTCCTTCTCAAGGAAGGTATCTCGCTGTGCATCGATGGCTGCCAGACCTATTTCGGCAGCCTTAAGGGCGTTGACGCCCTGGGAAGGATTGGCTGCATGGGATTCTTTTCCTATGTATTTGACCTGGCGGACGGCAAAGCCCATGCCTGCTCCGGTGCCTCCGCAGTTTGCGTAGATGGCCTCCTCCTCGGGGATGTTTCCGTCCTCCACAAGGTAGGCTGCCTCGTCGCTGCGGCGCGATGTCAGGGCAGTGTGCTGCATGAACATCAGGTCTATGTCATCGAAGACTCCGAGCTTTATGAACTCCTGCTTGCCTCCCAGGCAGCTGAGCTTGCCCTCGTCTATTAGAGATTTTCTGTATTCTATTTCGACGCATTCCTCGGAGGGGACATGCATCAGGACTATATCTCCGTCCAGCTCCTTGTAAAGCCCTGTCTCGGCAAGTCCGTAGGCTACACCCAGAACAGCGGTGGCCTGGCAGTTATGGCCGCAGGCGTGGGCAGCGTGGGTCAGGGGATCCGCACAGGGATGCATAGGAACGATCACGGAGTCCAGCTCGCCCATAATGGCGATTCTGGCCTTGTGCTGCCTGCCCTCAAGGGGTGTGAGTATGCCGGTGATGGCAACGCCGTCGGTATGCTTCAGACCCAGGGCATCCAGCTTGTCCTGGAATTTCTTTGCGGTCTTGAATTCCTTATAGCCCAGCTCAGGTTCGTTAAATATGTCCTGGTTGAGTTCGATCAGTTCACGGGCATGCTTTTCGATATTGTCACATGCTATCTTTTTCATCTCTTGTACAGTCATTTGTAGTCCTTTCATAAGGGATTAAATTATATACTAATCCATAATTACTATATCAATTCTGCCGAAATAATTCAATAATATATGTAATTGAACAGAGCTTTTTGCAAAACTTTCATCTGCTTCAACGAAGGCTTGAATTTCTGCGCTTTTTAGGCCATAATCAAGGGGAAAGAGAGGTCATTTGTATGTCCGTATACGAACAGTTGAAAAAAGACGCAGACAGCATAATAGACGCCGGTATCAAGGCAGTGCTCCCCGATGAAGCGGTAAGAAAAGCCCTGGCGGATTTCTCGTCCCACGGCGGCAGGGTTGTGCTGGTTGCCTGCGGAAAGGCTGCATGGCAGATGGCACACACGGCTGCGGAATGCCTTGACAGGCTGGACGAAGGGATAGTGATCACAAAATACGATCATGTAAAGGGCGATATCCCCGGAGTGCTCTGTCTGGAAGCTGGTCATCCCGTTCCAGATGAAAACAGCTTTGCTGCCACAAGAAAGGCACTGGAGCTGGTCGCGCCTCTGGGAGAAAAGGACGATGTGGTTTTCCTTATTTCCGGCGGAGGCAGCGCCTTGTTTGAGGATCCGCTGATCCCCGGCGAAGAGCTTCAGGATATAACAAAGCAGCTGCTTGCCTGCGGAGCAGATATAAAAGAAATGAACACCATAAGGAAGCGTCTTTCCGGCGTCAAAGGGGGCAGATTCGCCCAGAAGTGTGCCCCTGCCAATGTGTTCAGCATAGTGCTCAGCGATGTTCTCGGTGATCCTCTGGATATGATCGCCAGCGGCCCTGCCTATCCGGATTCGACCACCTGCAGTCAGGCAAAGGCCATCATAGCCAAATACGGTCTGAGCTTCAGTGAAAATGCCATGACCCTTATGGATAACGAAACTCCCAAGAGCCTCGACAATGTTCAGACCTGCATCACGGGCAGCGTAAGAGAGCTTTGCGCCGCAGCAGCGGAAAAATGCCGACTGCTGGGCTATGAGCCTCAGATACTCACCGAGGATTTGTGCTGCGAGGCACGCACGGCAGGCGAGGATCTTGCATGCATACTTAAAAAGCATACTCAGGACGGCAAAAAGCTCGCCTTTATAGCGGGCGGAGAGACAGTAGTACATCTTACCGGCAACGGAATGGGCGGAAGAAATCAGGAGATAGCCCTGGCTGCCGCCCCTATCCTCGAAGGCCTGAACGCGGCTGTCTTTTCCGTGGGAAGTGACGGCACAGACGGCCCTACAGATGCCGCCGGAGGCTATGCCGACGGAAGCTCCATGGAAAAGCTGAGAGCCGCCGGGCTGGATGTGAAGACCGTGCTGGCAGACAACGATTCCTATCACGCCCTGGATGCCGTTGGCGGACTTATCAAGACCGGAGCCACAGGCACAAATGTCAACGATGTATCCGTAGGTCTCATACTCGTATAGGATGCATATGCAGGCCTGCCCCCGGGGCGGAATGCTTAATGAATAATACCGTCGCAGCAGGCATGTCCTGACTGCGGCGTTTTTGCGGCGTCGAGCCGGAGGTGAATAAATGATCAGAGAAATGCTTCCCTCAGATTGGGGAAGGGTCAGAGAGATATATCTGCAGGGCATAGAGTCGGGCCTTTCCACATTTACGACCGAGTGTCCCTCCTACGAGGAATGGGACGCAGCTCATCTTAAGGATTGCCGTTTTGTGGATGTGGAGGGCGGGGTGGTCGCGGGCTTTGCCGTGCTTTCCCCCACATCATCGAGAGACGTCTACAAAGGTGTGGTGGAGCTGAGCCTTTATATGGATTCCGCATATCACGGCAGGGGAATAGGCAGTGCTTTGATGCAGCACATAAGCCTTGCCAGCGAGGATGCCGGCTACTGGACCGTATACACCTGCGTACTCAAAAGCAACGAGGCAAGCCTGGCCATGAACCGCAAGTGCGGCTACAGGGAGATAGGCTACAGGGAAAAGATCGCCAAGGACAAGTTCGGATGCTGGCAGGATGTGATCATTTTCGAAAGGCGAAGCAAAAAAGTCTTTTGATGGAGGTAAAACTCTATTGCGAATAAATACAGCCCCCTGACTTCCGCTGAGGAGAAAGCCGGAGGGCTGTTGTTTTTATGGTGCTGAGGTCTGATCGGAAGAGCGCCGGGAAGACTGCCCTGTAAGAAGCCCGTAGATGGTGCGGCGGAAGCTTCCGAGCGGGTTGTCCGGATCTTCGATCAGCATCAGGAGGCTTTCATTGTCGACAATGCCGCTGCGGTCCATGACAAGATTATAGGAAAGCAGGGGATAATCGTCTCTCAGGCTGTTTATGTGGTCGAACCAGGGATCGGATATCCCGAGCTGCTCCAGCAATACGCCGGACAGATAGTTATAGCTTATCATTTCCTCCGGCAGGCTGAAATCCGCACCGTAATTGTTCCACAGAAAATACGGCACGCGATGCTTTTTCAATATGGTGTCCGCATCCTCGGCCTCCCCGTACAGGGTGTCGTAAAAGTTGTTCAGCAGGGGCTGGTGATCACCGAAGAACAGTATCACCGTGGGACGATCGCTGCTGCTGTAATAATCGATCAGCTCGGCAAGGGCAATGTCCGATTGCCTTATAAGGGTAAGATAGTTCCTGTATTCTTCGTCATCGGAAAGTTCCGAAGCGACAGGCTCCACGCCGCTTATTCCATCAGTATACCCTCCGTGGTTCTGCATGGTTATGCAGAACAGGAAAAGCGGGCCGTCCGCTTCCTCTGTGATCTGCTCTATCATACCGTAGCAAGAACGGTCGCTGACAAAATCTCTGAGAGTTTCATATTCATCAATATTGAGGTCATCAATGAAAATGCTGTCCTCAAGCCCTAAAACCGGCCAGGCTTGCGAACGGCTGTATCCAATGCGGTGATAGGGGTGTATGCCCTTTATGTTGTAGCCCAGATCCTTCATCACCTTGCATATGGTTGGTATGGAATCATTGACATACATGCTGTAGATGTCAGATCCGTGGCAGCTGAGGACAGAGGGCATGCCGGACAGGAATTCGAACTCTGAGGTGCAGGTATAGCGGCCGAGCACAGAGCTTACCAGTGTCCCGGAGGCTGTCTCGCCGCATATTCTTTCAAATTCGGGTATTACCGGAATATCGGTCTTCAGGTCTCCGTGCACGGAAAGATCAGAAAATGCCTCGTTCATGATCACTATCACATCGGGCTTTACCGCTGCTTTATCGGTGAATTCTGCACTGCCTTCATAAAAAACAGTGCTGTCCGGATCCCAGTTTTCAGGTTCCTTTAGCACGGGCTGCATGGACGAAATAAAATTGTTCACAAAGCCTGTTTTGACATTGCCTTTAAAAAACGTGGTTATGGTCATATATTCAGCATAATGAGGAAGCAGAATAGCCAGAACCGCTATGGCCAGGGCTCCGTGGAGAAGGCGGTCAATAAGCCTGGATTTTTCGGCAGGACAGAAGCTCAGGCACAGATAATTAATCACGAAAACTGCTGCTCCATAGGCGGCTGTGCGAAGTATCAGCGGCAGGGAAGGTCTGTAGTTTGATGCGACGCTCAAGACGGTGCTGAAAAGCTTGATGTCGTTGGCTATCAGCGGAAGGCCCGTAAATTCAAGCACAAGGGAATTCACAAGGCCAGCCAGCATTATGACATTTATCAGCAGCAGAAGAGCACTGCGGTTAGAGAGCAGGATCCCAAGCAGCATAAAAAGGGAATAGAGCACCATAACGCAGAAAATAAACATTATTTGATAAATAAAATCGTATCTGCAGTTCGACTGTGAAACATAGTGATACTGCCCAAGCTCAGTCAGAAAATCCGCGCATATTATAAAGGCAAGCTGAAGCAAGCCGTAAAACCATGGATTCCCGCTGTCATTTACGCTGAAGAGCGGAAGGCATGCAATTGCAATAACTGAAGGAAAGAGCAGCGGAAAGGGGCACTGCTCGCCCTCGGATAAAGATACGGCATAGGCACAGCCTGCCGCAGCGCAGATCAGGATGAAGTGCAGCAGAAAGCGCTTCAGGGCCTTCTGCGGATGGAGTCTGTTGTCCGCATAATATACAGCAGCCAGGATGAATACGGATGCGGCTGTCATCTTCAGCGTGGGGAAAGAAATCTGAGCAAGGAAAAGTGCCGTGACAAAGGCTGCGGTCTGCCTTTTGCCTAATATGCTGTTTACTGAATCGGAACTGTTCATAAGTAATACTGATTCGGGAAATACGGTTTTGTATAAATAACAATACAGAGAATACCATATCTGATATTCTCTGTACACCTGTTTTTAACTGTGTGTAAACCTATGCTTTTACTGTCTGTTTCTTCGTATTGCCTTTCCGAGCTCGAACACGGGTATCGTGGAAAGGCTCAGGCCTACGGCTATCAGCAGCTCTTCGGTCTGGAAGGTCCCGGGCACGATGCCGAAAACTGTCTGCAGGCCGGGCATGTAAATTGCCAGCAGGGTAAATGCTGTAGTGAACACCGTTGCGCCCAGCAGCCAGGGGTTGATGTGCCTGAGCATGTGTCCTGAGAAGATGGAGCCCTGCCTGGAACGCATGTTGATGGCACAGAGCATTTCGGTGAAGTTCACGGTCAGGAAGGCCATAGCCATGGCGTTTATGCAAAGCTCTCCGCTGTTGATGCCTGCAAGGCTGCCGAACTCCAGCCTGTATCCGATAAAGTAGGATGCAAGCTCCACAAAGGCCATGTAGCAGCCCTGCCATACCATATCAAAGCCGGCTCCGCCGGAGAATATCCCGTCGCCGGAATCTCTGGGCTGACGGCGCATCAGGTCGCCTTCGGCAGTCTCCATGCCAAGTGCCAGACCCGGCAGGGAGTCGGGGACCATGTGGTTCCACAGCAGATGCACAGGCTCCAGAAAGGTAAAGTGCATCAGGGTCGCGGCAAACATTATGATGACCTCGCTCATGTTGGTGGACAGCTGGAACTGTATGACCTTGAAAACGTTGTCGTAGATCTTGCGGCCCTCTTCAACTGCGTTGACTATGGTCGCAAAGTTGTCATCTGCAAGGACCATGTCCGCTGCGCCCTTGGTAACGTCGGTTCCGGTGATTCCCATGCCTATGCCTATATCGGAGGCCTTGATGGAGGGCGCGTCGTTGACCCCGTCTCCTGTCATGGCAGTTACCTTGCCCAGAGTCTTCCAGGTCCTGACTATTCTGGTCTTATGCTCGGGCTGAACTCTGGCGTATACAGAGAAGCGGGGAATCACCTCCAGCAGCTCCTCGTCGGAATACTGATCCAGATCGGCTCCCAGACAGGCCTGGGATTCGTCTGTGATTATGCCCAGATCCTTGCCTATGGCAACGGCGGTATCCTTGTGATCGCCGGTGATCATTATGGGCCTGATGCCTGCTTCGCGGCACTGCCTGATGGCATCGTAAACCTCCGGTCTGCAGGGGTCTATCATGCCCAGCATACCGATGAAGATCAGGTTGTTTTCAAGGTCTTCTGCCTCGTAGCTTGCAGGCTCGCTGTCGTAGACCCTGTAGGCTGCAGCCAGCACGCGCAGAGCTCTGTCGGAGAACTGCTTGGTCACGGCTGCGACGGTCCGCTTGTATTCTTCAGTGATGGGCTCGACCTTGCCGTTTCTGTAGCAATGGGTGGAAAGCTCGATAAGGGCCTCGGTGGCACCCTTTGTGTACTGATAATACTTGTCGCCTTCCTTGTGTACGGTGGACATCATCTTTCTCATGCTGTCGAAGGGAGCCTCCCCGACTCTGGGAAAATCTATGTCTATCTGATCCTTGTAAAGCTCCAGATCGTGGGCGTGGTTTACCAGTGCGTTTTCAGTTGGTTCACCTACTGCCTCGTGCATGCCCAGGCCCCTCTTGGAGTCGGAGCACAGGGCCATGGCCTTGGCCAGCAGAATGGGATCGTCTGTGAAGGTATCGACAACGGTCATCTTGTTCTGGGTAAGGGTACCGGTCTTGTCGGAGCAGATGATCTGGGTGCAGCCGAGAGTCTCGACTGCAGAAAGCTTTCTGATAAGAGCCTGTCTGCGGCTCATGGCGGTAACGCCTATGGAAAGTATAATGGTAACAACTGCGGGCAGGCCTTCGGGTATTGCCGCAACTGCCAGAGCTATTGCCGCAATGAAGGTGTTCAGCGCTGTATTGCCAAGCAGGGCCATGCTGAAGGGCTCATTGCTCATATAAAGTGTTTCGGCGATCCCGATAATGAATACCAGGACGCAGATTCCCATTACCAGCTTGGTAAGGAAGGCGGAAAGCTCTGCCATCTTCTTCTGAAGAGGAGTTTCTTCCTTTTCAGCTGCGGACAGCGCGCCGGCGATCTTGCCCATTTCCGTGTCCATGCCCGTTGCGCATACCATGGCGCTGCCTCTGCCGTACACTATGGTTGAACCGCTGTAAAGCATGTTCTTGCGGTCACCAAGTGGAATGTCCTTGCTTTCCTCGCACATGAGCACGTCCACAATCTTGCTTACGGGCACCGATTCCCCGGTAAGGGCGGCTTCTTCGGCTTTCATGCTGTGATTTTCGATGATTCTGCAGTCTGCAGGTACGGCATCGCCTGCCTCAAAGACCAGGACGTCTCCAATGACCAGATCCTCGGATTTGAGTACCTTGATCTCTCCGTCTCTGAGCACCTTGGATGTGGCTGCGGTCATCTGCATCAGGGCCTCCATGGCGCCCTCTGCCTTGCTTTCCTGGACAAGACTCATGATGGTGTTGATGACAACGACTATCATGATAACGAATACGTCGGTAAAATCGGAAAGCCGGGGTGTGCCGGAGTTTTCCAGCACCGTGACCAGAGCCTGGATAGCTGCCGCCGCGATGAGCATCATGATCATGGGATCTGCCAGAGAACCTATGAACTTTTGCATCATCGTCTGCTTTTCCGGTTCTGCAAGCTTGTTCCTGCCGTTGGCAGCCAGCCTCTTTTCGGCTTCGCTGCTGCTCAGACCCTGCTCGGAGCTCTGAAGCTCTTTGCAGACAGCCTGCAGATCATCACTGTAGAATTTCATAAAACACTCTCCTTAAAACAAACTGCTTATGAATATCTTAAAACCTATTGCTATTAGTATGCTGCCGCCCAGCACGGAGGCTTTGCCTGCAAGCCGGGTGCCCATCTTTTTGCCTATCGCAAGTCCTGCCAGGCAGATGACGAAGGTGACTGCTGCAATGATAGCAGATGCTTCGGCGGCTGCGGCAAGACCAAGGTCGGCAATGGTAAATCCCACCGAAAGGGCGTCGATGGATGTGGCAATGCCTTGGATCATAAGGGTCCTGATGTCCAGCCCGGCAGAAACGCTGTCCTCTTCTCCGCCCTTGAGACCTTCTCTGACCATGCCTGCGCCAATGTAAAGCAGAAGCAGCAGGGCGATGACGGGGATGAGCTTTTCGAAAGCCTTGAAATAACTGAGCACCGTATGGACGCACAGCCATCCGGTCATTGGCATTACAGCCTGAAACAGGGCATAGGTGCCTGCAATCAGAGACATTTTCCCCCTGCTCATGGAGGGCTCGTTCAGGCCGTTGGCCAGAGATACCGAGAAGGCATCCATTGCCAGCCCCGCTCCAAGGAGCATATTGGTAATGATAAAGCTTAAACTGAAATCCATCTTCACAAAAAATAAAAAACACAAGCCTTGCCATGCTTGTGTACTCAATATGAACAACGGCCACATGCACAGCATACCGTACATGAGTCTTGCGAATTAAAGCAAGCCAGGCATGAGCCGCGTGTGTTGACTTGCTGCGCTTTGGAGCGCTCGCTACTCCCTCATTAAGGGTGTAGTCATAATATCACAGCTATCCGGAAATGTAAAGACACTTTTGACCGGGAAGCTGAGATCCTGAACCGGACAGCC
The DNA here is from genome assembly GCA_045600065.1 of Anaerovoracaceae bacterium. Classification (GTDB taxonomy): domain Bacteria; phylum Bacillota; class Clostridia; order Peptostreptococcales; family Anaerovoracaceae; genus RGIG2707. The sequence goes on from JAZRXE010000060.1 coordinate 13,904, forward strand.
TGCGTTTTCCGCGGACTTAAAATCCACTGTTGAACCGCCATATTACATTTGCTTTTTTTGTGAATGGTGGTAACATATTAAGGCTAAGGAGTGAACATGAGCAAGTATTTCGGCGACAGAAAATTTTACAGGAATGTCTGCAGGATCATGATACCCATACTTATTCAGGATGTGATAACCGGGTTCGTAAGCCTTGTCGACAATATAATGGTAGGGCAGGTGGGTACCGAGCCTATGTCCGGTGTTGCCATAGTAAACCAGCTGCTCGGAGTGTTCAATCTCTGCCTGTTCGGAGGCTGTGCGGGCCCCGGTATATTCGGCGCCCAGTTTTTCGGAAAAGGAGATACCGACGGAGTGCGCTACAGCTTCAGGATGAAGCACTGGGTAGCCTTATCCGTGCTTTGCGGAGTGTATGTGGTGCTGGGCTTTTGGGGAGATGATCTTATCATGTCCTTCCTTCACGACAGCGGCAGCGGTCTGGATCTGGAAGCTACCTTTGTCTACGCCAAAGAATACCTGAACATAATGTTTCTGGGGCTTATCCCCTTCGCCTTCAACAATGCCTATGCGGGCACTCTCAAGGAAACAGGCCAGACCAGGGTCCCCATGGCAGCCAGCATAACCGCAGTGCTTACCAATATGTGCCTGAACTATGTGCTGATCTTCGGCAAATTCGGCGCACCGGTCATGGGCGTCAAGGGCGCGGCCATAGCCACGGTAATTTCCAGATATGTTGAATTCGGTATCACCTTTACCTGGACTCATACTCACAGAGATATAAACGAGTTTATCGTGGGCGCCTACAAGAGCCTGGGGCTTCCGGCGGAGCTGGCAAAGCGCATCGCTATAATGGGAGCGCCGCTTTTCATCAACGAATTCCTTTATTCCAGCGGCCAGACCATGCTCAACCAGTGCTATTCCGTTAGAGGACTGGAGGTCGTTTCAGCCTTCAATATAATAATGACCATAGCCAACCTGTTTACCAGCTTCAACTATGCCATGGGCCACACCATCTCAATAATAGTCGGACAGAAGCTCGGCTCCGGCAGGCTGCAGGAGGCGGTGGAGGACAACAACAAGCTGTTCACCTTTGCCATGATCATAGTAAGCTGCATAGGCGTGTGCATGTTTTTCCTGGCACCGGGTTTCCCAGCCCTTTACAACACCACGGATCAGGTCAAGGAGCTCGCGACGGACATACTCAAGATATGCGCGGTCTTCATACCTGTGGACTGCTTCTATCTGTGCTGCTACTTCACCATGCGATCCGGAGGCAAGACCCTTATCACCCTGGGCTTTGACAGCGTTTTCGCCTGGGTGGCGTCCATCCCTCTGGCAGTGTACCTGTCCAGATTCACTCAAGTTCCCATTATCAACATGTACATATATATCAGGATACTCGACCTTATCCGCTGCCTGATGGGTGGATATCTCATCAAAAAGCGTGTCTGGGTCAACAACCTTGTTAAAGACTGATCGCGGAGGTCTGTATGGAAGCTAACAAGAAAAAGGCTATTATCCTGCAGCTGGCATCCACTCTGGTTTTTTCATTTATGAGCGTGTGCAACAAGTTTGCGGGCAGCGTTTCTCCCATGGAGAGGCTGTTTTTCAGAAATTTGTTCATGATCATCATTCTGATCGGGATGAGCATCTATAAGAAGACGAAGATCATTATCAAGAAGGAGGATCTGGGTCTTCTGACCATACGGTCCCTGTGCGCCGGACTCAGCGTGCTCAGCGGTATGTATACCGTCACGAAGATGTATCTGTCCGATCAGAACATCATCTCCAACCTGGGCCCCTTTGTGACCCTGGTGGTGGCGCATTTCGTGCTTAAAGAAGAGATCACAAAGCCCCAGATAGGCTTTATGGCCATGGCCTTTGCGGGCATTGCCATAGTCGCCAAGCCCTCTGCAGACATGCTGAGCAATCCGGCTGTGCTCATAGCCCTTGCAGGAGCCTTTGTTTCCGGCTGCTCCTCAGTGCCTCTGCGAATGCTCAGCGCCAAGGGAGCCCAGGCCGATGGAACTGTTTTCTTCTTTGCGGTCTTCTGCCTTCTGATGAGCCTGCCATCCACCCTTATGCATTTTGTTATGCCCACCCCCATGGAGATGCTGGCCTGCTTCGGGATAGGTCTGTTCGCCTGCGGCGGCCAGGTTCTGATGACCATGGCATACGAATATGCGTCCCCCACGGAGCTGGCGGTCTACGGTTATACCACCATTATTTTTACAGCCATAAACGGCTACATATTCTTCGGACAGGTGGCAAGCCTGAGCAATTATATCGGATATGCCATAGTAATGGCGGCATCTCTGATGATGTTCTTCTACAATAAAAAGCGTGCCCAGCAGCTTGCAGCCGCCCGGCGCGAAGAAAGCCTGAATCTTGATGATTAACGCGAAAGCGGGTACCGTTTCAGCACGGGCCCGCTTTATGCATTTTTACAGGATCCATGCATACGGTCCATCTTACTGCTTCTGCGGGCGGACAGCTCTTATCGCTGCCCGTTTCTGTGGTTTTACTGAATGACATGCTATAATATACCCATGAATAATTTTGAATTGAAAGGTAAAAAATGCACTCTTATACAGGGCAGTACGTCTGCTCCTGTGTTCCTGCTCGCTCTGGGCTCAGAAGAAGCTGATACCCCCGAGGATGTATACCGCCGTGTGCTCGAGCTTCGTCCCGGAGCTGATTTCAGCCTGTTTGCCTTTGAATGCGAAGATTGGGATTCGGACTACTCCCCCTGGGAGGCCCATGCCTTCAGATATTTCGCAGGCAATGGAAGTACTGTCCTTGAATGGCTGAAAAACAGTGCGCTGCCTTATTGCCGGAGCTTATCAGCCGCTGATGTCCCCGGCGCTCCGGACGCCTGGTGTCAGGGTGTATCTGATGTCCGATACCCGGACGCAGTCGGTGTCCGGTATCCCGGCTCAGATGACCCGCTGACAGAGCTCAGCCTTGAAGGCATCAGCGATCCTGCCTTTACGGATGTGCCGGAGCCTGTACAGACCGCTGCTTACCCGAAGATCATGGATGATTTCGAATCGGGCTTTTTCGAGGCCCGGGATGCTTATCCCGGCGGCTCCATGGATCCGGGGCTGGGGCTTGATACCGTATCGGGACTGACTTTCCTTCCGGATATGATGCGTACAGCGTATGCCGAGGATGCGGTTCACTGCGGAATATATGGTAAACCCGGTGCAACGACGGGCATGGATCTGAAGCCCCGGGTTTCTGACGATGCTACTCCGGATGCGGCCCGCTGCTATGTGCTGGGCTACTCACTGGCAGGTCTTTTCAGCCTCTGGGCTCTGTCAGAAAACTGCGGCGCGGACGGAGCCGCCTGCGTGTCCGGCTCACTGTGGTTTCCCGGCTGGGATGACTATTCGAAAACTGCCGTATATCCGGCAGGCAGCCGCATATACCTTAGCCTGGGCGGCAAGGAATCCAACTCCCCGGATCCGCTGGTTGCCACCATCGGAAGGGCATACGATTTGCAGTACTCGGCTCTCCGAAAGGCCGGCCTGCGCTGCGTCTACGAGAAGAATTCCGGCGGCCACTTCGCTTCCCCTCACCATCGCCTTGCCAAGGCCATAGCCTGGCTGCTGGGCTGAGCGATCTCCATTTGCCTTAAACGCGCAGGCGTTCATACCGTCGCACAGCTTAGCGCCATGAGCCAGGATGATTTAATGGAAGGCGCAGAAAAACCCGGAAAGCGGCAATGGACGATTATGCAGGAATCTTGTTGAAAGCGCAATTCTTTCATATGCAGAGCGGCTCTACGGCGATAATGCAGATGCAGAAAATAACGATTTTATCCTTAGGGACAATGATTTTTCAGATGACTTATATATGAAATGCGAAGAACAAAAGCGTATTGGCTTCTAAAAGACAGTATTAGGTCAATCCCCCATGCCTGTAGCCGGGGTATCCGCTGCCTGAAGCTGATGGAATGATATGTGAAATCAGACATGAACATTGAAAAAGGGTCTTGAGAAAGGAAGGGCGCAGTCACTATACTATGAACAAACTAACTAAGGACGAGAGTGTTACGATAGAAACACTCGGCAAAAATGATGTTGACTATTACAAGCTAAAGTCCATGGGATGGATGGTATGGATATTAATATCATTGGTTTTGGGGCTGTTGCTTTGGACATACGCAGGGATGGCATCGGCACGGATAGTTTGCGGGCTGTCAAATACAGCTTTATTGCTCACCGCATTTGCCGGTTCTTCGGTAATCTTATTGATACTCCTGTGGCTTGTTAACAGAAAGGTAATAAGGATCAGGCACGGCTCTTTTCTTAAGTATGCTTCGGGGGCATTGATCGTAATTGCCGCTATCGCATGCATTAAGGTAATTCCCGATTCATGGAAGCGGGTCGATATTTACAAAATGTTTTTCCCCGAAGGATACTCCGGTTATGAAACTGAGCAATTTACATACGAATTGCCAAATGGAGATCCTTTATCCGTATACGGCCCTTCGTCCGAGCAAGGCAAGCAGGAAATTCTGAACGATCTTAATCTTTACGCATCATCAATATATGATGAACTTGCCGCTGACAACTGGACAATAAGCGTAGATCCTCAAAGACTTGCCGAGTATTCATATACTCATTCTGAACAAAAGAATGTCGTGTTCTATTCGTTTATTTCCCCTGAAACGAAGGAATTGGTTGTATGCAGCAGTAGATATTTGCCGAATGCATTGGCCATGTATTATTCATCAGAGCATCCTGATGATATTCAAAAACTGTATGATTCTGACGCGGAAGCGATTCTTGAGCGCGGGCGAGTTAACGAAGCGTTTAATGGCTCTGCCGGCTTATATTTTTCTTATGCGTACAGATATATCACTGAAAACCGGGCAAACCTCAGTGTCGAGAACGCCGGAAAGCTTCAGGAGTTTGCCGGGGCTGCTCATGATACGTATTCATATATAATAGGTCTATGCTTCGGATACGGAGATGAAGAATATAAAAGAGTAATTCCGGACTCTTATGAAGACATTTATGATACGGTTTTGGAAGAGTATCGTAAAGAGGCCTTGTTTGGAAAACAGCATGGCAATACATTGGGAGAATTTAATACGGATCCGTTCTGGCTTGCATCATATTATGCAATGAGCTGCGATTTGTCCGGGTTCATGTATTCGCTGGAGGATTTGAATGGAAATGGTGTCCCGGAACTGATATGTCTTTTTGAAGACGGTACGCTTTTCTCCGTTTTTTATATAAACAATCTGAGTATAATAAATCCGTCATTTAAGCCGAGCCCTCAGTATATTACACATTTTTCAGAGCATGTACACGGCTGTATTTATGAAGATGGGCGAATAAGCGTTTTTTCCGGGACCGGTGGGCATGAATGCTGCGAAATAATAGTGATCAATGAAGATCAAACGGACATTATTCGCAGCAAATACGAGATGGAATATTCTTCCGATACCGGCGCTTTCGAGTACCATATAAACGGAAAATCCGTCTCGGAAGCTGAGTTCAATTCGGAATTCCCCTCTCCCGGTATTGAGAAAAAACTGAAAATGACTCCGTTATTCTGATAGGGGATGCTTCCGACCAAATCGCTTTATGATTTATGTGTTGAAGCGATGCGATTAATGTCTGCCTGTGTTCGTAAAGCGGGTGACAGCGGCGGTTTCAATTAAAAAGCAGGCCCCGTATTCGAGGCCTGCTGTCTGCGCCGTGCCTTAAAGCATCTTCAGGACTTCGTCCACTACGGGCATGTCTCCGATGCTGGCTGCATAGTGCGCGTAGGTCAGCACACCGTTTTCATCGGTGATGAACATTGCCGGAAGCTGCATCTCATCGCCCTCGTAATCGCCGTGGGTAAAGCCTTTTGCCTTGATCTTCAGGGATTTTGCAGCCATCTTTGCCATTCCTGCGGCACCGCCTATCAGCTCTTCCTTGTCGGCAGCGGGTCTGATGGCCAGGGTCTTGTAGATCTCCATGGTTTCATCGCAGATGATCTCAGGAAGCTGATGCTCGCCGTTGAATTCCCTGAGGATGTGCTGGGGATCGCTCTGCATCACAACATAGACCTGTGCGTTTTTGGCTTCGAATTCCGCGTATCTGTCGTGGATCTCGGAAACGTCGAAGCGGCAGGTGGTGCAGCCTATGTAACGGAGCACCCAGAATACGGTCTTTTTGCCCTTGACGATGTCAGCGATGTGAAGCCCCTGGGCGAACGCAGTTTTGAATTCGAGATCGGGCATGATGTCGCCCACCTTAAGTTGTGCCATTTTTACCTCCTGTTTGAAATATATATGAATACATGGTGAAATATCGGGGCAGACTGCTGTCTTACAGCTGATTTCCGCTGTTAAAGCAAAACCCCCGCGGGGTGCGGAGGTTTTCTGTTGGTACTACCTAGGGGAGTCGAACCCCTGATTCCAGCGTGAGAGGCTAGCGTCTTGACCACTTGACCAAGGTAGCATGTTCATCTTTCAACACGAGGAATTATACACAAATAAAATCATTTTGACAAGAATTATTTGTATCTTTTAGTACTTTTTTTTGCTACAATAATGTACAGACTGACTTTAAACGTACAGAGAGGTTTGAACATGGATTATCAAAAGCTTGCAGATCTTCTGTTCCCGGAGATAGACAAAACTCCCGAGGACTACGAGAAAATATATCCGCCCAGACAGCTGCCCGAGGGCGCCAGGGTCACCAGAATGGCTCCCAGTCCTACAGGCTTTATTCACCTGGGCAATCTTTACGGCGCATGGGCAGATGAGCGCCTCGCTCACAAGACCGGCGGAATATGCTATCTGCGCATAGAAGACACAGACGAGAAGCGAGAGGTTGAGGGCGCGGTACCCATTCTCATCGATACTCTCAGCTATTTCGGCATCAGATTCGACGAAGGTGTAAACAAGGACGGCGAGTCCGGCATTTACGGACCCTACTGGCAGAGCATGCGTTCTGCCATCTACAAGTCCTGCGTAAAGAAGCTTGTTTCCGAGGGAAAGGCCTATCCCTGCTTTATGAGCGAGGAGGAAGTGGCACAGATCAGGGCGGAGCAGGAAGCTAACAAGATCAACCCCGGAATCTACGGCAAGTATGCCCGCCACAGAGACCTGAGCCTGGAGGAGGTCAAGGCATATCTGGACAAGGGAGAAAAATACGTTGTGCGCTACAGATCCGAGGGCGATGCCTCCAGATACTTTACCGTAAACGATGCCATCAGAGGCCCGCTGTCCATGCCAGAAAACATTCAGGACGTGGTAATACTCAAAAAGAACGATCTGCCCACCTATCACTTTGCACATGTGGTGGACGATCACTTTATGCACACCACCCATGTGGTCAGAGGCGAGGAATGGATAGCTTCCCTTCCCATTCACGTGCAGCTCTTTGCAGCCATGGGCTGGGAGCAGCCCGTATTCTGCCACAATACCGTTCTCATGAAGATAGACGAAGGTACGGGTCAGAAGCGCAAGCTCAGCAAGCGCAAGGATCCCGAGCTTTCTCTGGAATATTACAAAAAACAGGGCTACTTCCCCGAGGCAGTCAGGGAATATCTGCTGACCATACTCAACTCCGATTACGAGGAATGGCGCATCGCAAATCCTGACGCTGATTTCGAGGAATTCGACTATACTCCCGACAAGATGAGCGATTCCGGCACGCTGTTCGATCTGGAAAAGCTCAACAATGTGTCCAAGGATGTAATGGCCAAGAAGAGCGCAGCGGAGATCTACGACTTTATGCTTGAATGGGCAAGAGAATACCAGCCCGGCGCCGCAGAACTCTTCGAGGGCAGCAGGGAAATGCTGCTTAGGGTCTTTGATATAGACCGCGGCGGAGACAAGCCCCGCAAGGACCTGGTTTACGCAAGCCAGATCCTTGAATTCATCAAATATTTCTTCGACGAATACTTCGTGTATGAATCCGAATGGCCTGCCGAATGTGCAGTCGACAAGGATATCATTCTCCGGAAATACATGGAAGGCTACGATCCCGCAGACGACAACAGCGCCTGGTTTGCCAAGGTCAGAGACCTGGCGGCGGAGCTTGGCTACGCGGCAAAGCCCAAGGACTTCAAGAAGGAGCCCGACAAGTACAAGGGTCATGTGGGTCATGTCAGCAGCGTCATCCGCATTGCGGTAACAGGCAGAGCAAGCTCACCTGATCTGTGGACCATTCAGCAGATCATGGGCGCGGACAAGGTTAAGGCCAGAATTGAAAAAGCTATTGGCAGATAGCTTCGGAGCGCAGAAATGAATTTAAGCGATTTTAAGCATATACACTGCATAGGCATAGGCGGAATAGGCCTTTCAGCCATTGCTGAAATACTTCTGAGCAGGGGATACAAGGTGTCCGGCTCCGATATCAAAGAAAGCACGGTAACCGACGGGCTTAAAAGCAAGGGCGCTCAGGTGTTCACAGGCCACGCAGCCGATAATCTGGGCGATACGGATCTTCTGGTGTATTCAGCTGCGGTATCCCGGACAAATCCCGAGATAGCCGAGGCGGAAAATCGGGGCATACCCATCATCAGCAGGGCTGAGGCCCTGGGTATACTTATGAGCGAATACCCCGATTCCATAGCTGTTTCCGGCACCCACGGCAAGACAACCACTACATCCATGGTGTCTCTTATTCTTGCCAATGCCGGGTATGATCCCACCGTGCTTGTGGGCGGCATACTCAGCGAGTTCGGCGGGAATGCAAACATAGGCAGCAGCGGCTATTTTGTCACTGAGGCCTGCGAATACATGGACAGCTTTTTGCAGCTCAAGCCTAAGATGGAGATCATCCTTAACATAGATTCAGATCATCTGGATTACTTTAAGGATATCAACCACATCGCGGAAAGCTTCGAGCGCTTCGCAGGCTCGGTTCCCAGTGATGGCACCGTGATCGCCTACGACGCCAATCCTTTTGTCGATTCAATAATACGCAAGCAGAACTGCAATGTCATAACCTTCGGCCTGAGCCGCGACTGCGATTACAGCGCAGACAACATCAGCTTCAACGAGCTGGGCATGTGCTCCTACGACCTGTACTGCGAGGGTCAGTTCCTTGACCGCATACAGCTGGCCGTGCCCGGAGAACACAATGTAACCAACAGTCTTGCAGCCATAGCCGCCACCCGAAGCCTTGGCGTGGGCCTTGACGTGATCAAGGCCACCCTGGAAAACTTCAAGGGCACCCACAGGCGCTTTGACATCGTTGGCCGTACCGAAAACGGCGTTGCCATAATAGACGACTATGCCCATCATCCTACTGAAATAAGGGCGACCCTTGCAGCCGCAAAGAACCTGCCCCACGAAAAGATATGGTGTCTGTTCCAGCCCCATACCTATTCCAGGACCATGGCTCTGTTCGAGCAGTTTGCGGATGCCTTCGAAGATGCGGATAAGGTCATATTCGCCGAGATCTACGCAGCCAGAGAGACCAATATATACAAGATATCATCAGACAGCCTCAGGGCCGAGATACTCAAGAGGCATCCCGGCAAGGATGTGGATTTTATGCCTGATTTCCAGGCTATGGCAGACTTTGTAAGGGCCAATGCACGCCCCGGAGACATAGTGATAACCATGGGAGCCGGAGACATTTACAAGGTCGGGGATCTGATCCTGGGAAGGTAATGCGCTTTTGTATATAGTATGAAAAAGCTCGAACGTGTCAGCTCCATAACTCACATACTGACCGAGAATCCCAACAGGGATTATTCCCTGGGCAGCTTCGCGGAGTTTTTCGGCTGTTCAAAATCCAGTATCAGCGAGGACATCAAAAGCGTCCGAGCGGCAATAGAGGCCTGCGGTCTGGGATATCTTGAGACCACCTCCGGTATAAAGGGCGGGGTGCGCTACGTTCCCTATATATCAGAGGCAGAGACCCTGGAGTATCTTCAGAGCCTCAAGGCATATTTCGAAGAGCCCGAGCGCATGCTGGGCAGCGGTTTTCTGTATACCTCGGATATAATGTTCAACCCCAGGCTGGCCAAGGGCGCAGCCAGGATATTTGCAAAGAGATTCGCCAGCTCGGAGGCCGACATGGTCGTTACCGTAGAGACCAAGGGCATAGGCGTGGCGCTTTTTACGGCGGAGCTTCTGGATATCCCCCTGGTGGTGATCAGAAGGGAAAACAAGGTCTCCGAGGGCTCGACCATAAGCATCAACTACTTCAGCGGCTCTGCGGACAGGCTGCAGCAGATGAGCATATCAAAGCGCTCCATAAAGCACGGCTCCAGGGCCCTTATTATCGACGATTTTATGAGGGGCGGCGGGAGCATAAAGGGTATAAGCAACATGCTGGAGGAATTCGATTCATCCATAGCCGGAGTGGGCGTTGTGGTGGTCACCGGCGGCATGGACAACAAGAAGATAGGCGAATACTTCCCGCTTATCTGCATAGATGAAAAGGGCGGCCCTGGCAGCGTAAGCATCAATCCCGAGCTGCAGCAGAAATAGTTTGTTTTTAATTTTTAATAAATACCATTAGCAAAGCATCAGAAAGAAAGGAATTCTATCATGAAGAACGGTGTTTATACTGATTACAAGCTCTTTGCCGGCAACGGCAACCCCGAACTGGCAGCGGAGATCGCCAGGATCATGGGCAAGCCCCTGGCTCAGTGCAATGTGGGAAAATTCAGCGACGGAGAGATCTCTGTCAGCATCAAGGAGACTGTGCGCGGAGTAGACTGCTACATCATCCAGTCCACAGGATATCCCGTAAACGACAATCTTATGGAGCTTTGCATCATGATAGACGCGATGAAGCGTGCTTCCGCAGGCCGCATCAACGCAGTCATTCCCTATTTCGGCTATGCCCGTCAGGACAGGATCTCCAAGGCAAGAGAACCGCTGACAGCCAAGCTGGTCGCAGATCTTATCAGCACCGCAGGCGCAGACAGGATCA
>JAZRXE010000061.1:0-17658 GCA_045600065.1 Anaerovoracaceae bacterium
CACAGAAGAACCGTCCCCTTGTGCTGCCCTTGTGCTATACTGCCAGGGCGGGGAAAATGCTGTAGAATGCGATACCTAATACTCCTGAGACCAGCAGGGCGATGATGGGGCTTTTCTTCATCCTGAAGATGATCCAGGCCGCGACGCTGAAGAATATCAGGGAGCACCAGGATGTGATGCCGGTCTTTCCTATGCTCATAGCGGCTGCGGCGATGATGCCCAGGGCTGCCGGTCTTATGCCTTTAAGCGCCATCTTGAAGTATTCGTTGTCCTTGACCTTTTCTGCAAAGAATGCAGTAAGAAGGGACAGGGCGCTGGGGATCAGTATCAGGGACAGGGTGCAGAGTATGCCCGCTAAAACGCCGGACATAAGATAGCCGGCAAAGGTCGCCGTGTTGACGGCTATGGGGCCGGGAGTCATCTCCGCTATTGCCACTATGTTTACATACTGCTCCATGGTCAGCCATTTGTTGGCCTCTATGATCTCGTTCTGGATGAGGGCTAAGGAAGCATAGCCTCCGCCGAAGCAGAAGGCGCCTATTTTAGTGAAGGCGAGGCACATTTTCAGAATGAGATTATTCATGCTGCTCCTCCTTTCCGGCAAAGCTGCCCGTCAGTATGGCGACAAGGGCTGCGCCTATCACCACATAAATGGAGGTGATCTTGAGGAAGCCTATGAGCGCGAAGCTGACGCCTGCGACAATGAGATTATAGGTCTCGTTGATCTTTGTGGATTTTGCCAGCTTGTAAACCGAGGAGCACATCAGGGCAAACACTGCGGGCCTTACCCCCATGAAGAAATAATTGACTGCCGGATAGCTCATCAGGTTATTGAAAACCATTGCTATGAGCAGGATTATGATAATGGATGGGCTGATAGTTCCGAGGACCGAGGCCAGGGCGCCGGGAAATCCCTTGATCTTATAGCCTATAAAGGTTGCTGCATTTGTTGCCAGGGGACCGGGGAGGCTGTTGGTCAGAGAGATGGAGTCCAGAAACTCCTCGTCTGTAAGCCAGTGGTGGACGGCGCAGACCTTCTCCTGTATGATGGGAAGCATCGCGTATCCGCCGCCTATGGTGAACAGACCTATCTTGAAAAAGGTCCAGAACAACTGTAAAAGCATGATTCATCCTTTCGTTATGAGAAATAAAATACCAAGTGCGATTTTATCACACCTGGCGTAAAAATCAATGTCGGCAGAGCGGAAAGCCCTAAGATTAAGATCTGCCCTTAATCCAGATATCTGAATACTCCCTTCACTATTCCGAGTATTTTGCAGTCATCTACAATTATTGGCTCCATGGAGGAGTTGCGGGGCTGGAGCCTGATGTGGCCGTCTTCCTTGTAGAAGGCCTTTACTGTGGCAGAAGCCTGGTCTCCGTCTGTTATCATGGCAGCGACTATATCTCCGTTGCTTGCGGTACTCTGCTGGTTGACAAGCACATAGTCTCCGTTGAATATGCCTGCCTCTATCATTGAATCTCCGTGAACGGTGAGCATGAAGTTTGTTCCCTTGCCTATGAATCTGGAGGGCAGGGGAAAGCTGTCTTCGATATTCTGCTCGGCAAGTATTGGTGCTCCTGCTGCTATGCGGCCTATGACGGGAACATCGACTACATCAGCCGGGGCCGGGTATGCCTTCCCTGAATCCGTATCGGAAGCTGCCGGGCCTTTTCTGACAGGACCTTCACCGTTGCCCGGGTCTATAACCTCTAAAGCTCTGCGCTTTACGGGATCCTTGCGTATAAAGCCCTGATTCTGCAGGGATGCTATGGCCTTGTGTACTGTGGATGTGGATCTTATGGATAGGGCGGAGCAGATCTCTCTGACTGTGGGCGGATAGCCGTTCTTTTTGATTTGCTCCTGCATATAATCTAAAATCGATTTTTCTCTGGCTGTCATTGATAATCTCCTTGCTTTGCTGTAATATGAGTTTACCACAGGCGGATTTAATTGTAAACATTTGTTCGCAAAATTCTTGCGAATTATTGAAAATTCAGCCTTGACAGCAGGCCGTGCCGGTGGTAAATTACTGATGTATCAAGCAGAAGTTATCCGCTTCTCGCCCTAAGGATCACCGAAAGGGCCTATAAACACTCTTTTATCAACAGGAGTAGTTTGACCAGCGGAGCTTGTGCGCCGCTTTTTTCATTTTTTCGGAGGATGAAACCATTAGCAAAGAAGCCCTCATAAACGAAGAGATTCGTGCAAAAGAAGTCCGTTTGCTGGATGCAGACGGAAATCAGCTGGGTATAGTGGGTATCAGGGAAGCTCTGGAGAAGGCCGCCGAGGCCAATCTGGACCTGGTGAACATTTCCCCCAATTCAGCTCCCCCCGTCTGCAGGATCATGGATTACGGCAAGTTCCGCTATGATCAGCAGAAGAAGGAAAAGGATGCCAAGAAGAAGCAGAAGACCATGGAGCTCAAGGAGGTGCGTCTGGGTATTTTCACCGAGGAGCACGATCTGGAGACCAAGGCCAATATGACGGCAAAGTTCCTTCAGGGCGGAGACAAGGTCAAGATAAGCATGCGCTTCCGTGGCAGAGAGATGGGATATGTCGATAAGGGCCGCGAGACTATGCTGAGCTTTGTGGACATGGTCAAGGAGTACGGAAACATCGAAAAGAAGCCCGTTCTCGAAGGCCGCAATATGTCTATGACCATAGCGCCCAAGACCGAGAAGGAAAAAGAGAAGGAAGCGAAAGCTGCCAGGAAGGCAAAAGAAGAGCAGCAGGCACAGGCAGTCGAAGAATAAACAGGAAGGACTAAAACATGGCAAACAAGATGAAGTCCCACAGAGGGGCAATGAAGAGATTCAAGCTTACCGGAACCGGCAAGGTTAAGAGAAATAAGGCTTACAAGAGCCACAGAACAGCTCAGAAGACCGCAAAGAGAAAGATGAACCTGCGTCAGGCCACCATTCTGACCCATGCAGACAACAAGAGAATCAAGAGCGTTCTGATCGGACAGTAGGAGGTAGAAGAACATGGCAAGAGTTAAAGGCGGAGTAAACGCAAAGAAGAGACATAATAAGATCCTCAAGCTGGCTAAGGGCTTCTACGGTTCCAAGCACAAGATTTTCACAGCTGCCAATCCCGCAGTTATGAGATCCCTGCGCTCTGCTCAGATGGGCAGAAAGCTCAGAAAGAGAGAATTCAGAAAGCTCTGGATCGCCAGGATCAACGCAGCAGCAAGAATGAACGGCATTTCCTACAGCAGACTGATGGACGGTCTTAAGAAGGCCGGTATCGACATCAACAGAAAGATGCTCTCCGAAATGGCTATCAATGACGCTAAAGGCTTCACCCAGCTTACCGAGATCGCAAAGGCTGCACTTCAGTAAAAAGCTCACAAAAACGCCGGTTTATTAAAATCGGCGTTTTTCTTATAACTAATAAAAAGTTCCCAAGCATTTTCAAAGGAGACTACTATGTTCAACGCACTCGATATGCACTGCGACACCCTGTGGAAGGCCTTCGAAAGACACGTAAAGGATTTCGAAGATGCCGACATTCTGGATATGCCCGGATGCGCCATCGACTTCAACCGTCTGGCTGAGGCAGGCTATGCTGCTCAGTTCTTTGCCATTTATCTTCCCCCAAGAGAGGACTTCGTAAAGCAGTTCGGCAGCGATGATATCAGCGACGAGGACTATATCTACGCGTGCTGCAGGATGATGTCCAACTCCCTCGCCCGCACAGACAAGGTCCTTCAGGCTAAAAGCGCCGAAGAAATAAGAAAGAATCTTGCCGCAGGCAAGACCTCTGCGGTCCTTACAATGGAGGACGGAAGAGCTATAGATTACAAGCTGGATAACATAAAGAGATTTTATGATCTCGGCGTTAGATCCTGCTCCCTGACATGGAACGGGGTCAACTGTCTGGGAAATCCCAACAGCAAGGATCCCGAGCTGATGAAGCTCGGCCTTACCGATTTCGGCAAAGAGGCTGTACAGTATATGCAGGAGCTGGGCATGCTGGTAGACGTATCCCATCTGTCCGACGGCGGCTTCTACGATGTAGCAGCCATCTGCAAAAAGCCCTTTATAGCTTCCCACTCCAACGCCAGAGCCCTGGCTCCCCATCAGAGGAATCTTACAGACGATATGCTCAGGCTGCTTGGAAACGCAGGCGGCGTTACCGGCATCAATTTCTGCGGACCCTTTCTGAATTCCGACGCGGCTTCACCGGAAAGCACTGCAAAGAGAATGGCAGAACATATGATGCACATAGCGGATGTGGCAGGCATGGACGCCGTTGCTCTGGGCTCCGATCTGGATGGAACACTGGGAATTATGGAAATCGACGAATGCACCAAGATGTATCTGCTGGCAGATGCCATGAAGGCTCAGGGCTTTACCGAAGCACAGATCGACAAAGCCTTCAGCGGCAATGTGCTGCGCGTAATGGACGAAGCCGTAAAATAGAGCAGTCCGTATATTACATATAGTGATTCATATTAATATTATAAAACATTAATTGTCAGTAAACGTTTTGTTTCGAAAGGAAGAAAAATGATCAAGGAAAAATCCGAAGCACTGAGCTTCATCGAATCCAAGGAAGCCACTATAATAGATGCTTCTCATCAGGTGTGGAATTTCGCCGAGCTTTCCCTTAAGGAATTCAAGTCCGCAAAGATGTACTGCGAAAAGCTGAAGGAAGAGGGCTTTGAGGTAGAAGAGGGCCTTTGCGGAATAGATACCGCCTTCAGCGGCAAATTCGGCTCCGGCAGACCCTACATCGGCATACTGGGTGAGTTTGACGCACTGTCCGGCCTGTCCCAGAAGGCCTGTGCGACCGTAAGAGACGAGCTGATCCCCGGAGAATCCGGACACGGCTGCGGTCATAACATGCTGGGTGCCGCAAGCTTTGGCGCAGCCCTGGGCATCAAGAAATACCTCGAACAGACCGGCAAGTCCGGCACCGTGATCTTCTTCGGCTGCCCCGGAGAAGAGGGTGGCGCGTCAAAGGCTCTGATGGCCAGAGAAAACGTTTGGAGAGATCTTGACGCGGCTCTTACCTGGCATCCCGGAGACTGCAACGAAGTCAGCAGCGGAAGCAACAACGCATCCATTCAGATCCTGTACAAGTTCAAGGGCATTGCCTCTCATGCTGCAGGTAGCCCCGAGCACGGAAGATCCGCACTGGATGCAGTCGAGCTTATGAACACCGGCGTCCAGTACCTGAGGGAGCATGTAAAGAGCGATGCCCGCATCCACTACGCCATCACCAATGCGGGCGGAGCCTCCCCCAATGTCGTACAGCCCTACGCAGACGTGCTGTATATGGTCCGTTCCCCCAAGGTCAAGGAGGATGTTGAGCTGGTGGCAAGGGTGGACAAGATCGCTCTGGGCGCATCCATTATGACCGATACCACCTATGAACGCATCTTTGTGGACGGAACCGCGAATACCATTCCCAACTCCGTCCTTGAGAAGCTGCTGTTCAAAAACATGAACGAGGTCTCTCTGCCCGAATACACCGAAGAAGAGCAGGCCTATGCCATGGAGCTCATGAACAGCTATGAAAAGAGGAATCCTCTTCCCGGCTCAGGAACAAAGGTAGACAAGCAGGTCGCCAAGGCTGTCAGAGAGCTGTCTGAAAACGGCACCAAGGCAATCAACAACTTTGTGATTCCCCATGTATCCCATGAGATCTCCAGCCCCGGATCCACAGATGTGGGCGATGTAAGCTGGGAGACTCCCACCGCGCAGTTCAACGCCGTGTGCTGGCCCTCCGGCACTCCCGGACACAGCTGGCAGAACGTTTCCAGCGCCTGCTCCAGCCTGGGCGACAAGGGCACCATGTACGCAGCCAAGGTCCTGTGCGGCGCTGCTATAGACCTGTTTGAGGACAATTCCATCATCGCAGAGGCAAAGGCCGAGTTCGACGAGAAGACAGAGGAAGGCTACACCTGCCCTGTTCCCGAAGGCGCTAAACTTTATGTGATTGAGTAGTCACAACAAACAATTGTAAAAAAATGGATTTATTTGACCCTCCGTTATGGTATAATTACAGACAAATATACCAATACGGAGGGTCTTAATGTCCGAGGAAAGATACACTTACAGGGTCATAGTCTCGAGGGTCTTCGTAGAAGATGCAGGCTATACGCATAATTACGGAATATGCATGGAGGGCGGAGCTCTGCCCTATGTTGTCAACGATGTAAGCTGCAGCTACAGCTTCGCCGTCGATATTTCACAGAGGCTGTCGCTGATACAGCCCGGTCCTGATGACATCGAATCTGTCATCGAAACTCTTCTTCCCTGATCTCTGATTATTGTATAAGCCTTAAAAAGAATAATTGATCTGCCGCCATAGGATAAAGCGGGGTTTTGTTGTATAATATATTATCATTAAGAAAAATGAACACCCCTGCCGGGTATCCCATGCACGGATATCGGTCAGTATACCCGGCTTAAGGCATTGTATTTGTATGTTTCGCCTGACTCTGCGTGATTGCGGAGGTTTTTCTTCTATGCTCAGGTCAGGCTTTTTGATTCCGGGCGCAAGTCTCCCGGATGCTGTATGTTAAATTGAAAAGCAGGTTAAATATGCCGGAATACCCCGAATATCTGAATAAACTCAACCCCCGTCAGCTTGAGGCCGCGACCTCCATAGAAGGCCCTTTGCTTATACTGGCCGGAGCCGGAAGCGGCAAGACCGGTACCATGACCCACAGGATAGCCTACATGATCAGGGCTGTGGGAATATCTCCCTATAGCATACTTGCCGTGACCTTTACAAACAAAGCCGCAAAGGAGATGCTGGAGCGTGTGGAGGCTCTTATAGGCCCCGTGCCCGGCATATGGATACAGACCTTCCATTCGGCAAGCCTCAGGATGCTCAGATCCTATGCAGACAGGCTGGGCTACGGTAAAAATTTCGTGGTATATGATCCTACGGATCAGAGTGCCCTTGTCAAGAGAATAGTCAAAGACCTCAGGCTGGACGAAAAGCGCAATGCCCCGAAGTATGTGCTTTCCGAGATCAGCCATGCCAAGGAAAGGGAGATAGACCCCGAGCTTTACGCGCGCAAATACGGAGATTCTTACTCCTACAAGGATGTGGCTAAGATCTACGAAGCCTACGAGGATGCCCTGAAGAAGAACAATGCCATGGATTTTGACGATCTCATAGGCAATGCCGTCAGGCTGCTGGCAGGCTGCCCGGATGTGCTGGACAGATACCGCAGGCAGTTCAGCTATGTAATGGTGGATGAATACCAGGACACCAATATGCTTCAGTACAAGCTGGTCAGGCTGCTGACGGAGGAAAGCCGCAACCTGTGCGTCGTAGGCGACGGCGACCAGTGCATCTACCAGTGGCGCGGCGCGGATATCAGAAATATCCTGGAATTCGAGAAGGATTTTCCGGGTGCCAGAGTAATCAAGCTGGAGCAGAATTACAGATCCAGCGGCAATATAATTGAGGCGGCTCACAGTGTCATCAAAAACAACAAGGGCCGCAAGGACAAAAAGATGTGGACCAGTGCCGAATCCGGAGAAAAGGTCGAGTATTACAGGGCGGAGGATGACAGGGAAGAGGCCCGCTACATATGCGCAAGGATAGATGCCCTGATGCGAAAGGATGCCGGTTTGAGGTATTCGGATTTTGCCATACTCTACAGGACCAACGCCCAGTCCCGCGGCTTCGAAGACATGCTGACGGCAAAGAGCATTCCTTATCAGATACTGTCGGGCCTTAAATTCTGGGACCGCAAGGAAATCAAGGATATGATGTGCTATATGCGTCTTGTGGCAAATCCCAAGGACGATATATCGATGCTGCGCATAATCAACGAGCCCAGGCGAGGCATGGGTCCCAAAACCGTAGACGGTATCAGGGCCATGGCCGCGGCTATGGGAATAAGCATGCTGGAGGCGATGCAGACTCACGAGCTTCAGGAATCCCTGAGCCCCAAGCTTTTGGAGGCGGTATTAAGCCTTACGGGCATGCTCGGGGAGCTGTCTGAAAACGCAGACAGGCTTTCAGTCGGAGATATTTACGATGCCTTGCTTGTAAAAAGCGGTTATCTGAAGGCACTTGAGGATCAGGAAAGCGTGGAGGCAGACGGCAGGATAGAAAACCTTATGGAATTCAAATCCGTAATAGCCGAAAAGGAACAGGAGGCACAGGCTTCGGGCGGCATACTCACACTGGAAAGCTTTATGGAGGGTCTCAGCATACAGTCGGATATTGACGAGCACGACCCTGATCAGGACGCTGTGGTGCTCATGACCCTGCATTCCGCCAAGGGCCTGGAGTTTCCGGTGGTATTCATGCCCGGTCTTGAAATGGGCCTGTTTCCGAGCTACAGGACCATAGACAAGGGCGACGACCTGGAAGAAGAGCGCAGGCTTTGTTATGTGGGAATGACCAGGGCGAAGCAGAGGCTATATCTTACCAGCGCCGAGCAGCGCATGCTCTACGGAAAGACAGACAGGCAGGCAGAGTCTCCCTTCCTTAAGGAGATAGACCGAAAATTCATGACAGGCACTGCGGTCTATGACAAGCGGGGAGAGGGTATATCCTTCAGCCGCTACGATTCGGGCGCAAGGAATTATTCATCCGGGCCATACATTTCTCCTATAGCCGCGGCAGCCGCGGCAAGGACCAATTCAAGATCTGTAAGCGCCCAGATAAACAAGCCCAGAGAGACCCTTGAAAATACCGCTCTGACGCCCGGAGACAAGGTCAGCCATGAAAGGTTCGGCGAGGGTACTGTAATCGAAATATCGGGCAAGACCATCGTGGTAATATTCGACAGCGTGGGAACCAAAAAGCTTGCAATAGACAAGGCTCCCATGAAGAAGCTTTAAGCTGCAGGGGGCAGACATGGATGCTAAGCAGAGAATGGAAGAGTTGTACAGGCTCATAGATTATCATAACGACAGATATTACAATCAGGACGATCCGGAGATCTCCGATTACGAATACGACCAGCTGAGCCTGGAGCTGAGGGCTCTGGAGGCTGAGTATCCCATGTTTATGAGGGCTGATACCCCCACAAAAAGGGTCGTGGGCGCTCCCAGGAGGGAGTTTCGCAAGATTGAGCACGATGTACCGGTTATATCCCTGCAGGATGTTTTCAGCAAGGGAGAGGTCTATGCATTCGTGGAAAGGGTACTTTCGGAGCAGCCCGGAGCGGTGTTTTCCGTGGAGAAGAAGATTGACGGGCTTACACTGGTGCTCAGATATACTGACGGAAAGCTCACAGACGCCATCACCAGAGGGGACGGGGCCGTGGGCGAGTCAGTGCTGGAAAACGCTCTTATGATAGAAAGCATCCCCAAGGAGATACCCGAAAAGCTGCCTTATCTTGAGGTGCGCGGAGAGGTCTACATGTCCTCCGCAAGCTTTGAGGAGGCCAACAGAAAGCAGCTTCAGAAGGGCGGAAAGACCTACCAGAATCGCAGGAACAGCGCTGCGGGGACTCTGCGCCAGCTGGATCCCAACGTGGTAAAAGAAAGAAAGCTGGACATCTGGATCTTCAATCTTGAGCTTGCAGAGGGGCGCATCTTTTCCGGTCATCTGGAAAGCTTCGAATGGCTTCGCAGTCAGGGCTTTCCCGTCATAGAGGAGCCCATCGAGGCCAAGACGGCAGATCAGGTCTGGGATGCCATATGCCGCATAGGCGATATACGCTACAGTCTGGATTACGGTCTGGATGGTGCTGTGGTAAAGGTGGACAGCCTTCAGATGAGAAAAGAGCTCGGCATGACCTCCAAGGTCCCCCGGTGGGCTGTGGCATACAAATATCCGCCTGAGCGCAGGGAGACCCTGCTGGAGGATATCATAGTCCAGGTCGGCCGAACGGGCCGCATGACGCCTCTGGCCATTCTCAAGCCCGTAAGGCTGGCAGAGACAACGGTATCCAGGGCGACTCTGCACAATCAGGACTTTATTGACGAAAAGGATCTTCGCATAGGAGATACCGTGGTGCTGCAAAAGGCAGGAGATATAATACCCGAGATAATAGAGGTCGTCAGAGACAAGCGCCCGGAGGGCACGGTTCCCTTCAAAATGCCCGAATTCTGCCCTGTATGCGGAGCTCCCGCCCAGCGTGAGGCCGACGGAGCACACCTGCACTGTACCGGGGAAAGCTGTCCTGCCAAGGACAGCCGGAGCATAGTCTATTTTACGGGCAAGGATGCCATGAATATCGACGGCTTCGGGCCCTCTGCCGCAGAAGCGCTGATCAGCGAGGGATATATCAGGGATATCGCCGATATTTACAGCCTCAAAGACAGCAGGGACAGGCTCATAGAGCAGGGGATAATAGGCAAGCAGAAATCCGTGGACAATCTTCTTGCAGCCATAGAAAGCTCCAGGCAGGCAGGCCCGGACAAGGTGCTTGCAGGTCTTGGCATACGCAATGTGGGAAAGCAGACTGCCAAGGTGCTGATGTCTGCCTTCGGAGATATACACGCGCTGATGGATGCGGACGCGGAGTCTGTTAAGCAGCTTCCCGACATGGGAGATGCGGTGGCTTCGGAGATCATAAAGTACTTTGATAATCCGCGCAGCCGTGATATAATCAGGCGTCTGGAGGAAGCAGGGGTAAAGCTCAGCCAGGATAAGCCCGGTGAAGGCGCAGACCTGCGCTTTGCGGGCAAGACCTTCGTTCTTACGGGCACCCTTGCGGGCATGACCAGAGACGAGGCCTCCGCCATTATAGAAAGCCTGGGCGGCAAGACATCATCCTCCGTATCCAAAAAGACTGATTTCGTTCTGGCAGGAGATGCCGCAGGCAGCAAGCTTGTCAAGGCTCAGCAGCTTGGAGTTACGGTAATAGACCTGGATGAATTCCTCAGAATGGCAAGGCAGTGATACTGTTTTGCGGGCTCCGGACTCATTTCAGGCTCAGCAGTTTTACATAAAAAGAGCAATGGATTACAAAAGAGTATTAACAATACAGGACATATCCTGCATAGGGCACTGCTCCGGAAGCGTGGCGCTCCCCATTCTTTCGGCCTGCGGACACGAGACCGTGCTGCTGCCCTCGGCGGTTCTTTCCACTCACACGGCCTTTAAAAACTTCCCCAATATCAGGGATCTTACTGACGATATGCCTGCCATAAACGCTCACTGGGTATCAGAGGGTCTTAAGTTCGATGCCATTTACACCGGATATCTGGGCAGCAAGAAGCAGATAGACATTGTAAAAGACATATTCAAAAGCAGCGCGGCAGAGGGCTGCCGTATGGTTGTCGATCCTGCCATGGGAGACCACGGAAAGCTCTATTCGGGCTTTGATATGGATTTCGTGGAGGAGATCAAAAGCCTTGCCGCTCATGCCGATGTGATCATTCCGAACCTTACCGAGGCTGCTCTTATGACAGGCTGTGAATACAGGGAAGAATACGACGAAGCCTACATCTTAAAGCTGATGGAGGGTCTTAAGGCTTTGGGCTCAGATAATATTCTGATCACCGGAGTGGGATATTCTTCGCAAGAAACCGGCGCGGCTATTTACGACGGCGAAAAATTGAGTTATTATATACACGGAAAGCTCCCAAGAAGCTATCACGGCACAGGAGACATATTCGCATCGGTATTTACCGGAGCCCTGCTCAGAGGCAAAAGTCTGGCAGAAAGCGCCGGACTGGCGGCAGAATTCACCTGCAAGTGCATAGAGAATACTCTGGAAGATGAAGCTCACAGCTACGGAACCAAGTTCGAGCCCGTGCTGGGAGAATTGATCAAAGCCCTGAACTAAACAAAACAATTGCCCTTGGTCAGCTTCGCGGCCTCCTGTGGGTCCTGCGCAACAGGAATCTGTGAACCTTGTCAGGTCCGGAAGGAAGCAGCAATAAGCGGAACCTCCTGTGTGCCGCAGCTAAGCCTGCAGGTCCCCGCGAGGCTGGCCAAGGGCGATTTTTTATAGGCGGCAGACCGGCAAGGGGCAGGGCATACAGCTCCTGCTACCCTGTACGGTATACGCTGTCCCGTTATCCAAGGAGAATACATGTATCAGGCATTATATCGCAGCTTCAGACCGGAAACCTTCGATACTCTGATAGGTCAGGAGCATATTGTAAAGATACTGACTAACCAGATCAAAAACGGCACCACCGGACATGCCTATCTTTTCTGCGGAACAAGAGGCACCGGCAAGACCACCACAGCCAGACTGCTGGCAAAGGCCTTGAACTGCACATCGGATGCCGTCAGACCCTGCGGGGAATGCGCAGCCTGCAAGGCAATAGCCGCAGGCACCTTTCTTGATGTCACGGAGATCGACGCGGCTTCCAACAACGGCGTGGACGATATGCGTTCGTTGAGAGAAGAGGTCAACTTTCCGCCTGTAATGGGCAGAACCAAGGTCTATATCATAGACGAGGCACATATGCTCAGCACCCAGGCCTGCAACGCGCTGCTAAAGACCCTGGAGGAGCCTCCGGCAAATACCGTGTTCATTCTGGCGACCACAGATCCCAATAAGCTGCCCACCACTATATTGAGCCGCTGCATCAGGCTTGATTTCAGAAGGGTCAGCGAAGAAAGGCTGGCGGAAAGATTTGCCGACATATGCGCTCAGGTGGGGGTAAAGGCCGCTGACGACGCTCTGGCTCTTATTGCAGCCAACGCAGACGGCTCGGTAAGAGACGGCCTGTCCCTGCTGGACAGGTGCATATCCTCCGGCGAGGAGCTGACAAGAGAGGATGTACTCTTTCTTCTTGGCATGGCAGGCACCGAGACTCTGATTTCCTTAACAGACAGCCTTATCGCCAAGGATGCCGGAGCTGCGCTGGGCACAATGGCCGCAGTTATTGCTGAGGGCAAGGAAGTCACTCAGTTTGCCAGAGATCTTACCGAGCATCTGAGGAATTTAATGGTGATCAAGTATACCGCCAGGCCGGAAAATGTGCTCAATCTCTCTCT
This sequence comes from Anaerovoracaceae bacterium, assembly GCA_045600065.1. Taxonomy (GTDB): domain Bacteria; phylum Bacillota; class Clostridia; order Peptostreptococcales; family Anaerovoracaceae; genus RGIG2707. The sequence goes on from JAZRXE010000061.1 coordinate 12,893, forward strand.
TGAAAATATAGAAAGACTTAAAGAGCAGAGCGGCAGGGCCGATATGGAGTTTATCAGGAGCAGCATCGCGGAGCTTTCTTCGGCACTGGCGGACGCGAGATGGGCTCCGAGACCAAGGATACTGTTCGAGCTGGCTCTGGTGCGCATATGCAGCAGGTAAAGCCATGAATATTGAGCCTATAGCCTGCATACGCAGCGGTTTTACGGAAAAATTCGGTATACCAAGGCAAAGCGGATTGGTTGACGATAATATTAGTTATGTAATATTTAATGAAAAATACCGTGTGGCCGATGCGTTCCGAGGCCTGGAAGACTTTTCTTACATCTGGCTTCTGTGGGATTTTTCCAAAGCCCACAGAGAGGCGTGGTCTCCCACGGTCAGGCCCCCGGTGCTGGGCGGAAACAAGCGGATGGGTGTATTCGCCACCCGGTCTCCGTTTCGGCCCAATCAGATCGGACTGTCCAGCGTACGGCTGCTGCGCGTGGTCTATGAAGGGCCCGAGGCTCCTTATCTGGAGGTGGCCGGTGCCGATCTTCTGGACGGCACGCCGGTGTACGATGTAAAGCCATATCTGCCCTACACGGATTCCCATCCGGACGCGGCGGCAGGCTTTTCGGAGGCAGGGGTCCTAAGGCTGCTTAACGTACATATCCCGGACGAGCTGGCCTCCGTACCGGATGAACAGACTTACAAAGCTATTTACCGCATTCTGCAGCTGGATCCGCGGCCTTCTTATCAGAAGGATTCTTCCCGGGTCTACGGCATGAGCTACGGCGGATACGATATCAGATTTACAGTTACAGACAAGGATCTTTTTGTTAAATATATAGGATCCGGAAAGCAGGAGAACAATGGGTAAAGGAATGAAAGCAGGAAAGCTGAAGGCAAACAAGCCCTCCAGACAGGATCAGATGGCTCAGCTTCAGGCTCTGCAGATCAGAATGAATCAGATCCAGGACGAGATCAATGCCACTGAGACCGAGTCCAGCGCAGGCGGCGGAGCTGTCACCGTAAAGGTCAATGGTGCTCATCAGCTGACTGCTGTCACCATCAAGCCGGACATCCTCGATCCCGACGATGTGGAAATGCTTCAGGATCTTATCATGGCTGCCGCCAACGAGGCAATGCGCCAGATCGATGAGCTGAGCAATGCAAAGATGAACAGCGTGGGTGCCGGAATGGGTCTCCCCGCGGGGATCCTCTAATATGAGGCACTACGCAAAACCCTTAAACAATCTGATAGCAGAGCTGGGCAAGCTTCCCGGAATAGGAGGAAAATCTGCCCAGAGGCTGGCCTTTCACATACTTTCCATGACAGACGCAGATGCCTCCAGGCTGGCAGATTCAATAGTTCAGGCAAAGACACAGATGAAGTATTGCAGCATATGCGGCAATCTTACCGATGTGGATCCCTGCAGCATCTGCTCGGATCAGACCAGAGACCGAAGCACCATTTGCGTGGTGGAAAGCCCCAGGGATGTTTTCGCCATGGAGCGCATCAGGGAATATAACGGGCTTTATCATGTGCTTAACGGAGCGATTTCCCCCATGGACGGAATAGGCCCGGAGGATATCAATCTTAAAAGTCTGATCATCCGGCTGCAGCAGGAGGATATCAAAGAGCTGATCCTGGCTACCAATCCCAACATAGAAGGAGAAGCCACCGCCATGTACATCGCCAAGCTGGTGAAGCCCGCCGGCATCAAGGTGACCCGCATCGCTCACGGACTGCCTGTGGGCGGAGATCTGGAATATGCAGACGAGGTGACTATTTCCAAAGCTCTCGAAGGAAGAAGGGAGCTGTAATGAGCACTCCCGGATTTCTGCCTGTGCCCGATCCTGTAGCCATACCGGACTTTCTGGGCATAGAGGGACTGGATATAATGTGGTATGCGATCTGCCTTACCTCGGGCATTGTGACAGGCACGGCTCTTGCGTATTTCAGGGCTCCCGGAAAGGGTCTGGACTCCGAGCGCCTGCTGGATCTGGTGCTTTACTGCATACCTGTGTCAGTGATCTGCGCACGGGCATATTATGTTATCTTCAGCTGGGAAAACTATGCCGGAGATTTCATTAAGATGATCAATATACGCGGCGGCGGACTTGCCATACACGGCGGCCTTATAGGCGGCATAGGCATGGGCTGCATTCTGCTCAGAAAATGGAAGGACAGCCCCTCGGAATGGATAGATCTGATAATGCCCAGCGTTGCCATAGGCCAGGCAATAGGGCGCTGGGGCAATTATTTCAACAGCGAGGCCCACGGAGGCCCCACGGATCTGCCCTGGGCGATCTATGCTGACGGAGAGCTGGTACATCCCACATTTCTGTATGAGAGCATATGGTGCCTGCTTTTGTGCATCTTTTTGCTTTGGATAGATCAAAAGTCAGGGTTCGCTTATAAACAGACTTCTCTGTATCTGATGCTCTACGGCGCGGAGCGCTTTTTTGTGGAAGGACTGCGCACCGACAGCCTGTGGATAGGCCCCTTCAGGCAGGCACAGCTTATCAGCATTGCGGCCATGGCAGCCGGAGCGGTAATGTATATCAGAGGCAGCCGGGCCCAGCGGCACCCGGAGCAGGATTTCTGAGCTTTCCGCGCATTTGATATCGAAAGGCGAAAGCCTTGAAAATACAGGCTTTTTATGAGGTATAAAGAAAATGAAATTAGGTATCGTAGGGCTCCCCAATGTGGGAAAGAGCACACTTTTCAACGCTATAACCCAGGCAGGCGCGGAGTGCGCCAATTATCCGTTCTGTACCATTGAGCCCAATGTGGGCGTGGTCGCAGTACCCGATGAAAGGGTCAGAAAGCTCCACGAAATTTATGATTCCCAAAAGACCACATTCGCGACTATAGAGTTCTGCGATATCGCAGGCCTTGTAAAGGGCGCGTCGAAGGGCGAGGGCCTTGGCAACCAGTTTCTTGGTCATATCAGAGAGGTGGATGCCATAATTCATGTGGTCCGCTGCTTCGAGAACGAGAACATAATCCATGTGGATGGGCACATAGACCCGGCTTCGGACATCGATACCATCAATACCGAGCTTATTCTTTCCGATATGGAGATACTGGAAAGGCGCATAGGCAAGGTTAAATCCGGCATGAAGGGCGGAAACAAGGCCCAGGCCGGAGAGCTGGCCATTATGGAGCGCATCATGGAGGGTCTTGGGGAAGGCCGCAATGCCCGCAGCCTGAGCTTCGACGCAGACGAGCTCCCCTTTGTGGAAAGCATAGGCCTGCTTTCATATAAGCCCATCATATATGTTGCCAATGTGGATGAAGACGACGCCCCGGAGCTTTCCGGAGATCTTACCGGGGCAAGTGCTGATTCGCTGGAGGCCATCAACCCTTATGTGGCTGAGGTAAAGCGCATTGCACAGGCAGAGAATTCCCGGCTGGTGGCAGTCTGCGCTTCTCTGGAGGAAGAGATCTCGCAGCTGGAGGACGAGGAAAAGCAGGAATTCATCAGCGATCTGGGCCTTGCTGAAAGCGGCCTGGACAGGCTCATCAAGGCATCCTACAGCCTGCTGAAGCTCATATCCTTCCTTACCGCAGGCTCGGACGAGTGCAGGGCCTGGACCATCAGGGAGGGCACCAAGGCTCCTCAGGCGGCAGGCAAGATCCATACGGACTTTGAGCGTGGCTTTATTCGGGCGGAGACCATAGCCTACGACAAGTTCATGGAGGTTGGCGGCAGCATGGCCAGCGCCAGGGAGAAGGGCTTCCTGCGCTCCGAGGGCAAGGATTACGTGATGAAAGACGGAGACATCGTCAATTTCTTATTCAACGTATAACTCGACTAAGAACGTTGAAATTTCAACGGTTTACGGCGCCGGAAAATCGGTTTTACGACAAATTTACGACAAATTCGCACATTTCCGAAAATCAGGATATTTTCAGAAGGATTCCGTTCACGGTTTTATTGAACTGTGAACGGTTTTTTTATATCGTTTACGATCCGGTCGTGTAGAAATGTTCAATGCTCTTATGTTACAATCCTTTTGGAAAAAGAAATAAATATATGAGGGTTTGCAGGATTATGAGCAGAGAAGAACAGTTTGAAGCGATGCTTAACGACATACAACAGGAATATTCAGATGTTTCCGATAAAATGGAAGCTCTGAAGGCGGCAGGCAAAGAAAAATCAGTCACTTTCAAGCAGCTTTTCGCAAGAAAGCTCGCTTTGCAGAACATTCTTATTATCTACAAGAATCACGGATTGATAGATTCATTTTAGGATAAAAAAACTGAATTTCTTGCTCGTTTTCAATCATGTAAACTCATGTTGCGGAAATGTAAAGTCGTAGTGGTGGAGGAGAAAACGCCTTTTGGTTATTATGTAGCCATAAAATAAACAAGGAGGACTTTGTATGAACGTATCAGAAAAGCTCATACAGTTACGCAAATCAAAAGGCTTGTCTCAGGAAGAATTGGCAGAGAAGATTGATGTTTCCCGTCAGGCCATATCTCGTTGGGAGACGGGAACTTCATTGCCGGATGCAAATAATATTCTTGCCCTAAGCAAGTTATACAATGTCACAACAGATTATCTTCTTAATTCCGATTATGTCAGTGACGAAGACTTGCCCAAAGTGAAGGAAAACAAAACGATTCTTCATAACAACCTTACCCTCATCGCAAATATTGCACAGGCATCCTTTCTGAATGCTGCGGCGCAGCCATGGGTTGGTGTAGGTGCAAATGATTCACTTGCTATCGCCATCAAGCTTATCCCTCTTCTTCTGGCGTCTATCTGGATGG
>JAZRXE010000062.1:0-8523 GCA_045600065.1 Anaerovoracaceae bacterium
GAGGACGGCTGCCATGTGCTGAACCACTTTACCAAGGAACCCATCATCGTTCCGTTCGAGGGCTAAGATGGGAATAGTAGTAATAGGACCTGTTTTTGTAGACGTTAAGGGTTATCCTCTGGCGAATTACATACCCGCCGGCCGCAATATGGGCAAGGTGGAGACCGTTCACGGGGGAGTGTCCAGAAATATAGTCGAAGACCTGGGCAACATAGGCACCAGGCCCTGCTTTATAAGCCTTGCCGAAGATAACGGCACCGGAGAGGATGTCATACGCAGGCTGGAGGAGCACGGGGTGGATACCCGCTTTATGAAGAAAACTCCCGACGGCATGGGCACCTGGCTGGCCATCTTCGACAACAGCGGAGATGTAGTGGCCTCCATATCCAAGAGGCCTGATCTGCGTCCCGTACTGGATGTTATGGAGCAGTACGAGGAAGAGATCTTCAAAAACTGCGACAGCATATCCCTGGAGATCGACACGGACAAGGACATCGTCAACAAGGTCTTCGAATATGCCCGCAAATACGGCAAGGATATTTACGCGGTGATCTCCAACATGAGCATCGCCCTGGAGCGCAGGGAGTATTTCAAGGACTGCAAGTGCTTCGTGTGCAACGAGCAGGAGGCGGGAATACTGTTTTCCGAGGATTACACGCAGAAGACGCCCGATCAGATGGCAGACATACTCGCAGACAAGATCAAGACTGCCCGCATACCCAATATGGTGGTGACCATGGGGCCTCAGGGCGCGGTATACGCGGACATTCAGGGCAACAGGGGCATATGCCCGGCTCTGAAGGTGGATGTAGTGGATACCACAGGCGCCGGAGACGCTTTCTTTGCCGGTGTAAGCGCAGGCATGACCTATGGCTGCAGCCTGGCTCAGTCCTGCGTCATAGGCACCAGAATGTCCGCCATGGTGATACAGTCCGTGGAAAATGTTTGCCCCAGGTTCTTCCCCGAAGAGCTGGAGATAGTTTTGAACAACAAGGAGGCTTAGATGAGCGTATCCGCAGATAAAGTAAACAAGGCTCTCGACGAGTATTTCCGTCCCTGGGAATGCACAGAGGTCTTTCCTAAGATCGGAGAGCAGTATCATTACGCAGACGAGCTGGAAAAGGTCTATACTGCCTGCTTTGCAGACGAGGAGGTCTTTGCGGAGCTTCAGAGAAGGGGCGCACATGACTGCATGCTCTTTACCCATCACCCCGCGCCTCAGAAGACGGCTCTGGATGCGGATTATCCGCCTCTGTCGGAGCTGAGCCTTAAGATAATGAAGGAGAACAGGATCAATCTGTTTGCCTACCATATTCCCCTTGACCGCAACGGAGTCTATTCTCCGGGCAACAATCTGGCCAAGGTCATGGGCGCAAGGCCCTTCGGTGAATTCTATCTGCAGAACAAGGTGCTTATGGGCGTGCTTTGCGATACGGACCTTAAGACGCGCAGCGATGTTGTGGAGTGCCTGGAAAAGACTCTGGGCCATGAGTGCAGGTGCTATCCCTACGGCAGCGAGGAGCTGATGGGAGGACGCATCGCCATAATGGGCGGCGGAGCCAAGGATACCACCATCTACGATTATCTGATAGAGCAGGGCGTCAACTGCTTCATATGCGGCGTTACCAACCCGGGAGCCGCCTGGATACAGGCCATTCACGACGCCGCAAAGAAAGCGGGCGTCAATCTTATAGGAGGCACCCACTATTCAACTGAAAAATTTGCCCCCAAGGCCATGTGCGATTTCTTTGAGAAGCTGGGCCTTGAGTCCGAGTTCATCGAGTCCGCCCCCAAGCTCAGCGAGCTGTAACACACGAACACAAAGGGAACACAAGGGGACGGTTCTCCTGTGCTCTTGAAAAACACAAGGGGACGGTTCTCCTGTGCTCTTGAAAAACCGCCCCTCTGTTTTTGCTCCGTTCCGGCAGCTCTCGTTATCCCCTTGACTGAGATTAGTTACCGGCGAATTTTATCCGCCCTCAAAGCTTTTCCAAACGACTTTTAAGCGCCGAACAACTTGAGATTTCAGGTTGTCCGGCGTTTTTGCCAACGCATTTTACCCTATACCCCTTTCATGCAGTATTCTGTCGGAACAAAAAACAACAGCGTGAAACCGACGGAAAACCGCCGCGCCCACGCTGTATTATTCTGTTTTTGCTGTATACTTGATCTTTTCCGGTCCGCGAAGACTGCAAGCTGTCAATGTCGTATGCTAAGCATTCGCAGCTGCAGGCCTTAAACCAGCTCTCTGCCCATTTCGAAGGCCTTCCGCAGATAAGCCCCGAAGCTCTGCTCCCGGCGGGCCTTCTTGGCCTGCGCGTCGAAGCGCCAGTCGAAGCGGCTGTAATCGTCCACCTGCAGGGTGTCTCCGCATACCAGCAGCTGAGTGGGGCCCACATAATTGCCGAGCATGGACTTGTACGAATCGAGCAGGGCAGTATAGCCCATAGCATCGTACTGCTCCTCGGCGCAGTTGCTGGTGACTGCCAGCAGCACCGGGATAAGTCTCTCGTTGCAGTTTGGGCGCTCAGCATTGTAGGTCAGATACTGAAACACCAGCCTCTCGAACAGAGCCCTGAAGGATGCAGAAAGATTGCTCAGATAAACCGGTGAGCCAATTATCAGGGCATCGGCGTTCCTGATCTTTTCCAGCACCGGAGCCAGACCGTCCTTGCAGGCGCATTTGCCGTAGGATGCAGCGGTCTTGCAGGCAAAGCAGGATACGCAGCCTGTGTAGCGATCCAGATCGAAGAGCGAAATGTACTCTGCCTGCGCGCCTGCGCTTTCTGCGCCTCTGGCTGCCTCTCTGATAAGCATATCTGTGTTCCAGCCCTTCCGGGGGCTCGCGTTGATTGCTACGACTTTTTTCATGAATTCCTCCTTGTTATGGCTATTGCCAGCCTGATCCCGTCCGCTGCCGCGGATACAATGCCGCCTGCATAGCCTGCGCCTTCGCCTCCGGGATACAGCCCCTCTATGGGCCTTCCGTCCTTGTCCATGGCATTCAGGGCTTCCGTGCGCCTGATGCGGAAGGGCGCGGAGCTTCTGGTCTCGGGGCCTGTCAGCACTGCTCCGGGGGCGGCAAATCCCTTGAGCTTTTTGTCCAGAACTGGAATGGCGATCCTGAGCGAATCGCTGACAAAGTCCGGCAGGCATGCCCTTATATCCGTCCACACCACCCCCGGTCTGTACGAGGGCTGTGCAGCTGCCGAATGAAGATAATCCTGACTTTCCGAAGCCTGCGGGAATCTTGCGGCTCCTTGCCGTGCAAGCTGTCTTGCCCTGCGTGCTTCAGCCTCCGGGTCCTTGTTGAGCTCCGCAAGCTCGGCGGCAGATGTGCCTGACATAAAGTCTGCCAGCCTTTCGGCGGGGGCCATATAGCTGCAGCCTGCCAGCCTGAAGGCTGCCTGCTCGTATTTCTCCTGAAGCATCATTCCCGACAAAGGGTGATTGTCTGGGAAATCCTCCGGGCGCACGTCCACCAGCAGGGCCGAGTTGGCATTTTCCGCGGATCGGTCCGAATTGCTCATTCCGTTAGTCACCACCCCGCCTTTGAAGGACGCCGCGGCAACCACATAGCCTCCGGGACACATGCAGAAGGTGTATACACCCCTGCCGTCCTTTCCGCGGCAGCTGAGCTTGTAGTCCGAGGGTGACAGCCCCAGCTCTGACGCAGGACAGCCGTACTGGGATATGTCGATGATCTCCTGGGGATGCTCGATACGCACACCCATGGAGAACTGCTTCTGCTCCATATAGATGCCCTGGTCGAACAGCCCGCGGACAGTATCTCTGGCGCTGTGGCCGAGGGCAAGTATTACATGGTCTGTCTGCATGTACTGCCTGATGCCCATGCTGTCGGAATACCACAGCCCGCGAACCTTGCCGTCTTGTATATCCAGCTCCTGAAGCTTTGATTCGAAAAGAATGCTTCCGCCCAGAGCCTGTATTTTTCTGCGTATGTTTACCACCACGCTGCGAAGCACATCCGTGCCCACATGGGGATGCTGCCTGTAGAGTATTGACGGGTCTGCACCGGCTTCTGCCAGCTGCTCCAGCACGAAACGATTGGCGTCTGCCTTGGTTCCCGTGGTAAGCTTGCCGTCGGAGAAGGTACCGGCTCCGCCTTCGCCGAACTGCACATTGCTTACCGGATCGAAGGCTCCGCCGTTCCAGAATTCCTCTACGGCCTTGACTCTCTTTTCCATAGCCGCGCCCCGTTCCAGCACTACGGGCTTTGCCCCGTACATGGCAAGAGTCAGGGCAGCGAACATGCCGCAGGGTCCGAAGCCGCATATGACAGGTCTTTGCTGCGGCAGGCTTTCCGCCGGGGGAAGACTGAAGCTCTTGTCTGAAACGACGGCTGCCTTGAACCTGTGCTTTGCGGCGGCTGCCAGCAGCTTTTCGTCGGGTATATCGGTATGCAGATCCAGGCTGTAGACCTTGTAAATGCGCGGTTTTTCTCTGGCGTCGACCGATTCCCTGACTATATCTGCGGATCTGATGCTTCCCTCCGGCAGGCCCAGGGCTCTTTCGACCCGGGCGCAGAGCGCGGTAGGGCTCTTGTCCGCTTCTGTTTTAATCTCGTGTATTCTTATCATTTTTGTTTTAGACCTCTTTGCAGGGTCAAAGGATAGCTGGCAATGATGATTCCGGTGAGCGAGGCTGTGCTGCCTGTCAGTTGATTGCGGCGGCGCAGGCTCCCGCAGTCCAGCCAGACGCAAAGGCCCAGCTCAGATTGTAGCCTCCGCAGGGCCCGTCTACATCCAGCAGCTCTCCGCACATATAAAGCCCGGGGACGAATTTGGACTCCAGGCTTATTGCTCTGATCTCGGAAAGATCTACGCCTCCGGCTGTCACCTGGGCATCCTTCCAGGATTTCGTTCCCGAAATATCGAAGCTGAGGCTCTTGCAAAGCAGGGCAATGTGTTCAGCTGCCCGGCTGTCGATGTTACCCACAGTCATGCCGTCGGTGATGCCTGCTTTCTTTATGATGTATGCAGCCAGCTTTTCGGGAAGCATTCCGTTGAGTATCATCGGCGCGGCCTCTGATTTGAACCTGAGCCTGCGCTCCAGCATCATTTCCCTGAGTCTGGTCTGGGAATATTCTTCCAGAAGATCCAGCTCGGCCTTGTAGCTGAGGTCTTCCTCTATGCTGTAAAACCGGCTTACATTAAAGGTGCATATCCCGGACAGGCCTTCTTTTGTAAACTGTATCTCGCCGCTGTCCTCGGCGCTTATGGTGCTCACATCTCCGCTGCAGGCTATCAGGCTTATGCGTCCGGCTGCCCGGACACCGGCGAGCTCTTGCATATCATCCTCGCACAGCAGCTGGGTCAGGGCGGGAATGGGCTTTATAATATTGTGGCCCAGGCTACGGGCGATCTTGTAGCCTGCTCCCGTGCAGCCGTACTGTATGCCTGCCTTGCCTCCTGTGGCAAGTATCAGCTTCTTCGCCATAAGCCTTCTTCCGTCTGCGGCATCGGCTATGAACACTCCGTCCTGTCTCCTGACCGAAACCGTGTCGAAGCCGCAGCAAAGCTCCGCTCCCGCGGAAAGAGCGCCGTATATAAGCGCCATGACCACGCTTTTTGCCTGCATGCTTCGGGGGTACATCCGTCCGGCTTCGTCTTCGAAGGGCTCAACTCCCAGGGTCCTGAACACCTCTGTCAATGCGTCTATGCGGCCCTCTGTCATTATACTGCTGACTGCCCTGGGAATGCTCTGATCCATCCCGCGCGAATAATAATCCGAGGGGCAGGCATTCTTATTGAGATAATTGCATCTGCCGTTGCCTGTGGCATAGAGCTTGCGGGCAGGCTCAGCCTCTTTCTCCGCCAGTGCTATCCTCAGTCCGGGATGCCTTGCGGCGCTCACTGCCGCCATCAGGCCCGATGCACCGGCGCCTATTATAAGTATGTCGTAAATACTGTCACTACGCATGTTGTTTACCTCTGTTAATAAGATACCACAAGCACGGCAATTAATCAAAACTGCTGACTTTATCTTTATAACATGATATAATAACCTGTATTTTCGGCAAACAATTATAATCGGATATAGAGGAATATATGAGGATACTTACAGTCGCTGCGGGCATAATGCTCTCCTTTGAGGGTGCGTTCTGCTTCCTGTTCAGCGCATATTCATTCAGTGCCGTAGCATTCCCGGTGGGCCTGGGCATGCTGATAACAGGCGCTCTTATAATAACTGCATATCTTGTATCGGGGCGTAAAAACCGTCTGCCGGATACAGTACTGGTGGAAGGCCTTGTTACTGCGATGTTCGGCTTTGCAGTGCTGAACAATCAGGTCAGCGACAATATGCTGACCATGTTCTTCGGCAGCCTTACATGTATTTCCGGCGCCACAAGACTTACCCAGAGTCTTGATGTAAGCCGCTACAAGCCCAGAGACTGGGCCAAGGTAATGCCGCTTTCCATAGTAAGCGCGGTATTCGGCGTCATCATGATGATGCCCGTTCTCGTATCTGCCACCAATTCCCTGCTGCTTGTAGGCACGGCCTTTATAGTCAACGGACTGAGCCTGCTTGTTTACGCAATGTATATGGAAAAGCGCAGTTCCGACGAGAGGGCTGAGGAGAGCCGGCTGAGGGCAGAGGCCAAGAAGGCGGCACGGCAGGCAAAGGAAAAGCAGAGAGACGAGCTGCGCAAGCTTTCGAAAGAAGAAAGAGACGCCGCAAAGAAGGAGCTCAGGGCACAGCAAAAGGCTGAAAAGGCTGAAAAGCGCGCCGCAAGACAGGCTGAAAGGGCGGCAAGGCTTGCCGCAAGGCAGCCTGCAAGCGCAAATACCATAACCTTTACCAAGTCTGAAAGCGACGAGCTCAGAAGAATAGGAAAGGAACTGGGCTTTGAGGATCCCTCCCCGGAGGATATTCAGGGTTCTGAAGCCCCTGCACCGGACAGTAATGCCTCCGTCAGCGGCTATGCCGCCGGAGCAGCTGAAGCAGGTGTCATAAGTGCATCCGACTCAGGGAACGGGCAGCTCATGCCCGATGCGGTAGCCGAAGCATATTCAGAAGATCTTACGGACAGCATGGAATCGTTTTCAAATGACACAGACAGCGCCGCACAGACAGACGCAGGCATGGGATATGATACGGATGTGCTGACCGAGATGAGCGAGCAGGAGATTTTCGATATGATGGGCCCTGCCTGGGAAGCCGATGAAGACGATATTGAGAGTACCAGACTCGTGCGTTCCATTATGGCGTCCAGATATCCGAGCTTTAAAAAGCCTACCGACATACCCAGCGTAAGGGCCAGGATGAGCTCTGATGCCGCAGATGAAAGTCCAGAACAAAGCAGGTCCCCGGAGATCCTTTCCGACCTGAGTGCTGTCAGGCTGGACGAGATAGAAGACGCAGCCGTAGAGCCTTTGTTCCCGGATGTGGAGCTTCCCGACGTGGAGCTTGTGGCAGAGGGCGGAGAGTCCTGGAAGCGCTTTGATATAATGCGTTCCATAGAAAAAGGCAAAAAGCTCAGGGAAGAGCTTCCCAGCTATACTCCCATAAGCCTGGATGAACTCAGGCCTGTGGAGCTGGATGCCTCCGACGCCGATGACAGCCGCTTTACCCAGCGCTTCAATATTACCTGGAAGGATCCTTTTTCTGAGGAAGAAGGCTGCTGATCTGCCGGTATTGAAGAAAACACATAACGGTATTTGAATACCCTCTGCTGTTTTGCACGGCGGAGGGTATTGTGGTATTTAATGCTTTACCGCATTAAAGTGTTGGATTTTCTTTTTTTGTTATGGTATTATTTTGAATATTACAAAGCCATAGATATGGCACGGAGGTTGATTATGAAAAAGTATTTATCTGTTCTGCTCGTGCTGACCATGCTCTTTACCATGGCAGCCTGCGGAGAAAAGAAGGAAGATGAAGCAAAGGACAGGCTTGCGCTGATCAAGGAAGCCGGAGTTCTGACCGTTGCAACAGAGCCCTATTTTGCACCCTGCGAGTTCGTGGTGCCCGCCAAGGACGGAGCCGAGGAGTATATCGCTGGCTACGATATGGAGATCGCCAAGTACATCGCCGATAAGATCGGTGTGGAGCTTCAGATCGTTCCTCTTGACTACAGCGCGGTGCTTTCCGCAACAGCGGACGGCAAGTACGATCTGGCTATTTCCGGCATATCCTATTCCCTCGAAAGGGAAGAGGCCATGAAGCTTTCCAAGGGCTATGTGTTTGATGATATCGGCTGCGGTATCATGGTAAGGGAAGCCGATGCAGACAAGTATCAGACTGTAGATGACATGAAGGATGCAGTGATCATCTGCCAGAGTGGTTCCGTACAGGAAAAGATCATTCAGGACTGCCTCGGCACCAATTATAAGGAGCTTAAGCACGCCTCCAGCGTTACCGACTGCTATCTTGCCGTTCAGGAGGGCAAGGCTGACCTGTGTCCCTGCAACGCACAGAGCGCTGAGCTGTATGCACAGGCTAACGAAGGTCTGGCTGTTCCCGCCTTCAGATTCGACGCAGATCCCGAATACGGCTCTG
>JAZRXE010000063.1:0-12656 GCA_045600065.1 Anaerovoracaceae bacterium
CAGCTTCAGATCTGAAAGGGCAAGCTCAACCGCACTGTCTATGCTGTCGCCCCATTTTTCTGAAAATCTCATTAACATCCTCCAAAGCTGCTGCTTACTTTGCCTGTCTCTTCTGCTTATCCATTCTCTTGGCGGCTTCTATTTCTGCCTGTCTCTTAAACTCCGCGGCCTTGCGCTTTTTGTTCAGCGACAGGGTCTGGAAGATGGAGAACACATTGCTTACACCCCAATAAAGAGCTATTCCTGCAGGGAAGGATCTTCCCAGAAGCAGTATCATTATTGGTGAGAAATACTTCATGGCTTCCATCATGCCGTTTTCAGACAATTCGGGAGAGCCTGCCGTGGTGACAACGCTGTTGATATATGTGGTAGCTGCTGCAAGCACAGGAAGAATCCAGGTGTCCGGCTGACAAAGGTCGGAGACCCAAAAGAAGGATTCATGCACCGCCATGATCATTTCGGGGCTGGTCATATAGGTCAGAGGTGCTCTGAGAAGGGCGATCAGTCCGAAAAGTATTGGAAGCTGAACCAGGGTCGGCAGACAGCCTGCTGCAGGGTTAAATCCTCTTTCGGAATAAAGCTCGGCAAGCTTTCTGTTCATTTCTTCCTTGTCTGCTGCGTATCTGTACTGGATATCCTTTATCTCAGTCTGGATGGCAGCCTGCTGAGCATTGCTTTCTATCTGCTTCGAAAACAGCGGATAGAGACATAATCTCATCAGAAAAGTCAGGATACAGATAGAAAAACCGTAGTTATCGACTACATTGTAAATCTGCGAAAGTAACCAGCCAATAGGTGTGGCTAACAGTTTCATCCGTTATCCTCCAATTACATTCAATGATCCTTTTACGGGACAGGATCATAACCCCCGGGGTTGCCCGGATGACAACGTAAAATCCTTTTTACGCCAAGCCAGCCGCCCTTGATAGCTCCGTACTTGATTATGGCTTCCTTGGTATAAGCCGAACAGGTAGGATAAAATCTGCAGCTTCTGGGCAGTAACGGCGAGATACAGCGCTGATATATATTTATAAGAAAAATAAGAATATATTTCATAATGCTGTCCCGGTCAGACCGGATCTCTTGAGCACGGCCGCAATTGATTTTTGGACCTCCGCGCATTTAGACTCCGTTATTGTGTTCCTGGCTATAAAAAGCATATCGTAGCCCTGATGAAGAGCCTTGCTGCCGGTATCCAGCCTGAAGGCCTCTCTCATAAGACGCCTTGCCCTGTTGCGCATTACGCTGTTTCCGACTTTCTTGCTCGCCAAAAAGGCCTTTCTGTTGTAAGACAGGCCGTTTTTTCTGTACAGCAGCACTATATGACGGCTGCCTACGGATTTACCTTTTTTGTAAAGCGCTTCAAAATCCCTTTGATTTTTCAGCACGTCAGGTTTATTCATAGCCCTCTTACCTTACACCGCAGATTAAGCAGTGAGAGACTTTCTGCCCTTGAGTCTTCTTCTTTTCAGAACGTTTCTGCCGTTCTTGGTAGCCATTCTCTTGCGGAATCCGTGCTCCTTGCTTCTCTGGCCCTTCTTGGGCTGATAGGTCATCTTGTTAGCCATTTTATTTCCTCCCTCCGTAATAAGTTTTAATAATGCTAAAATTCCCGCCAAAGGCGAGATATTCGCCTGAAAATTATATAAGCTTTACAAGCCTATGTCAATAATTTAAGATTTTCCGTTACAGTTCCACCTTCCACCGTGAATATCTTTCCTGCGGGCAAAAGCTCCATTATTTTCTCGTCTATTCCGGCAGCGCTTACAAAAAGCTGAACATCCTTCATGGTCTCTATCAAAAACCTCTGACGTCCGGGATCGAGCTCGGAAAGAACATCGTCAAGCAAAAGCACGGCACTGCAGCCTGTTTCCTGCTTTATGAGACCTATTTCCGCAAGCTTCATGGAAAGCGCGGCAGTTCTCTGCTGTCCCTGGGAACCGTACTGCCTTATATCTATACCGTTTATCTTTATGCACAGATCGTCCTTATGCGGACCGAAGGTCGTAAAGCCCTTGTAAAGATCACCATCGTAGCCTTCATCCAGCTTTGCCTTGTAAAGATCCTTCTGCTCCTCGAGGCTTAAAGACATATCCGTGTTTACATGAGTCTCGTAGCTCATGTCCAGATCTTCTGCTCCGGAGCTTATATCCCGGTGCAGACTTCGGCTTATATCTTCTATCCTTTTGATAAAATCCAGCCTTTCCCTGACTATTCTGATGCCGTAATCCGAAAGAGCTTCATTAAAAACAGATATCAGGGCTTTATCCGTGCTTCTGTTTCTAAGCAGCATATTTCTCTGCTTCAGGACCTTTTTATAATTTCCGAGATCGGAATAATACACAGGCTTTATCTGGCAAAGCTCTCTGTCTATGTATCTTCTCCTTTTTTCGGGGCCGTCCTTTATTATCCGCAGATCCTCCGGAGAAAAAACGACAGTATATACATTTTCGAGAAGATCCACGGAGCGGCTGAGCTTGATACCGTCCACATTTATGATCTTGCCGTCGGGCTTTATTACTATCTCTATTTCTGTTTTCCTGCCGTCATCCTGAAGCACAAAGGCCTTAGCCCTGGCAAAATCACTGCCAAAGCCTATCATCTCCTTATCGTTATTGGTGCGAAAGGATTTTCCAAGGCTCATTATAAACAGGCTTTCAAGAATATTGGTCTTGCCCTGGGCGTTGTTTCCCAGTACAAGATTGAGCCCGGGACAAAATTCCAGGCTCTGATCCTTGTAATTTCTGAAGTTTTCCAGTTTTATACCGGTAAAGATCATTAGACGGCGCTTATTCTTACGGGAAGAACAAGATATGTGTAGCTGCTGCCTTCTGTGGGCTTGATGAGGCAGGAAGACACGGCATTTGTCATTTCAAAGGCAAGCTCATCGTCTCCGACAGCCTTAAGTACATCCATTATGTACTTGGAATTGAAGCCTATGGTAAGGTCTCCGCCAGTCTTTTCTATGCTTATGTTTTCGTTGACGCTTCCCTCCTCGGACTGAGAGGTGATATTGATGCTGCTGTCAGTAACAGCAAGCTTTATGAGATTGTTCTTGCCTTCTCTGGAGAAAAGCGATGCTCTTTCTATGCCTGCCTGAAGCTCTGCCCTGTCAATAATAAACCTTGTACTGTACTGCTTGGGCAGAACATCCTCGTACTTTATGAAGTCTCCTTCAAGGAGCCTTGCGGTTACAACAGTATCCGCATAATCGAATTCTATGCGCTTTTCGTCCATGATAAGCTCGAAACTGTCGTCTGCTTCGATTTCGGAAAGCAGTCTGCTTACATCTGAAAGTATTCTTGCGGGGATTATGACCTGACCGCTTGCGCCGCAGCTGCATTCAAGGCCGGCAACTGCCATCCGGAAGCCGTCCAGAGCGGCTATCTCTATCTTTTCAGGAAGGAATTTAATGAGGCAGCCTACAAGAATTCCCTTCTTTTCGTCTATGCTTGCTGCAAAGGATGTTTTTTTGACTATGTCTATGAATTCGTTTTTGTTGAGCCTTGCTGTTCTTACGGCAGAAACGCTTCCTATAGAGGGGAAGTTTTCAGCGGAAAGACAGACTATGTCGAAATCAGAACCCAGGCAGCTTATATGGAGCTTTCCGCTTTCGTCGGAGGCCATGGTTATAAGAGCATTCGGAAGCCTTCTTACTATATCGGCAAAAAGCTTGGCATTTACCGCGGCGCTGCCGTCCTCCGAGGACTGGACGCAGAGGCTTGTCTTTATGCTGAGATCAAGATCGGATGCGGTAAGCGTCAGGACACCGTCATGAACATTTAAAAGTATGCATTTTAAAATGGGGATGGTGGTTCTTGAGGATACCGCTTTGGAAACGGTATTTATTTCTTTGTTCAGTGCCTGTTGGGAACATGTAAACTTCATGGTTGGGGCTCCTTTTATTCTTAAATTAACCGGTAGTTTTAGTATTAGGGGCTGTGGAAATGTTGAAAAGCGCTTTAATGCCTTGATTTTAAGCCGTAAATGCCTGTTGTAAAAGCTGTGGAAAAGACGTTTTAATTTTCAACAGGGTGTGGATAACTACAGCTTACTGCTGATATTTTCTATGCTTTGCCGTAGCTCTTTTCTGCTCAGCATTTCTTCCTTTATCTTATTATAGCTGTGAAGCACCGAGGTGTGATGCTTGCCTCCGAAATATTTGCCTATGGCAGGAAGAGAAAGGTTGGTATTCTCTCTTATAAGATAAATGGCAATATGTCTGGGGTAAGCTATGTCTCTTGACTGCCCGGGGCCTTCAAGATCGGAAACCTTTACGGAAAAGTAATCCGCGACCGCCTGCTTTATGCTTTCCGGGGTTATTTCACTGACCTGGGAATCGTAAACCTCGGACAAAACCTCTCTTGTGTAGCTCTTGGTCATGGGCTGGCCACTCATGGCGGAGAATGCAAGCACTCTGTTAAAGGCGCTTTCCAGCTCTCTGATGTTGGACTTTATGCCCTGGGCTATGGTATCGAGTACCTCCATCATCTCGTCGCTGAGCTCCACGTTTTCCATCATGGCCTTGTTTTTGAGAATTGCCATCCTGGTTTCGTAATCGGGGGGCTGAATGTCCACTATAAGGCCCCAGCTGAAGCGGGTTATCAGCCTTTCGGGAATGTCTCCAAGATCCTTAGGCGGCTTGTCGCTGGTAAAGACTATCTGCTTTTTGGCGTCGTGAAGAGCGTTGAAGGTATTGAAAAGCTCCTCCTCGGTTGCCGATTTGCCCTGAATGAACTGGACATCGTCGAAGAGCAGATAATCCACATTGCGGTACTTTCTGCGGAAATCCTCCGGGTTTTTGTTCTGCAGAGAAAGCACGAACTCGTTGGTGAAGCTTTCGGCTGTAACATAAAGCACCTTTTTGCGGGGCTTGTTTCTGAGCACATACTGGCCTATGGCATGCATAAGGTGTGTCTTTCCCAGGCCGGAGCCTCCGTAAAGGAAGAGAGGATTATATTTGTTGTCGTAGCTCTGGGCAACGGCAAGGGAGGCAGCGTAAGCCAGATTGCTGCTGCTTCCGGGCACAAAGGTCTCGAAGGTATAGCGGGGATCAAGCTGGGAATCTTCGGGCAAATTCTCATCTGCGCCCAGGCTCTTGTCTGTTACGACTACCTTGTAGGGCTTGCCGAATACCTCAGTCATGGACTCATCAAGCTGGGTCTTGTATCTTGAAAGCATGTTCTGCATAAAGTCCGCGCCGCTGCTTGCAAGTACTGTCAGCACGCCCTCCTTTTCTGAAAGCTTTTCGGGCTTGAGAGGGCGGAAAAAGCTGTCCACGTTGATCTTCTGGATCTTGCCGTCCAGAATCTCGAGAACCTTGTTCCACGATGAATTAAGTTCTGTTTTAGTCATTTATATATATCCTTTTAAGGTAATTATTCAAGGGCCTTGATTATATCAAAAAACCACTTCCAAAGGAGGCATCGCGGAAATTTCGATAAATGATGCTGTCCTTTAAAAGCCTGGAATTATCAATATATTGGGTCAGTACTGATTATAGCAGAAAAGTTTTTCCACAGGGGTGTGCACAGAAAAATCCGTAAAAATCGCAAGTTTGTACAAATTGTCCACAGGTTGTGGAAAACTTTGTGCACAAATTGCACAAAGCATAGATATAGTGGTAAGGCGTCTGAAAAGCTATTTAAGAGTTCAAAATAATTTTTCGTGTTTTTTAACGGATGGGTCATATTTTTCGCTCTATACTTGCCCAAAACGGCTTATTTTGATATAATATCACAGTTAAAAGAAGCAGGTTTTTTATGCGCTCAGGCGCAGTTTCGGAGGAAAAATGTCAACAGAAGAAATGCAGGCAAAGGAAGCCTACAATGCGGAACAAATTCAGGTCCTTGAAGGCCTTGACCCGGTGCGCAAGCGTCCGGGCATGTATATAGGTACTACAAGCTCCAGAGGACTGCACCATCTTGTTTACGAAATCGTAGACAACTCCATAGATGAAGCTCTGGCAGGATTCTGTCGCAATATAAATGTAACCATTCACGGGGATGATTCCATAGAGGTTCTCGATGACGGCAGAGGAATGCCCGTAGACGAGCATCCCAAGATGCACAGGCCGGCAATGGAGGTAATAATGACCGTGCTCCACGCAGGCGGCAAGTTCGGAGAAGGCGGGTACAAGGTGTCCGGCGGTCTTCACGGCGTAGGCTCCTCTGTGGTAAACGCCCTGTCCGAATTCATGCAGGTAGAATCCATGAGAAACGGCAATATCTACAGGCAGACCTATTCCAGAGGCAAGATCACCTCGGATATGGAAATAGTCGGCCAGTGCGGAAACAGGACCGGCACCAGGGTCATCTTCAAGCCCGATCCCGAGATATTCGATGATACCGTTTACAGCTTCGACATCATAGAGCAGAGGCTCAGAGAAATGGCCTTCCTCAATAAGGGAATAAAGCTTTCCCTTACAGACGAGCGCGAGGGCAAAAAGAAGAAAAACATCTATCACTACGAGGGCGGACTTAAGGAATACGTGCAGTTTCAGAACGCCAACAAGACGCCCATCCATTCGGAGATAGTATATTTCGAGGTACAGAAGAAATCCCAGGAGGTAGAGATAGCCCTGCAGTGGACAGATACCTATTCCGAGACCATTCTTTCTTATGCCAACAACATCAATACCATAGAGGGCGGATCCCATCTGATGGGCTTTAAGGCAGCGCTTACAAGGGCTGTCAACGATTATGCAAGAAAGTCCAAGCTCATAAAGGAAAACGAGGACGGCCCCACCGGAGACGATATCCGAGAAGGCCTTACCGCAATAGTATCCGTAAAGCTGGAGGAACCTCAGTTCGAGGGCCAGACCAAGACCAAGCTGGGCAATGCCGATATGAGAGGCTTTGTGGACAGCGCGGTATACGACAATGTCTTCGCCTTCCTGGAGGAAAATCCCCCTCAGGCAAGGACCATCGTAGACAAGTGCATACGGGCGTCCAGGGCCAGAGAGGCCGCAAGAAAGGCCAGAGATCTGACAAGGCGCAAGACCGCCCTTGATTCCACCTCCCTGCCCGGCAAGCTTGCAGACTGCTCCGAAAAGGATCCGGCAAAGTCCGAGATCTTCATTGTAGAGGGAGACTCCGCAGGCGGCTCCGCAAAGGAAGGCAGAGACCGCAAGCACCAGGCCATACTTCCCTTGCGCGGAAAGATCCTCAATGTGGAAAAGGCAAGGCTCGACCGCATGCTGTCCTCTGATACCATCAAGGATATGATCACGGCCTTCGGCTGCGGCATAGGCAAGGATTTCAACATCGAAAAGCTCAGATATCACAAGATCATCATCATGAGCGATGCCGATGTGGACGGCGCTCACATCAGGACTCTGATGCTGACCCTGTTCTTCAGATATATGCAGCCCCTCATCGAGGGCGGCTATGTTTACGCGGCTCAGCCCCCGCTTTTCAGGGTAAAGAGCGGAAACGACATACGTTATACATATTCCGACAGGGAGCAGGAAAAGGTTCTGGCGGAATTTGCGGCAGCAGGCAAAAAGGTCGAGATACAGCGCTACAAGGGTCTCGGCGAAATGGACGCCGCCCAGCTTTGGGAGACCACCATGGATCCCGAGCACAGGACCCTGGTCCAGATAACCATAGAGGACGTGGCTGCGGCAGACCAGATATTTACCACCCTTATGGGGGACAAGGTCCCACCCCGCAAGCAGTTTATTGAAGAGAACGCCCAGTACGCAAAGCTGGATGTGTAAGGAGCAGGATAAATGGCAGATTATCAGGAAGAAAACGGTACTAAGATAGTACAGCACGAAATATACGAGGAAATGAAATCCTCCTATATCGATTATTCCATGTCCGTTATCGTGGCCAGAGCCCTGCCCGATGTAAGGGACGGTCTTAAGCCCGTACACAGAAGGATACTCTACGGAATGTCCACCCTGGGCAATACTCCGGACAAGCCGCACAAGAAATCCGCAAGAATAGTCGGAGAGGTAATGGGTAAATTCCACCCCCACGGAGATTCTTCGATCTACGATGCAATGGTTCGTCTGGCCCAGCCCTGGAACATGAGAAACCCGCTGGTGGACGGCCACGGAAACTTCGGCTCCATGGACGGAGACGGCGCGGCAGCATCCAGGTACACCGAGGCCAGAATGGCTCCCTTTGCCCTGGAAATGCTCAGAGACATAGACAAAGACACCGTAGACTTTACGCCCAACTACGACGGCGAAGAAACCGAGCCCGTGGTACTGCCCGCAAGGTTCCCCAACCTGCTGGTAAACGGCTCCAACGGCATTGCCGTCGGTATGGCGACATCCATACCGACTCACAACCTGAGAGAGGTCATTGCGGCTACCAAGCATCTGATCGACGATCCGGATCTTTCAGTAGAAGAGCTTATTAAAGACATCAAGGGCCCGGATTTCCCCACAGGCGCCACCATCGTAGGCCGCAGCAGCATCAGGGAGGCCTACGAGACAGGTCAGGGCAGGGTGCGCATACGCTCCAAGGCAACCATAGAGGAAGGCAGCAGAGGCACTGTTTCCATAATCTTTACGGAGATCCCCTACGGAGTAAACAAGGCCGCAATGATACAGCACATTGCAGAGCTTGTAAGAGACAAAAAGCTTGAAGGCATAAAGGACATACGCGACGAGTCCTCCAAGGGCGAGGTCAGGGTAGTCATAGACCTTAAAAAGGACGTAAACCCCAAGGTGATGCTCAACAGGCTCTACAAGCACACAGAGCTTGAAAGCAATTTCAGCATCATCATGATAGCCCTTGTGGGCGGAAGGCCCAGGCTGCTGAACCTGAAGGAGATACTGGTAGAGTACATCGCCCATCAGAAGGAGGTGCTCACCAGAAGAACACGCTACGATCTGGCCAAGGCAGAAGCAAGGGCTCATATACTGGAAGGTTATCTGATCGCTCTTGATAATATCGACGAGATCATCAAGACCATCAGAAATGCCTACGACGACGCCAAAGAGCAGTTGATGGCCAGATTCGGGCTTTCCGACAAACAGGCTCAGGCCATTCTGGAAATGCAGCTGAGAAGACTGCAGGGTCTGGAAAGAGAAAAGATCGAGGCAGAATACGCAGAGCTGCAGAAGAAGATCGCCTACTATAAGAGCCTTCTGGCAGATGAAAAGCTGCTGATGGGAGTAGTCAAGGACGAGCTTACTGCCATTGCAGACAAGTGGGGCGACGACCGCCGCACGGAGATAATCGCAGACGAGGGCGAGGTTGACGAGGCCGAGCTTATCGAAGAGAAGGATATAGTCGTGACCATCACCCATCTGGGCTACATAAAGAGGGTCACCGCAGACACCTACAAGACCCAGAAGCGCGGAGGCAAGGGCATTACCGGCCTTGCCACCAGAGAGAACGACTTTGTAAGGCATCTTGTAAGCTGCTCCACCCACGACACCCTTGCGGTGTTCACAAACCTGGGCAGACTCTATACCATAAAGGGTTACGAGATCCCCGAGGGCGCCAGGACAGGCAAGGGCGTGCCCGTGATCAACTTCCTGAACATGATGCAGCACGAGCGCATAACCTCCGTGATGCCCTTCAGGGAAGGCGAAAACGAGGACAACAAGTTCCTGATCGCCGTGACTAAAAACGGCATCATAAAGAAGACCGCTACCTCTGAATACATCACCAACCGCAAGACCGGCCTTATAGCTATCAAGCTCAAGGACGGAGACGAGCTGGTGGGGATCAGGCCCACCACAGGCGGATCAGACATCATCATTGTAACAGCCAAGGGCAAGAGCATAGCCTTCAGCGAAGAGGATGTAAGGCCCATGGGCAGATCCGCCGGCGGCGTCAAGGGCATAGAGCTGGATAAGGGCGATTACGTGGTAGGCATGGAGCTGGCAGACAAGAGCCAGCAGCTGCTGGTGGTTACCCAGAACGGCTACGGAAAGCGTTCGCCCGTAAAGGATTACAGGCTGCAGACCAGAGGCGGCAAGGGCCTTCTGACCTACGACAAGACCAAGCTGGACAAGACAGGCCTGCTGATAGGCGCAATGAGCGTGGCAGAAGAGGATGAAATCTTCCTCATCAATTCCGATGGCGTAATCATCAGGATCAGCGCAGCCGAGGTCTCCGTGCTGGGCCGTACCACCCAGGGCGTGCGCATCATGAAGATAGAAGAAGGCAGCGAGATCATAACCATGGCCAAGGCCATAAAGGTCGACAGCGAAGAAGAGGAGGACGAGGGCGAATAAGCCTTCGGAGAAAGAAGTGTCAAAAATCAGACTCGGTGTGATATTCGGCGGCAAGTCCGGCGAACACGAGGTTTCTCTCAGATCCGCATATTCTGTGCTTCAGGCTGCGGACAAGGAAAAATACGACATCATAACCATAGGCATCACCAAGGAAGACGGCAGATGGCTGCTCTACGAGGGTCCCTGGGAAAGCATTCCCGACGGAAGCTGGCAGACTAAGGCAGAGGCGGATCTTAAAGCAGACCCCGGACGCTTCGGACTGGTGCTTTTGGGTAATACAGGAAATCTGCTGTCAGAGAAGATAGATTTCGCCCTGCCCGTGATCCACGGGCCAAACTGCGAGGACGGCACCATTCAGGGCATGCTGGAGCTTGCGGGCATACCCTACGGCGGAAGCGGCGTGGTGGGTTCTGCCGCCGCGATGGATAAGATAATCGCAAAGGAGATCTTTGCCAGCGCAGGCATTCCCCAGACGCCCTATGTAGCCCTGGTAAGAAAGCAGATCGGCCCCCAGATAGAGGAGCAGATAAACGCGAAGCTCAAATACCCGCTGTTTGTAAAGCCTGCCAACATGGGCTCTTCCGTTGGCATCAGCATGGTCAAGACTCCGGAGGCACTGCACGATGCCCTGACAGAGGCGGGCAGATACGATTACAGAATAGTCGTAGAGCAGGGGGTGGATCTGAGAGAGCTGGAGATAGCTGTCATGGGCAACGACGAGCTGCGCTGCGGAAGCATAGGCGAGATACTGCCCGGAGACGAATTCTACAGCTACGACGCCAAATACAACGACGAAGGCTCCATGACCGTGATTGGCCCTGAGCTTTCCGAAGAGCTTAAGCAGAGCATGCAGGAGCTTGCTAAAAAAGCATACAAGGCCCTGGACTGCCAGGGATACGCAAGGTGCGACTTTATGCTGGACAAGATCACAGGCCAGCTTATGATCAACGAGATCAACACCCTGCCCGGCTTTACGGTCATCAGCATGTTCCCCATGCTGATGCAGGATGCAGGCCTGAGCTATTCTCAGATCATAGACGAGATAATACGCCTGGGATTTGAAAGATTCAGCAACAGACACGCATAATAACAGACGAAATGAACGATTTTCTGATCAAAAAATTTGTTAAAAACTACGAGGATACAAAATCCGCTGCCGTCCGCGAAAGCTACGGCAGGCTGGCAAGTCTGGTGGGCATAGTCTCCAATCTGGTGCTTTGCAGCTTCAAGATATTTGTGGGCATCGTTTTTTCCAGCGTGTCCATTCTGGCAGATGGTATCAACAATCTGAGCGATGCTTCGGCATCCCTTATAACTCTGGTGGGCTTTAAGCTGGCAGGCAGAAAGCCCGACAAGGATCATCCCTACGGCCACGGCAGGACCGAGTATCTGACCGGCCTGGTGATCTCTGTAATGATACTGGTAATAGGCGTGGAGCTTTTCAAAAGCTCTCTGGACAAGACCCTGCATCCGGAGCCCTTGGATTTCAGCATGCTTAGCGTAGCTGTGCTGGCAGGCGCTATTGCGATCAAGCTCTGGCAGTCCTCGTTTAATGCTCATATCGGAAACATCATCGATTCCGATACCCTCAAGGCAACCGCCGCGGATTCCCGCAACGACGTTTTAAGCACAGCCGCCGTGCTGGTATCCCTGCTTGTGGGCAGGTTCACAAGCCTGAATCCGGACGGCCCCGTGGGAATACTTGTGGCGCTGTTCATCACATGGTCGGGCATCAGCCTGATCCGGGAGACCATATCGCCCATTCTGGGCCAGGCTCCGGACGAGGCCATGGTCGAGGAGCTGAAAAGCATGGTGCTGGCTCATCCGGGCGTGCTGGGCGTTCACGATATGATAATCCACGATTACGGTCCCGGGCGCATATTCGCCACAATTCATGTGGAGGTGGATGGCAGGGCAGATATCATGGAAAGCCACGATATGATGGACAATATCGAGGTCGAGGCTTACAACAAGATGAACATTCTTCTGACCTGCCACATGGACCCGCTGATGGTCGGTGATCCCCAGGTGATGCTGGCTTCGTCCAGACTTGAAGAGATAGTCAGCCGCTATGACGATCTCAGCGGACTTCACGATGTGCGCATCGTCAGCGGTCCTACCCATACCAATGTGATCTTCGACATAGTGCTCGCCTTTGACAGCAAGCGCACTCCCGGCGAGGTAAAGGAGCAGCTGACCGCCGACCTTAAGGCCTTCGATCCAAGGTACGAGACCGTTATTGCGGTGGACAGGGCCTATGCGTAGATCATCTGAATACGGCAGCATACTCGCGCCCCCTGCGTTCTGCAGGGGGCAATTTTCGGGCGGTCCGCCCGGCTTTCAGAAAATGGCCTGCGGCGGAAGCGGGTTTTGTTGACATTTGCCATAGTCTTGAGTATATTAGATAGGTACAAAGAGGACACATCCGGGTCTAGCGCAGTTGGTAGCGTGC
>JAZRXE010000064.1:0-17030 GCA_045600065.1 Anaerovoracaceae bacterium
GGGCTTCGAGCTGACCTTCGACCTGCGCTGCCCCAACTCTGCCGATCCCGAGCATATCAGAAGCTGCTTTGCTATGGCCGCCGAGGATATGAGGGCAGAGCACAGGCCCGGCAATTACAGCAAAGGCTTCACCATTCCCGCGGACAGCGAGCTTGTAGGCGGACTGCTTAAAATCTTTGCCGAGCGCACCGGAATTAAGGATCCCAAGCCCCTTGCCATGGGCGGCGGCACCTATGCCAGAAAGCTGCCCTATGCGGTTTCCTTCGGCATTGAGGAATACAAGTGCTGCTGCGTTGCCCACGATGCGGACGAGTGTCTGACCATGGAGCAGCTGGAGTTCAACACCAAGATGCTGGCTGACGCCATTATTGAGCTGGCAGGAAAATAACAAAAAATAATCAAAAAGCCTGCGGATGCCGGACGGGTATCTGCAGGCTTTTGTGGTGCTTTTATTTCAGGATGCTGACGGCATTGTGAAGGTTTTCGATCACCACCGTGCCGTCGGTGGAAGCCTTTTCTCCGTCCAGAGTCCACGGTACGGATTTTCCTATGGTGAACTCCACGCGGTCGGCCTTGAAGAATTCGAAGATATCAGAGCTGAAATCCCCTGCGGCTATGCCGCCGACTATCTTGTTCAGATCCAGAGGATTCTGAGGCTCTCTTATAAGTGTCACCTCGAATAATCCGTCGTTGAGGTTGATTTGAGTGCTTTCCTCGTTGAGCTTAACAACTCCGCCCACGGATTTTGTATTGCTTACGGAGCCGAAAATGAAGTTCCCGCTGATAGTGCGGTTTTCGGTTTTTACCCTGACCCTGTGTGCCTTGATGTTGGGCAGGTCCTTGAGTCCTTCCAGTAGATATGCAAAGTGCCCGAAGGTATTCTTCATTTCGGTGGTGGCGTTGTACGATGCCGCGGTAAACGCTCCGAAGGAGGCTATGTAGCAGAAATACCGGTCTTTTCCGAACCTGCCTATGTCCAGCGGCATGGGGCTGCCGTTGATTATGGCATTTGAGGCCTTTACGGGCTCTGAGGACAGTTCGAGCGTGCGGGAGAAGTCATTTGTGCTTCCCGCGGGGATATAGCCCAGAGGAAGCCTCTTATCGCTTCGCAGCAGACCTGTCACTACCTCGTTGAGCGTGCCGTCTCCGCCTGCGCAGATGACAGTGTCGAAGCCTCTGGCTGCTGCCTCCTCCGCCAGCTTTGAGCCATGACCGCGGTAGCGGGTGACTACGGGGCAGAGCTCTATATCCGCATCTGAAAAGCAGCTGACTATATCGAACATGGATGTATGCAACTTAAGCGTCCCGGATTTAGGATTTGCTATTAAAAGAACTCTATTCATCTTTGTTAATATATTTTCCGAAAAAACTTTAACAACAGTTTATAATATGTTATTATATCATAGTTATTCAAGCGAACAAGCCCGGAGCTGAAACTGTCCGGGTATAACCATTAGGAGGTCAATCAAATGAAGTCCGACAGCTCATTCGGAAAGGAATTCAAAGAGTTCATCTCCAGAGGTAATGTTGTAGACATGGCCGTAGGCGTAGTCATCGGCGGTGCTTTCACTGCCATAGTCAACTCTCTGGTAAGTGACATCATCATGCCTCTGGTCGGAATGATCACAGGCGGAGTCAATTTCACCGATCTTAAGATAGTGTTCAAGCCGGGCACCGAAGAGATCGCAGAGGTAGCAATTTTATACGGTAAGTTCATCCAGAACATCGTAAACTTCCTCATCGTTGCGTTTGCAATGTTTATGGTCGTAAAGGCCATCAATGCCATGCGCAGGAAAAAGGAAGAAGAGGAGGCAGCACCTGCTCCCGAACCCGAACCCGAACCTGAACCCTCGCCGGCACCTGATATCGTTCTGCTGACCGAGATCAGGGATCTGCTCAGGAAGTAATGAAAAACCGCGGCAGGGCTTTTGGCATACCTGCCGCTTTTTTATTGATTTGCTAAAAATCTGCTTTACAAAAGCTGCGTATGGTGCTAATATATCAATGTTGATTTGCGGTATTGGCGGAATTGGCAGACGCGTACGGTTGAGGGCCGTATGGGTAACACCGTGATGGTTCAAGTCCATTATACCGCACCAGAAAGCCCGGTTTTTACCGGGCTGTTTTTTTATGTGATACCTTTTAGCATTTTCAGGGGTATTTATAGTATAATGGTTTTCAGCGCGATGCGGGCAGATCGAAAAGAGTCCTGTCCTGCAGCACGATAGTATAAAACGAGGTGAACCCATGGGTCTTGATGATGTCAAAGAAGAAATAAAGCAGGATAGAAGCCGGGAAATGATCGATGCGCTGAAAATGACCATCGCCAGCTGTATACGCATAAAAGAATCGAGCAACAATCTTTACGGCAATCTGAATGCAATACTCGGCGAAAGGTACGAGCTCACCACAAAAGACGGACACACAAGAGTGATCGAGGGCCGTGTGAATAACGGCAGGAATAATACAATAGGCTATGAGAGTGCTTTTGCCGGCTCTGCATACATCGGTCAGCCCTTTTCCGAAGTCAGCCGCAACATGGCATGCCATTTCAAGATGTACTGCCTTGTCAACGGAGTCAGCGATCGGGAGATGCTTTCCATGACAAAGGGTGAGCCCTCCGCGGAGTTGGCAGGTCGTCTGCGTGCCCTGAAATCGGATTTTTTCCATATGATCGCTGACAAGGATATGCAAGCCATAGAAAACTTCTATGTGGGGATATTGGAATATACTGAAAAAAAACTGCCCGTACTGATGAAATGCGATGATCTTCGCAGCATCCCTGCCGCAGAAGAAGAACTGATTCTGCTTAAAGATAAAGAAAGCTATCTTATGCAGACCCTAAACCTTCACGATAAAATGAGAGTTAAAGACGAACAGAAGACTCTTGTCGCCAATATCAACAGTAAACTCAATGCAAAAGGGAAAACATATACCCTTCAGTCTGCTAACAGTGTTCTGGATTGTTTTGACGGTTTTTCGAAAGCGCTGGATACGCATCCCAGCCCGGAATACGGAGATTGGAACGATATGCAGCAGCTGGGTACACTTCTTTCAATAAGTAACAGAAATGAACTGCCGATCTTTCAGAATGCTCTGGGAATGGTGCGCGCAGTCAGAGAACTGAAATCAGAGAGCATAGAGAAAAATACAGACTATACCGCAACATTTTACGGGAAGAACGAAAATGCTGCAAATGCGGTTTATTATTCATTTTATTCAGACATCTCAATATTCAACGAAGAGATGGAGACCTTCAGCTTGTATTCGTCTGATCAGCTTGTTCTTGCAGACCGTCTGGATAAGCGCTTTTCTTCTTTAAAGGAACTCGATCCTGAAGATGAGATCGGTATGCTTTCTCTATCTGTAAGGGCAATACGCAATCTGGAAGAGAATATCAGAGCCGACAGGGACAGGACCAGCCTATCGGCTTATAAAGAGCTTAAGATCCTGTATAAAAACGTCGATAAGCTAAGCAAAAGCATACTGGAATCCGAAGACGACGAATATTCCGATGATGAATATGCCCTTGCCGTAGAATGCGCAGGCTTGGCAAAAAGCGGTCTTCGCAATCCTGCCTTTGCAAATCTGAATCCGGATGTCGGTGCTCTTGCAGGCCTGTCCATAGCTGTTCATTCGGAAGTGACGGATCTTGAGCACGCTTTTGACACTATACTCCAGGAGCCCTTTACCCATACGGACAAAAACGGTACTGTGCGTAACATTGCCGGCAGGTTTAACGACCGGGAAAAAAACACACTGGGTATACAGGAGTATTTCGGCGGACCCGAATATGTAGGAAAGCCTTTTCACGAAGTCGGCAGGGAAATGAACTGCCATTTTAAGATGTACTGCATTACAAAAGGGCTCAGCGATGAGGAATTGTCCGAGCTTGCCGCATGCGGCAATTCAAAGCCGATAAGCACAGAGCTTGCAGGTAAGCTCCGTGATCTGAAATCGGGATTCCTTGACATGGTGATCAACAAGGATATGGATAAGATCGCCGAAATGTATGCTGATATAGCCGGGCATGTAAACAACGACCGGGATCGTTTCATGCAATTGACCACATACGATCCTCAGAGCATAGGCCGCAGCCGTGAGCTGCTGTATAAGTACTCCGGGAGCATGAGCTGGTATCTGCAGTCTACAAGGTATTCCGCGAACGGCGCCACCGACGAGCAGAAAGAGCTTGGAAGGCTTATCGATGCAAAATTCGCTGAAAGAGGCTATAGTTTTTCCTTCGGACAGCTGGCACCCCCCTTACTGACTGTAGAAACCATACAGCAGGTGCCGAGCCTGAGGCCGGAAGATATACATGATCCTGTGAAAACAGCGCCTGGCGGCACAGTACATCATGTTGTTAATCAGTACAGCGGATATATCGATCATATGCATGATGCCTACCGCAGACATCAGCAGCAGAAGCCCGGAGAAAACTGGCTTCAGTCTTATGACCCGAATATGGATAGTGTTGCTACGGTATCTTATTATTTGACTATGGAGACTGATGAGCAGCGTTTGGAAAGCGCTCTTGATCATAGCCGGAAAATGGGATCTGTTCAGCAGCAGGCTGACTCCGCTGAGCTTTCCGTATACAAAAACATGAAGCCTGAGGACATGCGCGCATTTCTTTATGAAGAAATGCGCAGATCCGGTGCGGCTTTGCGCAGCAATGTTTCCGAAGTCGATACAGAAGCTCTGGTAAGCTTCATCGCCGCAAGTCAGCAGCTTCGCAGCATGTCGTTTTCCGGCGGGCAGGGCGAAAAAAGCTACGAGCAGACCTTTGCTGACATAGACAAGGATCTGGTGACCAGGGTATACAGCGGTCTCGACAACGATGAAAGGATGGCATTGCTCAGCTCTGAAGTGAACAGCAGCGAGTTTATCGCCTTCGAGCAGAACTGCGAATACGAGATGGATCTGCAGGAGCATGCCCAAGCCTACTCCGTTGAAGAGGATCGTGCCTATGCCGTTTTTCATGCAAGCCCGGCCAAAAAGGTCTACGTGGAGCAGCAGAAGACTCTCGGAAAGCTGCTGACCGATCCCGGCTCCTTCGGGAAAAATACCAGGTCGGATATGTTGCTCGACAAATTCAAGGGCATATTGTCCAAGATGATCGCCGCAAAGCAGATCGAAAGCTATATTCTCAGCAATTACGGAAGCCTTTCCGAGAATCAGATATCCATGCTGACGTCGGATGCGGCCATTGAGGCAAGGACGGAACGCATACTCGAGTCGGAGCTGTTGGAAAAAACAGCCATGAAACTGAATGCCAGTCCCAAAGAAATGTCCAACCTGGCCATCGGGGCAGAGCCGTGGTTCTACAAGGATGAAATTGCAATGTCCGCTCCAAGCGAACGCTCTGAGAATTCCATCGCCGGCCTCGCAAGGCAATTCTCGGAAGACGCATCGATAGAATCACTGAACTGTACATTGAACGAGGTTTATCCCAAGGAAAACTACAAGACAGCCCTTAAGGAGTATGTGGCAGTACACGAAAAGTGGAAATCCATAAAGAATAATCCGGATGCCCGAGGCACTGCGGCGTGCATGCGCAGCCTTATAGATATCAGTCAAAAATACGGCAATTTCGACTGCATAGCCCTGATGTGCGGAGCAAGGACATACAGCGTGCTGACTGCCGCCAAGACATTCATAGAAAAGGGTGCTCCGGAGGTCAAGATCAAGGATCTCAATGCTCTTATGGATATTTATGCAGCAGGCAAGGAAGCAAACGACAGGCTGAAGGCTCAGGGCGTAAAGGTCAACAAGGGCGTGCCCGAAAACTATAAAACAGGCTGGAGCTTTACAAAGAAAAGCTACCAGGCCGGGATTGAACAGGAGCTGAATACTGCCCGTATCGAAAAAAGCTCTTCGGTGAAGCTCTTATAGGGAAGCACCGTGCCTGCCCGGGTCTCCGGCATGGTCTATGCGCCAGGAATGCAAAGCTCTTTTATATGCAATGCATACCCCTTTGGTCAGATGCCCTGATCAAGGGGGTATTGTCTTTTATTCACAAAATTTCAGATTTACGGGTATCGTTTTCGGAATTATTCGAAACCTATTATGTATATCCGGGGTATTTATAGTATAATTAGAATAAAAGACAGTACGGCGTGCTGTTTTGTGAGTATTGAACATTTTCGAAATAACGGAGGATAATATGCCCGGTAATAACGGCAGAGGTTTGTCTGCTGAAGAGAAGCGCTATGTCGAATTCGAAAGAGCTCTTCGACAGTTCATATATGATAATTATACAT
The DNA here is from genome assembly GCA_045600065.1 of Anaerovoracaceae bacterium. Lineage (GTDB taxonomy): Bacteria > Bacillota > Clostridia > Peptostreptococcales > Anaerovoracaceae > RGIG2707. Next base: position 6,264 of record JAZRXE010000064.1, read on the forward strand.
ATGACGGCTTAAGTACAGAAGAAGATGCCGGGTATCTGTTCGAACGGCTTGTCGGGAACGGCTATATTCTCGATGCCGATCACCAGCCTCTGAAGCCCGGAACAAGCATTAGGGACCTGTACAGATCTATCATGTCCGATAAGTCCGGCGTAAGCCTCGACAAGGCTTTCTGCATTTATGAGCATGGGTATTACAGAGCCCTGCGCCTGCAGATATCCGGAGGCCAAATGACTGTAAGGCATGGGGATGCACTGGACGCAAATTCCGATATGTCTCAGGCAGCCTTCCAGATGTACGGAAATATCCGTACTGTGTTTGAAAGCATCAATTCTGCCATAAAGAATACAGAAAGCCTGTTTTCCGGAGAAAGTCCGGAGTTTACCGCGCTCAGAGACCAGATGGCAAGGGTAAGCGCAAGTCTTACTAACAGCAACCCTCTGGGGATCAATCCCGACGGGACGTATTCCCTGGATACCCAGGTAGACTATGCTGGTCTGAATAATATCCTCAGCTCGCTTTCAGGTGTTGTTTCTGCTTATAAAAGCGCCGGAAACACCGGGGAAACCGAAAAGACACATCGCAAGCGCATCGAAGAGGTCAGCAGGCTTGAGACCCTGATGAGTCAGGTGAGCAAGGCAGCAAAGGACGATCCCGGGGTCAGGCAATCGCACAATGACGAGTATAATAGAATAATCATTCAGAAGAATACTCCTTTAGAAATGGAGGATCTTGTTATCGGTCAGTTAGCCGATAAGGTAATGCTCCGTGTGGCTTATCTTCGCAGCAGGGGAGAGGATGTTCCTTCCTCAAGCTCCGCGAAGAGTATGACAGATATGCAAAAGCAGTACAATCAGATCGTATATGATCAGCTTTCTTCGGATAATGATCTGCTGAATCATGCCGTAAACAACGAATACAGCGGCTTCAAAAATGATTTCATCAGCTATCTCAGGGAAATAGGCAGTGTGGGCAAGGATTTGAACAAGGTCCTCGAGATGAGTACATCCTCTCTTGCCAAGGGCTTTATCAAGAGCTCTTACTATAAACCTGTCTCTGTCTTCGGTGATCCCATCGAAGCATTGAACTCCGTTGAGTATCCTGAGGAAAATGATGTGCAGGGTCCCCAGGCTGAGGCAGAGCAGAAGGCTGCAATGAAAAAAGGACTAACTGCGGCTTTATATGCTCACATGGGACTTGTCACGAAAGAGCCTGATGTAAAGGAAGCAGAGCCTGGAGCAGGGGTGCCGGAGGAGGAATCCGGAGATGAGTATCTGGAAAAGCGCCAGAAGGAGCTTTCTGACGTTATCAAAAACATCGGATCCAATAATAAGGAGAACTATCTTCGCACTGCAGATGCTCTCTTCAGGGAATCTGTTTCTCTGTATGAAGAACTCAATGCAAACGAAAGCTTTCACCACAGCAGGGAATACACAGATCTTAAGAAAAACGTAAACACGCTGGCGATCAGAGTGAAGCAGTGTATGCTCGATAAAAACAGCGCAGACAAACTGAGCAGCATTTTCGAAGAAACTGCCGAGCTGGCAAAGGATTATAAGAAGCATCACGAGGAACGCATGAAGCTCAATCCCAACATCAGAAACAGACTCATGGCTGCAAACAGGATCATACTGCTCAGCGAAAGGCTCAAGGAATGTGTACAGGATGGCTTCAGCGACATAAGCGTCCATAATCTTAACAAGGATTACACCGCTGCAAAGGCACTTGATTATGAAATGCGCAGCACATATAAGAAGTCTCTGGACAATGTGTATTCCAGGGCGTTCGGGAGGACAAAGCTCGACACGGCGCTGCAGGACAGATCTGAGATGTACGACAAGGTGCTTACGACAAAAATAAGCAATAGAGAATCCTTATATGACAATGCGCTGAAAGAGATAAGATCCGGCAACGAGGCATTCAGAAAGACCCCGGATAATATTGCTTTAGGCGGTAAGGGCTTTGTAAAAGCCTATTCCGATGCCAGAAAACAGGTGGCAATGGATCAGAAGCTCGGCAAGGTCAGGGAGGATCTGAATACGGCACGTATTCTGCCCGGCTCTCCTAAGATTTAGTATTTCCGGAGCTTAAACGCATATGCACTGAACGTTGCCCGTTGCGGGGCAGGGCGAATATTATACCGGTATAAATAACCCGATGCTCACAAGCAGAGCACCGGGTTTTCTGTGTCTTGATCAGTCTTTTTCCATCTGACCGTAATCGTGGATGTTGAATGTGGATGCGATCAGCACGCATACCGCGCCTGCCATCACAAAGCTGTTTACGGTGTAGGAGAAGGCATAGGAGCCTGTTTTATCGAACACGCTGCTGGCATACAGGGGGCCGAATGTGGTGCCGAGATACTTGACGGCGTTCATGATCCCTATAAAGTAGCTGTAGCTCTTAAGACCCAGCAGATCGGTAAGCAGGAAGCTTACTGCAACAGTGGTGATGGCTGTTCCGAAGCCTATCATGCCGCCGGAGACTATGGCCAGGGTGGGCTGGTCCGCACCGCAGCCTGCCATAAGATACATGCCTATGACTGTGGAGATCCCGGGGATGAGTATTGATGCCCTGAGGCTGAATTTGTCGTTTACAATGCCCATCAGAGGCTTGGAAGCTGCGTTTGCGCACATGGTGACCACCAGTACCACGCTGGTGATGAAGGCCATATCCATGCCCTCTGCCTGCAGATGGGGAGATACGTTCTGATAAGAGGCGTTCTGGGCGAAGTTCATCATGATGCAGCCCAGCACTATCAGCCAGAAGTGGTAATCGTGAAGCCCCTCCTTGACCTCGCAGCCGGTAGCCGCAGCGCTCCTGGAGCCTGCCTTGGTGCCGTAGGGAAGCTGTCCGACCTCCGCGGGGCTTACTATGAGCAGGAACCAGGTCACGATGGCTATGCCGTAAATGCAGGCTGCCGTGATCTTGAGGGCTGCCTGCCAGCCGGTGTTGATGAGCACCTTGCCCAGAATAGAGGATCCGAAGGCCCCGCCCAGGCCGCTGGCGGCGTAGATCACTCCCAGGACAAGTCCCCGTTTTTCGTTGAACCAGTTATATACTATTTGGGATACCGAGCCCAGGCTGGTAAACACGTAGAATGTGGCGCCCAGCACCATGGCAAAGCTGTAAACGGGCAATGGGGGCGCATAGGACAGTATAAGCTTCGATGTGCCTGTCACTATCATTCCGCCCACAAGGCTGTTTTTTACTCCAACTTTTTTGACTATGGCTCCGTAGAACACATAGACTACCGCGCCCAGTATGGTGCCTGCGCTCTGTATAAGGGAGTAGGTGACACGGGTCATCTGATAGTAATCGCAGAAGGACGATACGTAAATACTCTTTGTTGAAAAGCCTATGCCTGTAGCGATGAATACGTTGCAGAAGCACAGCACGGCCATCTTCCAGCCGTCGAATCTGGTTTTTTGTTCCAATTTAATGCCTCCGGTTTCTTTGTAAAATTAAACGGCGCATCTGGAGAATACGCCGTAAGCTTATTTAATATGCAGCAGTGCCATCAGCATTGCCGGATAAGCGAGATAAAATGCCACCTTGGCAGTGGTTGAATTGGGCCCGCGCCTGCCGTTATACATATGTATCATCAGCAGGGCTGCCAGAACAGGCAGGGACGAGGGTAAATACAGTGTTTTGCCTGCAATCGCAAAGCTCAGGGGGTTCCCGAAATTGATTCCCGAGCATACGAAGCCTATGCCTGCAAATCTTGTGACGGCAGGGTAGCTCACCTGCATGGCAATGTAGAATATCACCACAGAGGGAATGATATAGCTTGCGTATGACAGGCTCAGCATGCGTCCCACAGAGACCGCGGCACTTGTTCCCAGGAACTCGCAGAGCAGTATAAGCAGCAGATTGTCGGAAAGCTCTCTTACAGCCTCCGCGGCGCATATCAGAAGATAGGCCAGAAGCATGGTAAACAGAGGGTTCTGGCTGTCGGTATCTATGGTATAGCCGAACATAAGCCTGTTGTAGGGTATCTCTGCCAGCAGGGCAAAGATCAGCAGTCTGCGGGCATACAGGAAGCGGTCCGATGTATGGGCTGCTCCTTCTGCCAGCAGAAAGCAGAAAACGGGCAGGGCAAAGCCGTCCATCTGGGCTGCGGGGCCTTCGATAATGCCCAGCTTTCCGCACAGGGACAGAAAAGCTGCCGCAAGGGCCGCGAGCCTGAGGACCAGTGAATTCACATATCCGCTGTTTTGTCCGGAAATATCTGTTCTCATGACTGTATTACAGGATCAAAATGCCTGCTTTGGCGCAGGTCTCTCTTGTATAATCGTCCCAGACTGAGGACTGCACTTCTCCGATGTGACAGTTGCCCATCAGCAGCATGCAAAGTCTGCTCTGTCCTATTCCTCCGCCTATGGTGAGGGGAAGCTCGCCTGCAAGCAGTGCCTTGTGATAGTTCAGGCTCCTTCTTTCGTTGAGGCCGGAGGCGTTGAGCTGTCTGTCCAGAGATTCGGGCGTAACTCTTATTCCCATGCTGGAAAGCTCTATGGAATTGCCCAGGATCTCGTTGAAGAACAGGATGTCGCAGTTGAGATCCCAGTCATCGTAGTCGGGGGCTCTGCCGTCGTGGGGCTTGCCGCTGGCCAGCACCTTGCCTATCTGCATAAGGCATACGGTATGATGCTGTCTGGTGATCTCGTGCTCTCTTTCCTTGGGGGTAAGCCCGGGGAACATGTCCTCCAGCTCCTGAGTTGTGATGAAGAACACATTGCGGTCCTTGGGGCTCAGCTCGTTAAGGGCGGGAAAACGCGATCTGAGAATGTCTTCTGTATCGCAGATGGCATTGACTATGGCTATGACGGTGTCCTTGAGGTAGTCCAGGGTACGGTCCTCGGCACGGATGATCTTTTCCCAGTCCCACTGGTCAACATAGACAGAGTGCAGGTTGTCCAGATCCTCGTCTCTTCTGATGGCGTTCATGTCGGTGTAAAGACCCTTGCCTACATAAAAATCGTAGTCCTTAAGGGCCTGGCGCTTCCATTTTGCCAGAGACTGCACCACCTGGCAGTGGCGGCCGTCTTCCTTGATGTCGAAATCGACCTTTCTTTCAACTCCGTTCAGGTCGTCGTTGAGGCCGGTGAAGGCTTCTACCAGCAGGGGAGCGGATACTCTGTTGAGATTCAGTGCTTCGCTGAGGTTTCTTTCGAAGACACTGTGGATAATGCCAATGGCCTTCTGAGTGTCGTAATTGTTGAGCTTTGCTCTATATCCTTCGGGAATGATGACTTTACTCATAAGTTTTCTCCTGTTTTTTGCAATAAAGTACTTCTTATTAATATAACAATGTATTATATTATTTTCAAACCAAACAGACAAGTTTTTTCACGATAGTAAAGGACTTATATGATCAAAGCAATATCTACGGATCTGTCTATTGAAAAGATCGCAAGAAGCGGGCAGTGTTTCCGCATGGATCCCTTTGAGGATCACTGGCTGCTGATCGCAAGAGGCAAGGCTCTGGATATATATGCTGAGCCGGAGGGTGCATTCTTTGACTGCAGCAGCGAGGAATATCGGCAGATATGGAAAGAGTATTTCGATATGGACGCGGATTATCAGGCCTTCAGGGCGGCGGTGGACCCGGAGGACGGCTTTCTGACCCGGGCGGCGGAAGCGGGAAGGGGCATCAGAATACTTCGTCAGGAGCCCTGGGAGGCTCTTATAAGCTTTATAATCTCTCAGCGGAAGAATATACCGGCGATAAAAAAATCCGTCTCAGTGCTCTGCAGCAGCTTCGGAGAGCAAATAGACGAAAGGAAGGGACAGCCCTTTTATGCCTTTCCTACGGCGGAAAGTCTGGCAGCCGCGTCTTCAGAACAGCTTGCCGCATGCAGCCTCGGCTACAGGGCTCCGTATATCAGCAGCACCGCAAGGGCTGTGGCAGAAGGGCGCTTTGATCTGAAGCAGGCGGCAGAGCTTGACGATGAGACTCTTTCGGAAAAGCTCAGGGAGCTTCCCGGGGTAGGCCCCAAGGTCGCAAACTGTGTGTCCTTGTTCGGATACCACCGCATAGACGCTTTTCCAGTGGATGTTTGGATCGCACGCATGATAGACGAACAGTATGGCGGCTGCTTCCCCTTCGATAGATACAAGGGCTTTGGCGGAGTCATTCAGCAATATATATTTTACTATGCTATAAGCAATAAGGAGAGCATCAATGGACGATGAAAGGTACATAGTCTGCATAGGCGCAGCCAATTTCGACATTCAGGGCCGCAGCACGGAGCCTGTGATAATGGCAGATTCAAACAAGGGCGCTATTTCCGGGGCTGCCGGAGGGGTAAGCCGCAACATCGCAGCCAATCTCTCCCTGCTTGGAAACAAGGTATACATGATGTCGGTTGTCGGTAATGACGCTTTCGGAGAGGGCATTCTCGCATCCTGCAAAGCTCAGGGGGTTGACACAACGTATATTATGGTAAACCCCGACAGAACCAGCTCGACCTACCTGGCAGTGCTGGATGACAACAACGATCTGCTGGTGGCTATAGCCGATATGGGCATACTGCTGACTCTGCCGCTTAGCTATATCGACGACAATCTGGAATTTCTGAAGGGTGCCGCAGCCATAGTTTGCGATCCCAATCTGGCTGTAAGCTTTATGGAGCATCTGCTGGACAAGGTGGGCGGAAGCACAAGGATATTCGTCGATCCGGTATCATCCACCTATGCGGAGAATATCATTCCCATGGTCGGGCGTTTTTACGGCATAAAGCCCAACCGCATGGAGCTGGGCGTTCTCAGCGGAAAGCCCGTGGAAACCAAGGATCAGGTGATAGCCGCCGCAGAAAAGCTCATCTCTCAGGGCACCTGCTGTCTGGCCGTATCTATGGGGGATGAGGGCTGCTTTTACATCGATGCTCTCGGAAACAAGTGCTTCCGCAGCCTTAAGCCCGTTCTGAACATGACCAGCGCCACCGGAGCCGGAGACAGCTTTATGGCAGGCTTTGTTCACGGCTGCGTAAACGGGCTGAGCCTGGAGGATACCCTGGACTGCGCTCTTGCCTGCGGAGCGCTTACCGTTCAGAGCGTAGAGGCGGTAAACCCGGTAATGTCCAAGGCCGCTATAGCCGCAATACTAAAAGATTACCGCTTGTAGAGTGCTTTTCTATTTGGTATTCTAAATATATTCAAAGGTCTGTCCCGGCGGAGTCAATGCCGGAGGATTATACAAGGAGGCAATATGGCACATTTTGAATTACCCTACGGAAAGGGTTCCTTACCCTTTGATATCGACGATTCCCGTGTAAACGGTGTCCTTCTTTCTCATATCGAAGAATATGATCCCGGCAAGACCCAGGAGGAGCTGGTCGCCGGATCTCTGGCATGTCCCATCGCTTCTGAGAGCCTGGCAGAGCTTGCCAAGGGCAAGAAGAAGATCACTGTCATATCCAGCGATCACACCCGCCCGGTTCCCAGCAGAATCATAATGCCTCAGATCCTGGCAGAGATACGCAGGGGCAATCCCGATGCGGACATTACCATTCTGATCGCCACCGGCTGCCACAGAGAGACCAGAAAGGAAGAGCTCATAGACAAGTTCGGTCCTGAGATCGTCGAAAAAGAGCACATTGTGGTCCACGACTGCGATGACGTGGAGAATCAGGTGATGCTGGGCATACTGCCCTCCGGCGGAGAGTGCTGGGTCAACAGGCTGGCTGTGGACGCGGATCTGCTGGTCGCCGAAGGCTTTATCGAGCCGCATTTCTTTGCAGGCTTTTCCGGCGGAAGAAAGTCCATACTGCCCGGCGTTGCAGGCAGGACTACCGTTCTGGCTAATCATTGCTCGGAGTTTATTGCAGATCCCTGCTCAAGAGCCGCGGTACTTGAGGGCAACCCAATCCACAAGGACATGGTCTGGGCAGCAGAGCATGCCGGACTCAGGTTCATCGTAAATGTAGTCCTCAACGGCGCCCACGATATCATCCACTGCGTATCCGGCGATCTGGTGCAGGCTCACGAAGCCGGCTGCAGCTTCCTGGAGAGTCTGTGCTGCGTGGAGCCGGTATATTCCGATATAGTCATCAGCACTAACGGCGGTTATCCTCTGGATCAGAATGTTTATCAGTCCGTAAAGGGCATGACCGGAGCAGAGGGCACCGTTAATCAGGACGGAGTTATAATCATGCTCAGCAAGTCCGCTGACGGTCATGGCGGAGAGGCTTTCTGCAAGGAGATGCAGGCAAGCGATGATCTCCAGGCACTTATGGACGGCTGGATGGCCAGGGACAGGAACCAGACTCTGCCCGATCAGTGGCAGGCTCAGATATTTGTCAGAGTGCTGCAGAAGGCCAGACTGGTGTATATTTCCGATTCCGAAGACGAGCTGATCAGATCTCTGCACATGACTCCTGCCCATTCCATGGATGAAGCCATGAAGCTGGCAGAGCAGATGCTCGGCAAGACCGACGCCAAGGTGACCGTAATTCCCGACGGCGTTTCCGTGGTAGTCAAGGAAGCTTAGCATAAGGTGAAGTTTATGAAGACCCTGTTGATCTGTACGGTGCTCTGTTTGGCTCTGGCAGCCTGCAGCGGCAGTTCCGGACAGCAGCCGGCTGTTCCGCCGGTGCCGGAGACCGGGTCTTCCGGCAGCCCGGTGACCGGTCCCTATGCCCCGGCCGGCTATTATACGGCCCCCGGAAAGCTGGTACGGGTGGAATACAGCTACCACAGCGGTACTATGTACGGGGCAGACGAGGAGTTCGATATCATGGAAGAAGAACTTCTCCATGGCTGTTTTTTCGATCCGGATAAGCAGGAATACGTCCGAAAAGACAACTGCCCGTATGACAAAGCCCTCTGGGCGCAGATCGAAGACACGGTGATGCAGATCAGTCCCTATTTGGAACCGGTGAAGATCCGGCCGCAAGAATCATCGGACAAGAACGGCAAGGGGGAACGGCTCATGGTCCTGGACGGCGGAGATGATTCTCTGTTTGCCCTAACCTGGAACGACGGCAGCACCTGGCAGCGCGTGCAGTATTACATACCATCCGACCGACGTTGGCGTACGCTCTCCGAGCTGATGTCCGAAGCCGCGGATCCCGCAGGCCGGGAGATCCCGTTCTACGATCCTCCGCAGATCGCCGGCGTGTACGTGTTCGAGGGTGCCGTCGGCAGCAGGAGGCATCGCTCCTTCCAGATGAGCCTGAAGACCATGCCTGGCGGCTATGACGACGGCTGGTACTTTTTTGCCTATTATCCCGGAAGGGACGGCAAAGAGCTGAGCCTGAGCAAAGAGGTATCCGAAGAGCTATGGATACCCGTGATGGGCAAGTGTGCGGAGCTGAGCATCCCTGCCTCACCGGAGATCTACCGGGGGGATGACCGGGGCTGTTCCCTGTACTATTCCGATGGCAGGCAGATCAGCTACGATCTTTCCGAAGAGCAGATGCAGGATCTGCTGCACTTCTTCGACAAGTACATAGAAACGTATTTTTAGATCCTTACAGAAAAAGAGTGCCTTTGCGCTCTTTTTTTGCAGAGATCTGTCATAAAGCCCGGCAGACTGCGTCTGTATGGGTGGATACGCAGGAAAGGAGGCAGGCTCTTGGAAGATGATCAGATAATAAAGCTGTTTCAGCGCAGAAATCCGGATGCCCAGGCAAAGGCACAGGACAAGTACGGTCCGCTGTGCAGGCGGCTGGCGGCCAACATGCTGGGCCCCGCGGATCCGGAGGAATGTGTCAACGATTTTCTGGCCGGTCTGGAGACCCGCAGACGGGTGCTTTTTGTGCGCCGTGTGTGGTATACGGACAGCCTGCAGAGCATCGCCGCAGATCTGAGCCGCACCAGAGCCCGGCTGCGCAGATATCTGATCGAAAGGGGATGATCAGCAACTTTTCAGGAGATCCGGCTCCGGACATGGCTGTGGAAAACGGCGGTGTGTTCGTGTCCGATGCTTTGAGCAGGGCCATCTAGGCTTACGGCGAGGAATCTCGCTACCGGGTAGTCCTGGTCATCTTCCGGGACGGCCGGTCTTTGAGCGTTTCCGAAGGCTGCGATCCGATCACGGCACTGCAGCAGAAGGATATATCGTGGCTGTCGAGACCGCTTACGACCGTGGGGAGCCGGTCTCCGAGACGGTCACCCTGCACGCCGAGGCTGCCCAGATCCGGAAACTCGAGCCCTACGAAGACTGGGGCTTCTGCCTGAAGCTCTACGGAGAAGTCTTCCCGGATACCGAATTTACGGATGTGGTCCCGGAATTTTCCGGTTCGGATCCGGCACAGTAACGGGTGCCTGTTGTTCATATACGGTTTGAAATAACCGTTAAGAAAAGTGAATGTTCGAATACGGTGGGGAGCCTGAAAAAAGGCTTTGTACCGAATAATTGAGATACAAGGGCTGGAGTGATATGGCTTCAGCTTTTTTAATGAAAAGAGATTTCTTATCATATGTTTTTATGAAATGAACTTCATGGAATAATAGAAATTTAATATTCATTAATATTAATTTTTCTATTGGCTTGCATATTTTTCGGGGGGGGGGTAAAATAATATAGAAATAATGGTGTTTTGTACCAATAATGCCATTTTCAGTTCTGTACGACAGACCGGATGTCTGATTACATAACGATTATTTTTTAGAAAGGAAAAAAGAATGAGAAAAAGACTACTCAGTATTCTTCTTTCGGTATTGATGATCCTGTCTCTGATCCCGACCGCTGCGTTCGCAGAGGCATCGGACGCATACACGCTCAGGATCGTTACAGGTACCGAAGCGACTGACAGTGCAATTGCG
>JAZRXE010000065.1:0-39164 GCA_045600065.1 Anaerovoracaceae bacterium
CGGAGCAGAGGAGGCATGCAGAAGGGACAGCGCGCTGATGAAGGGTCTGAACACCTACAAGGGATACATTACCTGTCCGCAGGTGGCAGAGGCCTTCCCGGAGCTGCCCGCAGAGAGCCCCGAAAAGCTCTTTTAGAAAGGGCAGGACTGCTTAATGCAGCCCACGCTAATAGCTTATATAGAAATGTCCGGAAAATCTGAAACAAACAGTGGCATTATTGCCTGTTTTAATTTAAAATCTAAAGAAGTTGAAATTGTTTTCACACACTAATTTTAACACAAAAGAAGGACCTTGAGCTCATTGAACTCTTGGTCCTCCTTTGTTTTTAAGGGCTGATTTTTTCACAACCCCTTTATCCTCTTCAGAAAACAAAACGCGCTGCAAGATAAAGAAGCAGCATGTGCGCCGGATAAAAGCCGTAGCAGAAATATTGAAAAGCCTTGGATCTGCTGCCCTTTTCTCCGTTGTAAAGCCATATGGGTATCAGTGCGAACATGGCAAAGGCCTGAAGGATAAGCTCCATCTCAAAGCCGAAAAGCTCAACGTTTATCATGTAGCCACCCAGCATTTCAACATTTATATAGTACATGCCCAGAAACTGCGCAGCTCTGTTGACAAGCCCATCTCCGCGGAAGAAATAAAACAGGTAGACAAGCAGCACCCCTGCTCCGTTGTAATCGGTCAGGAATGCAAAGCCCGCCAGTACTCCCACGGTCAGAACGGCTCCCCGTATAAGCCTTGTGCCCAAGTCCGGGCCTTCATTTTGTGAGGGTCCTGAGATCTTTTCGGAATAATAAAGGGCACTGAGAGCGATAAAAAAGGTCCACATCACGTTCTGGTGAAAGGGATAAAAGACCGATCCGCCGACCATAAAATCAAAGGGTATCTCCGATATCAGGGCAAAAAGCAGCATGCGCCTGATATATTTTCTGACATCTGAGCTGTGTACATAACCCTCGGCTGCCATGAAGGCAAAAATCGGGAAGGCAGCCCTTCCCGCTGCCGTAAGCCATATATATGAAGGAAACAGCGTGTGCCAGCAATGGTCTGCAAACATCAGAGCCATGCCTATTATGTGCAGCTGAGAGCTTGTTAAATAACTGCTTTCCTTTTTTTCCGCGGACATAAAAACCTCCGGTTATTTAAATGTTAAATATTGACATTAATATTATTTAATGGTAATATTTACCTGCGGCGAGGGCAATATTCAGAAAAGGAGAAACTCAGATAAACATGGAAAAAGACTACAACCGCATCCTGCAGGAAGCTGCGGAGGATTACGCCTCTGCCAGAGCTTCCGAGCCTCTCAGCTTTCAGATCATCGAGCACATAGGCACCCTCAGAACCAATGCCAGCGGCTGGTCAAGGGAGTTCAACATCGTATCCTGGAACGCAAACAAGCCCAAATTCGATATCAGAGACTGGTCCGAGGATCACACTAAAATGTCCAGGGGCATCACCATGACCAACGTGGAGGTCCGCCGCATTTACGACTGGATCACAGACAGAGGCATAGAAAAGCTGTCCCCGGAGGAATAGTCCGTTTCCGTGCACACTTGCGGACTTGATAAGATGCGCTGATACGGGCGGCCATGGCGACATGCCGCCCGGGCCGTGCATACGACCGGATACCCTGCCCCTTTTGGCGGCCGCAGGGATATTCAGGCTTACATCAGCTTATCCAGCTCTGTTTCGACCTCTTCCATCTTTTTAACGTAAGGAGCATCGAATACCTTGCCCCTTGTCACGACCATGCTTATATTGCGCAGTGCGCAGATATCCTCCAGAGGGTTCTTTTCGGTAACCACGAAATCAGCGCTTTTTCCCGGAGATATGCAGCCCGCAATATCATCGATTCCCGCTATGGAGGCATTTACCATAGTTGCGGTATGCAGGGCAAAGGCATTGCTTACATTGCAATACTTGGTAAAGTAGTACAGCTCCCTCCACATATCATAATGGGTTATATAGGGGCAGCCCGTATCGGTACCAAGGCCTACGGGTATCCCTGCCTCCAGGCAGGCATTGGCACAGTCGATAACGCCGCGGAACACCACGTTGCCGTTGTACTGCTCTGTCTCGGTAATTCCGCTGATGCTTCTGTCCATGAGAGCATAGGGAAGAGCCGGAGAGATGGTGCATATCAGCGCGGCATTTTTCTCTTTGAAAAGCCTTATGATATCCTCATCGGGCTTAGCGCCGTGCTCTATGGTATCCACTCCGTTTTCCAGAGCAGTTTTTACGCCCTCGGGGCTCTCCACATGGGCGGCGACCTTGATCCCCAGCCCGTGAGCCGTATCGCAGCAGGCTTTGACATATTCTGCCGGCATTTTGAGCTCGCCCGGCTCTCCCTTGACCTTGGCATCCAGAACGCCGCCGGTGATCATGAGCTTTAAGATGTCGGGCTTGGCTTCGGCTATGATCTTCACATAATTTACAGCCTCCTCGGCACTGGTAGCCTCGTAGGCAAGAGAACCCGCCATATGTCCCCCGGGTACGGAAACGCCCATGTCTCCTGCAAGTATCCTGGGGCCGTCGCAGCTGCCTGCGGCGATTTTGTCCCTGAGCTGAGTATCATAGGTAGTTACGCCGCCCACACTTCTGAGTGTAGTTACGCCGCTCATAAGCTCTGTCCTGGCATAGCTCTGATACATCTTTCCGACTATGGCCCTGGTGACCGGGTTGCTCATCAGAAATCTGACCTTCTTTGCGGGATCGCTCTTTTTCTTTTCCGGCTTGCCTGTGGCGGGGATGTGTACATGCATGTTGATAAGACCTGGCATTATGTACTTGCCGCCGAGGTCGATCTTTTTGTACTCCTCGGGCAGATTCTCGGAAGGAACGATATCCGAGATCACACCGCCGTCAGTAAGCACGCAGAAATCCTCCAGCGGCTCCATGTCCAAGGTGCCGTCAAGTATTATCCCGTTAATAAAAGCCTGTTTCATTTTTTCCTCCTATTCGATCCGAAGCTCTCTGTTCTGACCGAACAGATAAAGCACGGCTTCTTTGACTGTTTTTCCGCTTATCTTCTCCAGAGCAAGCCTGTACTGCCTGAGCTGGGGCAGATAGGCTATCTTCAGCTCCTTCATGGCCTCCTCTATATCTTCAGGGTCTATGTAATTGCTCTTGTAATCCACCAGCACCCACTTGTCATCTTCGAGAAAACAGCAGTCTATGGTACCCTGTACCATGATCTCCCTGCCCTCGTAAAGCTCCCTGAGAGTAAACGATGACTCTTTGTAAAGCTCTTCTGCCCTGCAGGCTCTGCGCCCTATATCCGAGCTGAAAAACGCCGCTATCCTGGCAGGATCCACTGACCGGGCCTCCCGGGGGTCGAGTATGAACCGGTCCCGGAGATACTGTATGAATGCAGCGATATCCTCCGGGCTTTTTCCCTCGGCGCAGAACGGAATATGCTCCATTACCGTATGATAGGCAGTACCTCTGGCAGCTCCGCTGAGCCTTCGCACAGGGCTTATAAATGAAGGCACCGCAGGAGAGCTCTTGTAGGGAGCAAGCTCAGGATGCCTGAGTCTTTCGATCTCGGCCAGCTGGGATACGCTGTATTTGCGCTTCTGAGTTGAGTTTTCAAAGGCCCGGGGATCGAAATCCACGCGCAGCCTGAGCTCTTCGAGGCTTAACGGAAGCTTAGACATATCCAGCCCGAAGCCCTCATCCAGCAGCCTGCTCAGATCGGCCCTGCGCTCCTTTTCCGTATTTATAATGCCTGAAAGGTCCTCTGCGGTAACCCTCTCGATATTAATACGGGGCTCGGCAAACAGCAGCAGATCCAGATAGGTCGAGGCACCCTTAAGATCTCCGGGAAGCTTTTTGGGTCTGCTCATTATTCCTGCGGCATCTGTTACCGCGGCAGTGATATAGAGTATATCCTTGGGCCTGGTCATTGCAACATACAAAAGCCTGATCTTCTCCGCAAGAGTCTCCGCCTCCTGCTGTCTTTCCATCAGCTTAAACGCGGCAGGCTTAAAGCACACCCCTGTTTTGGGATTGACAAGCTGCATGCAGCAGCCCATGTCCTTATGGTAGACTGCCCATTTCCTTGCGCCTCTGCCTGAATTGCCGCTCAGTTTTTTGTTCATGCCGCAAAGCAGCACAAACGGAAACTCCAGCCCCTTGCTCTTATGTATGGTCATAATACGCACTGCGTCGGAATCTTCGGAGAATATCTTGACCTCGCCCACATCCACCTTGTCTTTAACGGCCTCTATGTAGCTGATAAAACCGTAAAGCCCCACGGCGCTGCCGGCCTCAAAATCCGCCGCTCTTTCCACCAGGGCCCTCAGATTTGCCCTGCGCTGGGGCCCTCCGGGCAGTGCCGTAATAAAGCTGAGCAGTCCCGTGTCGTTGATCAGATCCCACAGAAAGCTGCCCATAGGCATATATCTTGACTGCCTGCGCCACTGCTGAAGCTTGTCCAGAAAATCCCCGCATCTGGCGCGGAGAAGCTCGTCGCTGCCCTGACGGGCATAGAGCCCGAAGGCCTTGTAAAAGGGCCAGCGGTATTTTTCGGGAAAGCATTTGTCTGCATATATCCTGATCCGGGCAAGCTCCTCGTCCGTAAAGCCGAATACGGGAAACCTCAGAACGCTTATCAGGGACACATCCTTGCTGCCGTTGTCTATGATCCTGAGCAGATTCAGCACCGCGGCTACCTCGGGAGTATTGAAATAACCCTCGTTTCTTTCCATGTACACGGGAATGCCCGCATCAGCCAGCGCGGAATAGTATATTTCCCCGACACCCTTAACCTGAGGCAGCAGTATAACCATATCCCTGTATTCCAGAGGTCTGTCTCCGTCCCCGGTATGGATCACGGTCTTTCCGTGGTGGGCCTTTATAAGCCTTACCGCCTGCGCCGCATCAAAGTCCGCAGCCTTCATATCTGCCAGCTCTTCGGCAAGCTGAGCGCCGAAATCCGTATCATCCCCGCCTGAAGACACGGAGGAAGCCTCGCCCTCTGCAGGGCCGGAGGCCTCGTCCTCAAGGAGGTTTCTTTCCACAAGATATAGCCCGGGCTCATAGGTATAGGGGCCTGTATAGGGGGCACCCTCCCTTAAAGCCGCGTCCTCATCGTATACTATTCCGGTGGTCTCGGGGCGCATGAGCACGCTGTACACGCCGTTTACCAGGTCTATAACCGGAGCCTTGCTTCTGAAATTGCTGTTCAGATCTATCACCCTGGAGGATGGCATCCTTCCTGCCTTGATGCTCTTGTACTTGCCCAGGAAAATACCCGGGTCAGCCAGCCTGAACCTGTAAATGCACTGCTTAACATCGCCGACCATAAAGAGATTGTCTTCTCTGGATATGCGGCGTATCAGCTCCTCCTGAACTGTGTTGCTGTCCTGATACTCGTCAATAAAAATATAATCGAATTGCTGCCTGTATTCTTCCGCAGCCCTGTCGTTTTCCAGAATTTTTAGGGCGAAATGCTCCATATCCGAATAGTCTATAAAGCCTGCAGCCCTCTTTTTTGCGGCATAGCGCAGATCCAGCTCCTCTGCCATCTTTTTCAAGGCCCTCAGATAAGGCAGCATCAGCTCTTTTTCCGTTTCCAGAGCCTCCCGGGAAAGTCCTGCGGTCTGCTTCTGAACATCGTCCAAAAGAGCCTTAACATTATCTCTGAAGGGCTCTATGCTGTCCTTTACAAGGTTCCAGACCAGGTTCTCCGAGGGAATATTGGAATTGCGAACTCTTTTGAACGCGTTTACCGCGTCTATGCCGTCCTGAAGGGAGCCGTTTTCAAGGGCGTATATAACCGCGTCTATGCCATCCGCGTCTGCCTGAAGATTGGCTATGCGCCGGGGCGCAATGCTGCCCGACCCAGGGTCCTGAGCCCTTGTGAGCATGTCCACGCACTGCTGCTGATAGCCCTTCATAAGTCTGAATCTGACCAGGGCATCGTCTCTGACACGACCTATTACCGCTTCTGTATCAAACAGGCGTCCCTCTGCCATGTCCTCCGCCCACTCTCCGGGATACGGCAGGCTCTGCAGAAACTCGCGGAAGTCCGATATGAGCCTGCGAAGAGCCTCATCGTCCTTGGAATCTGTATATCTGTCCATCAGAAACAGAAAATCTTCATCCTTTTTTGCAAAGCAGTCCTCAAAGAGCTCGTTCATGGATTCGGTCAGAAAAAGCTGGCGCCTGGCATCGTCACACACGGAAAAACCGGGCTTTTCGCCTATCACCTGATAGTAATCCCTCAGAATGCTCATGGCGAACTTGTGGAAGGTACATATCTTTGCATTGGCCATGCCGTTGATCTGGCGTCTGAGATAGGCAGCCCTGTCGCTTCCGCTGTCGGTCTGAGCCAGAGCTTTTGTAAGACTTTTATATATTTTTTCCTTCATCTCCGCCGCGGCGGCATTTGTGAAGGTGACTATGAGCATGCGCTCAAGACCGGTCTCCTTTTCGATGACCAGCCTCGTTACCCTTTCAACCAGCACGGCTGTCTTTCCCGAGCCTGCAGCCGCGGAAACCAAAAGTCCGCAGCCGTCGGCATTTATTGCATCGTATTGTGCGTCAGTCCATTTCATAAGTATCGATCTCCGTAGATTTATTATACAACATGGGCCGCTAATGTGGTAAAATTAATGGACTATATGGAGGTGTGAATATGTCTGATACAACAATGCTCCTTATAATGGACGGCTTCGGGATCGCTGCTCCCGGGCAGTACAACGCCGTAAGCAGCGCAAATACTCCCAATATAGACAGGCTTCTGACAGACTGCCCCAATACGCTGATCAATGCCAGCGGAGAATATGTCGGGCTTCCCGAAGGCCAGATGGGAAATTCCGAAGTGGGTCATACCAACATAGGCGCGGGCCGTGTGGTATGGCAGGAGCTTAGCAAGATCACAAACAGCATCAAAACCGGTGAATTCTTCAAAAACGAAGAGCTTTGCAAGGTCATGGAATATGCCTGTAACACGGGCTGCACCCTGCACCTGGCCGGACTGCTTTCCGACGGCGGCGTGCATTCACACATCAGGCATCTGTTTGCGCTTATTGACATGGCTGCGTCCTATGGCATTAAGGATGTTCAGGTCCACTGCATACTGGACGGCAGAGATGTTCCCCCAAGCTGTGCGGAGACCTATCTTCAGCAGCTGGACGACAAGCTGCGGGAATCAGGCTGCGGACGCATAGCCACCATCAGCGGCAGATTCTACACCATGGACAGAGACAAACGCTGGGACAGAGTCCGGAAGGCCTACGACTGCCTGACTCTTGGCGAGGGCTTTAAGGCAGACCACTGGCAGAGCGCCATGAAGGATGCCCGCGGCAGAGAAGAGACCGATGAATTCGTGAGCCCTGTATTCCTGGACGGGGCGAAAACCATCAAGTCAGAGGACGCGGTTATATTCTTCAATTTCAGGCCGGACAGAGCCAGAGAGATCACCCGCAGCCTTACAGACCCGCAGATGGACGGCTTCGAGCGCAGATACTTCCCTCAAAAGCTGTATTATCTGTGCTTTACCAGCTACGACGCCACCATTCCCAATGTGCATATAGCCTTTAAGCCCCAGAGCCTCGAAAACACCCTGGGCAAATACATCAGCAGCCTTGGCAGGACCCAGCTCCGCATAGCTGAAACCGAAAAATACGCCCATGTAACGTTTTTCTTCAACGGAGGCATAGAAGAGCCCTATGCGGGAGAGGAACGCATACTGGTGCCCTCGCCCAAGGTCGCCACCTACGATATGCAGCCCGAGATGAGCGCCCTCCCGGTCACCGACAAGGTCATAGAATGCATAGAGCAGAAGCGCTTCGATCTTATAATAATGAATCTGGCCAACTGCGATATGGTGGGACATACCGGCTCCATGGAAGCAGCCGTCAGGGCTGTTGAGACCGTGGATGCCTGCGTTGGCAGGATCAGCAGTGCCATAAAAGCGGCCGGAGGTATCCTGATGATAACAGCAGACCACGGCAATGCCGAAAGCATGATGGAGGACGGTCATCCCATGACGGCTCATACCACTAACCTTGTACCCCTTATCATTCAGGGCGCGGGCAGCCTTAAGCTCAGCGAGGGCGGAGCCCTCTGCGACCTGGCGCCCACCCTTCTCAGCCTTATGGGTCTGGAGCAGCCCTCTCAGATGAGCGGGAAAAACCTGATCCTGTAGCGGCATGTAAATACCGCTTTTGTATAATTACGGAGGTATTACAATGAAACAGTTCCTCGTAGTCGTAGACATGCAGAAGGACTTTGTGGACGGAAGCCTGGGCACACCCGAGGCAGTCGCCATAGTACCCGCAGTATGCGAAAAAATCAGGGCATTCGACGGCAAGATATTTGCCACCCTGGACACCCATTTTGACAACTATCCCGAAACTTCCGAAGGAAAGAAGCTTCCCGTAGCCCACTGCATCAAGGGCACTGACGGCTGGAAGCTCAACGCCGATGTGGAAAAGGCCCTGGAGGGCAAGGATTGCACCATGGTGGAAAAGCTCACTTTCGGCAGCACCGCCCTGCCCGGACTCATAGAGCAGGCCGCCGCAGGCGAAGCCTTCGAGGTGCAGCTGCTTGGCCTTTGCACCGACATATGCGTGGTATCCAACGCGCTGATGCTCAAGGCGAATTTTCCCGAAGAAACATTTACGGTATTCAAGGACTGCTGCGCAGGAGTCACTCCCGCATCCCACGAAGCAGCTCTGACTACCATGCAGTTCTGCCAGATAGACGTGATATAAATGTTTGATACCAAAGAAACAAAAGACCGCTGCGTAAGCTGGATAAGGGAATTTTTCGAGCAAAACGGCCCCGGCTGCAATGCCGTTGTAGGTATTTCCGGCGGCAAGGACAGCTCCGTTGTAGCCGCCCTGTGTGCAGAAGCCCTGGGCAAAGACCGTGTAATAGGAGTGCTCATGCCCTGCGGAGAGCAGCCCGACATAAAATATGCTTATGAGCTTGTAGAACACCTGGGAATCAGGTATTATGTGGTAAATATTCAGGACGCCGTGGAAGGTATCAAAAAGGCCATCCCCCTGGAGCTCAGCGCCCAGACTCTGATAAACCTGCCCGCAAGGATCAGAATGTCCACGCTCTATGCGGTATCCCAAAGCTGCAACGGCAGAGTGGCAAACACCTGCAATCTTTCCGAGGACTGGGTAGGCTATTCCACAAGGTACGGTGACGCTGCCGGAGACTTCAGCCCCTGCTGCCATCTTACCGTAGCCGAGGTCAAGGAGATCGGAAGGCTGCTGGGTCTTCCCGAAGATCTGATAGAAAAAAAGCCCTCCGACGGGCTTACAGGCAAAACCGACGAGGACAATCTGGGCTTTACCTATGCCCAGCTGGACCGCTACATACGCACGGGCCTTATAGACGACGAAGAAAAAAAGGCGAACATAGACAGACGCCACAAGGCGAATCTGTTCAAGCTGCAGCTTATGCCCTCCTTTGTCCCCTCAGAAAAGCTCGGGTTGGTGCTCGGGCGCTTCCAGGGCCTTCATCTGGGGCATCAGCAGATCATAGACACTGCCCTTGAAAACTGCAGCGAGGTGCTGGTCTTCATAGGCTCCTCCCAGGAATCAGGCACAGCAACCAACCCCTTCAGCTATGAGACCAGACGTGAGCTGCTCCGCAGCATATACGGCGACAGGCTCCACATACTCCCCCTGCCGGACATAGGCGTGGGCAATACCAGAAAATGGGGCGATTACGTGCTGGAAAACGTTCGTCAGCATCTCGGCAAGGATCCTGACCTGATTGTATCCGGAGAGGAAAGCCGCCGGCAGAGCTGGTACAGCGGCAGCATAGATGAAATCAACGTTCCCAAGACCATAGACATTTCCGCATCGATGCTCAGGAAATATCTGGCTGACGGAGATCTTCAGAACTGGCAGAAGTATACCGATCCCCGCCTTTGGGACAGATTCGGGGAGCTGAGGCAGCAGGTGCTGGCATCGGCGGACAACATACAGACTAAAAGTATTTAGAGAGGCACAAAATGAAGCTTGATCCTATAGTCATTTCATTGCTGGACACCGACCTTTACAAGTTCAATATGAACCAGGTCATTTTCCACAAGCATACGGATCTCAACGGCGAGTATTTCTTCAAATGCCGCAACGAAAATGTGGTTTTCACAGCCGACATGCTCGAAGAAATAAACGCCCAGATCGACCACCTCTGCAGTCTGCGCTTTACAGAGGATGAGCTGAACTATCTTCGCTCCATAAGATTCATAAAGAGCGACTATGTTGAATTTCTCAAGCTCTGGCACCCCATAAGGGAATATGTGCATACAGGGCTCAGTGAAAACGGAGAGCTGTCCGTCGTGGTGAACGGCCCGCTGTTTTCGGCAATGCAGTTCGAGATTTACCTGCTGGAAATCATCAACGAGGTGTATTTCCGCATGAAGTACGATTACGCCGAGCTTAAGGCCTCCGCGGAGGAAAGGCTCAACGAGAAGATCGAGGCGTTCAGAAGCGGCAAGTACACATTCAAATTCGCGGAATTCGGCTGCCGCAGAAGGCTTTCCAGAGAATGGAACGACGAGGTCATCAGAAGGCTCACAAAAGAGACAGATAACTGCGTCGGAACCTCCAATGTCTATCTGGCAAAGAAGTACAACCTGACTCCCATAGGCACCTATGCCCACGAGTTCGTGCAGATGTATCAGGGAATAGACTCAATACCCCTGGCCTACACCAACCACTATGCTATGGCAGACTGGTACGATGAATACAAGGGTGATAACGGAACCGCCCTGACAGACACCATCACCACGGACATCTTCCTGCTGGATTTTAACCGATCCATGGTCAACAACTACACAGGCGTCCGCCACGACAGCGGCGACCCCTACGAATGGGGGGAAAAGATCATAGCCCACTACAAAAAATACGGCGCAGACCCCAGGACCAAGACCCTGCTGTTCAGTGACAGCCTGGACTTTGACAGAGCACAGGCCCTCTATGACTACTTCAAGGACAGGGTCAAGGTATCCTTCGGCATAGGCACCTTCGTTACAAACGATACAGATGAGGACGCCCTGAACATCGTGATCAAGCTGCAGTATGTCAACGGATGTCCCGTTGCCAAGCTGTCCGATGCTCCGGGAAAATCCATGAGTCAGGACGGAGATTACCTCAGCTATCTGCGCAACGCCGTAGGTTTCAGGATCAAAAGAGAAAACGAGAGAAACAACGGCTGATCGTATAAAACAGGCAGCACGGAAAAGTATCCCCGCATTCGCGGCGCGGGGTAAAACTGAAAACAAAACTGAATTTGATATGCTGCCTCCCGGATATACAGTTGAAAAAAACTGTTTAGCCGGGAGGCAGCATATTTTTCGGGTTTGTCTTTTGTATTGCTAAAAAAAGCGGAGCTGCGTATACATTATTGCATAATGATTATAGGCAGTTTCGGAAATCACCTCTATGGGCTGTTTTCTGCGGCAGTCAATTTCCGCATTCCTTCGGACAGGCGGACTATCTCACATATTTACATGAAGAGTTCAATAAACTTTCGGACAATCATTGTAAATTATTCAGTACAGATTATCACAAAACAGTATACTGTGTATAATTGCTATGTTATACTTATTAAGTATGTCTGCATATTGTATTCCTCCACCGAAAAAGCAGCGTGGAGAAATGCCCGAAACCGGAGAAAGAAGGCCGCACTTGATCAAGGATATATTAGAAAAGAAACGGGATTTCATATTGGAATTCATGCGCTATCTTGCTGTGGGGTTTATCAGCTTTCTGGCAGATTACGGCGCACTGACAGTGTCTTACGATTTGCTGCTCAACGGTGTCAGATACGGGCTGTACTTAGCCACTGCCATAGGCTTTGTCGCAGGCCTTGCAGTCAATTACGTGCTGTCTCTGGTATTCGTATTTTTATCTGCAAAGGGAACTAACAAGGGCAGAACGCTCAGAGATATGATAGTATTTGCAGCCGTAGGCGTCATAGGTCTGGGGTTTACGGAGCTCGGCATGTATCTTCTGGCAGACAGGCTTGGTATATACTACAAGCTGACAAAGGTGTTCATGACCGGTCTGGTGACGCTGTGGAATTACTTTGCCAGGAAAATTCTGATCTTCGATAAAAAGACCCCCGAAAACGATGCAATAAAATAACAATAATATATAAGGAGAATCAAATGTCTGAAAACGCTGTAATCATAGGAGCTGGCCCTGCAGGCCTTACCGCAGCCTACACCCTTCTCAAGGAAACTGATATCAAACCAATAGTCATAGAAAAGGAGGACTATGTAGGCGGCATCTCACGTACCGCAGAGCATAACGGAAACAGGATAGACATAGGCGGCCACCGCTTCTTTTCCAAGAGCAAAGAAGTAACTGACCTGTGGAAGGAGCTGATGCCCCTGCAGGGTGCACCCTCCTTCGATGACAAGGTGCTGGGCCGCGACGTGGAGCTTTCCCCCGGCGGCCCCGATCCCGAGACCGAGGACGAAGTCTTTCTTCAGCGAAACAGGGTATCCCGCATATTCTATCTTCGCAAGTTCTTCGATTATCCCATATCCATCAAGCCCCAGACTGTGTTCAATCTGGGCATCTGGAATACCTTCAAGGCAGGAGTGGGCTATATCTGGTCCTGCATCTTCAAACGCAAAGAAAACAATCTCGAAGATTTCATGATCAACCGCTTCGGACGCACCCTTTACGGCATGTTCTTCAAGGATTACACGGAGAAGGTCTGGGGGCGTGCCCCCGCTGATATCAGCGCTGACTGGGGCGAGCAGCGCATCAAGGGTCTCTCGCTGATGAAGGCGCTCACTTCCGCAGTCAAAAAGTTCCTGCACATAGGCGGAGCAGTGGAGACCTCGCTGATCGAAAGCTTCAATTATCCCAAAAAAGGCCCCGGCCAGCTTTGGGAGCTCATGCGCACCAGAGTAGAGGAAATGGGCGGAACCGTGCTCATGGAATCCGATGTAATCGGCTTCGAGTCCGAAAACGGTGTCATCAGTGCAGTCAATGTCAGATGCGGAAACGAGGTCAGACGCATCGAGGCTGATCATTTCATATCCTCCATGCCCGTACCCGAGCTCATAGATGCCCTGGGCCCTGCAGTTGATGACGAAAACGTCAGGACCATAGCCCACGAGCTGCCGTTCCGAGATTTCATCACCGTAGGCGTGCTCCTTAACAAGCTTAAGATCAAGAACACCAGCAAGATACAGACACTTTCCGACATAGTTCCGGACACCTGGATCTACGTTCAGGAATTCGACGTAAAGATGGGCCGCATACAGGTGTTCAACAATTGGTCTCCCTACATGGTGGCAGATCCTCAGAATACAGTCTGGATAGGCCTTGAATACTTCTGCAATGAGGGCGATGAGATGTGGGAGATGAGCGACGAGCAGTTTACCGCCATGGCTCTCGACGAGCTGGTAAAGATAGGTGTCGCGGATCGCAGTGATGTCCTGGATACGGTAAGGCTCAAGGTCAAGAAGGCATATCCTGCCTACTTCGGCTCCTATGCACAGTTCGACACCGTCCGCAGCTGCCTTGACGACTTTGAAAATCTCTACTGCATAGGCCGCAACGGACAGCACCGCTACAACAACATGGATCACTCCATGCTCTCTGCCATAGAGGCCGTGCGCACCATAAAAGCCGGCAGTCATGACAAATCAGCCATCTGGGCAGTAAATACCGAGCAGGAATATCACGAGGAAGAAAGTTCCGCGCAGTAACATGGCAGTGCCCCTGCCAACATCATTAAAGCTGTAGAATACAAGGATTTGATATGAATCAACTAAAATCCGCAAAAAGCGTAATACCTGAAAAGTGGCAGAAGCTGTTCCTGCTGTTTTTCCTTGTGATACCGGCTCTCACCCCCCCTTCTCAACAACGATATCTGGTTTATACTGAACCACGGTCGTTATGTGCTTCAGAACGGGATACCCTATATAGAACCCTTTACCATACATGAAGGTCTTGAGTTTGTTATGCAGCAATGGCTGTCCAGCGTTATGTTCTGGACAAGCTACAGTATGCTCGGACGTTTTGGGCTTGTACTGATGGTATACATTTCATATGTGGTGATACTGTTTTTGATTTATAAGATCTGTATGATCGCTTCTGATGAAAACTTTGAAGTATCTTATGGTATTTCGGTTCTGACAGGAAGCTTTCTGTTATTCCATATAGTAACCAGACCTCAGATATTTTCTTTCATTCTTATGACTGCAGAGCTGCTTGTATTGGAAAGCTACGCAAAGAACGGAAGAACGCGTAATTTGTTCGTTTTGCCCATGATATCACTGCTCATGGTAAACTTGCACGCATCAATGTGGCCCATGATTTTCGTACTCATGCTGCCCTATCTTCTGGATGCAGTGCCGTTCAGGACAAAAATGCTTTCAGGCGCAGGCTACAAGGCGTTTCCGCTATGCTTATCAGCCGCGTCTATGACAGCATTCGGTTTTATCAATCCCTACGGCGCAAACGCCATGACATATCTTCTGCGTTCCTACGGAGTCGATGCCATCAACGTTCTCGTTGACGAAATGAAGGTGCCCGATATCAAGAGTCCTTTCGGAAAATTCATTTTCGGATACATACTTGCAGTTGCGCTTACGTACATATGCTTCAGAAAAGGTAAAACCACACTTCGTTACATACTGCTGACGCTCGGGCCCCTGTATCTCACGCTGTCTGCAACAAGAGGATTCCCTATATTCGTTATATGTTCAGGCTTCCCGCTTGCGTGCTATTTGAAGGATGCAAAGTTTAAGGATTCTTCAGCAACGAAGGCTGATGCAAAGACGATAAAAATCAGAATAGTACTCGCATCCTTGCTGATAGCGCTCATAGCAGCAGGCTGTGTGCGTAATATAGGATATTTGGCAGAAGATATTGATAAACCCGTGGCTAAAGATCCTGTTGATTACCTTATCAGCAGATATGATGCGGATTCCATACGTCTCTATACCAATTATAACGATGGATGCTATGCCGAATTCATGGGTGTAAAGTCCTTCCTCGATACCAGAGCAGAGGTCTTTATCAAAGCCTGCAACGGGAAAGACGATATCCTTAATGATTACGTGCAGCTCCAATGCGGATTATATGATTACAGATCATTTATCGAAAAATACGGTTTTACACACATACTTGCGTCTTATTATGACAGCCTCTTCGTATCCCTTGAAAACGATCCGGATTACATAGTCATTTACGAGGACGATTATTGTCGCGTCTATGAACCCGTAAATCTTCCGAACTAAAAGGCAAGGTAATGAATATGATTCAATTAAATAACACAAAAAGCGTAATACCTGAAAAGTGGCAGAGGTTGTTTCTGCTGTTTTTCCTAATAATTCCTTTTTTGAACCCTCCCGTTCTAGATAACGACATATGGTTTCTGTTAAACCACGGACGCCATGTGCTTCAGAACGGTATACCGTATATTGAACCATTTACCCTGCACGAGGGTCTTACATTTGTGATGCAGCAATGGATGTCCTGTGTATTATTCTGGATAACCTACAGTTCTGTCGGAAGGTTTGGTCTGGTACTGTTAACGGATATCATCTATTTTCTGATACTGATAATGGTATATAAGACCTGCATGCTGGTTACAGACGGTTACTTTGAGATATCCTACGGTATAGCGCTGCTCACCGGTGCCATTCTGAGAGTATTTATGGTAACAAGACCACAGGTGATTTCTCTGTTCATGATGACCATAGAGCTTTATTCTCTTGAAAGCTACGCCAGAAGCGGAAAAAAGAGCAGCCTGTATGTACTTCCGCTGCTGTCCGTGCTCATGGTTAATATGCATGCATCAATGTGGCCCATGCTTTTTGTGCTCATGCTTCCCTATTTGCTGGACGCCATTCCGTTTAAGACAAAGCTGATTTCCGGCGCAGGCTATCCGTTGAAGCCACTGATTACAGCGACAGCTGTTACGGCTGCTTTCGGTCTGATCAATCCGTACGGAACAGATTCTATGACCTATCTTCTGCGTTCTTACGGAGTACCCGTGATCAATGGGCTCGTGAGAGAAATGTGCGCCCCGGATATAAAAACAATCGTCGGAAAATACGTATTCGGATGTGTGCTAATAATTACACTCATCTATATATTTTACAGAAAAGGCAGCTCCACACTGCGTTATATGCTTCTAAGCCTGGGGACCCTTTATCTGACGCTTTCTTCCATACGCGGATTTCAGATAATGCTCGTATGCTACGGATTTCCTCTGGCATATTACCTGAAGGACGTACAGCTTCCCGCATCTGCAGATGCAGAGCCTGACGGAAAGACCTTACGGATCAGAAAGCTTCTGATTGCACTGATAACGATCGTAATAATCATTTCCTGCGCGAAGAATATCAAAACCGTAACAGATGATTTGGATGCTCCACCGTCCAAAGGTGCCGTAGAATACCTGCTGGCAAACTTTGATCCTGCATCCATCCGCCTGTACAACAACTACAACGACGGGGACTATTCCGAATTTATGGGTATCCCCACGTACATGGATGCCAGAGCCGAGGTATTTCTGAAGGCATGCAATGAGAAAGAAGATATTCTCGATGAATATGTAATGCTTCAATCGGGCAAAATCCATTACGAAGATTTTCTTGAAAAATACAAGTTTACGCACGTACTTGCCACGGACTTCGATCTGCTCTATGTATATCTTGAGAATGATACGGATTATCGCATAAGCTATGAAGACGAATACTGCCGCATTTACGAACCTGTAAAATAAAGCTTTTACCGGCAGCCGCTTCTGTAACGAACCGGCTGCTGTTGTTTTTCGCTTCCAAATGGCGGAGAGCAGCTGTGAGACCGCTGTTTTCAGGCAGGAATCATACTATGCCTGCCCGGACTATACGGTAAAAGCAATCCTTCAGGGGATGTATATAATTCTTGACAACATATGTCAACTTTCCTTGACTGGCACGCGGCTGTTATGCTACAATTTATCTGCATCATAATAAATAATCAATAATGCAAGCTTCGGCTTGAGCAGAAAATATTTACGAATACTTTTTCCGATTCATGAAAGGAGTCAAAATGGAGTTCAGCAACAAAAAAATCGCAGAGCATCTGGCTGAGATGAGCAAATTCCCCACTGTATCCAGTGTCGATCCCGAAAAGACAAGAGTTCAGGACTTTTTGGATATGCACAAATATCTGGAAACCGCATTTCCTCTTATTCATGCCAATCTCGAAAAGGAAATTATGGGCAAATGCGCTCTGGTATTCCACTGGAAGGGCAGCGGAGCATCCGACAGACTGCCCATACTGCTTATCGCTCACCAGGACGTGGTTCCAGAAGGCGACTGGGCAAAGTGGAAATATCCTCCCTTCAGCGGCACCATAGACGAGGAAGGAGTGCTCTGGTCCAGAGGCTGCTCAGACTGCAAGAGCACCATGGTCTACGAGCTGGAGGCAGTTGAAGCTCTGCTCGGCGAAGGCTTTACTCCCGCTGTTGATGTATGGATGGCCTTTGGCTACAACGAAGAGATCATGGGCGGCCCCGGAGCTGCATGCCAGATCATTTCCGATATTTTCAAGGAGAGAGGAATCGAATTCGGCATAGTTCTCGACGAAGGCGGCGGCGGTAAGAAGAATCCCGACGGCAGCTGGATGTCCAGCATCACCTTCGCAGAAAAAGGATATGCTGATTACGAGTTCTTTGTAGAACAGGGCGGCGGCCACGCTGCAATGCCTCCCAAGCACAACGCTTTGGGCGTTCTGGGCAAGGCAATGTACGATCTGGAAGCCAATCCCATGGACTACTATCTGTCCGAGCCCATCGCAAAGATGTGGAAGGCATTGGCACCCTATCAGGAAGAGCCTCTCAAGACATACTATGCAGACCCCGAAAAGTATTTCGATGAAATCTGCAAGCTGGCAGAGACCGTACCCAGCATCAACTGCTTCGTAAGATCCACCACTACCCCGACCATGGCAACAGGCTCCGCGCAGGCAAACATTCTGCCCGAAAGAGCATCCATCATCACCAACAGCAGACTGCTGCCCGGTCAGACTCTGGAGGATCTCGAAGCACACTTCAGAAAGGTCCTTCCCGAAGAAGTACATTTCCAGCTCCTCAAGGGCCACAATCCTCCCCGTCCCTCCAAGACAGAAGGCAATGAATACGAGCTGCTCGTAAAGCTGACTCAGGAGCTCTATCCCGGATGCACCGTGCTTCCCAGCGTATCCTACGGCGGCACAGACAGCCGTTTCTACTGCGACAACTGTCCCACCGAGGCTGTTTACAGATACACAGGCAGCCTTGCAAGCGACAAGAACGGCGGCGTTCACGCTGTAAACGAGAGAATAGACACCAATGTCCTCAAGTACGGCGCGACCTTCTTCGCCAGACTGATCCAGGAATACAAATAAATACATACACCGGACTGATGCATGGGCCCTTCTGTGCATCAACAGTCCCTAATGCACGGCAAAAACAGCCGGGACAAGGTACCCGGCTGTTTTTGTTGTCTGCGGCGATTTTCGGAATTTAAAAACTCACTTTCTGATCTGTAAGCCGCAGAAAACCCCGCGCCGGACGCGGGGCTCGAAACGCTCTCAATAATGCAGATAATTGTATCAGATTATCTGTTAACGATATCCATAGGCTTTCCGCTGATGAATGCCTCGATATGATCAATACACTGGGAAAACATACGGACCTTTGCCTCGGGGGTGCACCATGCAGTGTGCGGCGTGATATAGCAGTTGGGTGCGCCAAACAGAGGATTATCCATATTCACAGGCTCGGTCCGGGTAACATCCAGACCGGCGCCGCCCAGCTTTCCGCTGCGCAGGGCCTCTGCCAGATCCTCTTCCACGATAAGCTCTCCCCTTGCCACATTCAGAAGCAGGGCTCCGTCCTTCATCTTGGCTATAGTATCCTTGTTGATCACATTGCGGGTGGAATCCAGCAGCGGGCAGTGCAGAGAAATAACATCGGATTCTATTAGCAGTGTATCCAGATCCACATACTCCGCGATAGCGGCGCCTTCCTCGGTGGGGTAGCTGTCGCAGGCCAGCACTCTCATGCCCATGCCCTTTGCCATCCTGCCCAGGTTCTGACCTATGCGCCCGAAGCCGTAAATGCCGCAGGTCTTGCCGTCCAGCTCGAAAAGCTGACGCTCAGTCGCAACATACTTCTTGGATGCTGCCCACTGTCCGCTTCTGACCTCTGCGTCCAGCACAGCCATGCGGTTGGTAAGCTCCATCAGCAGGGCCATGGCATGCTGGGCAACGGAATATGAGCCGTAGCGGGGATTGTTGGATACCAGTATGCCTCTTGCCTTTGCCGCCTCCAGATCAACGGTATTGTAGCCTGTGGAGCTCAGGGCTATGTACTTCAGATTGGGGCACTTGACCATCAGAGAAGCATCCATGCGGGCGGGGACTACTATGTCCGCATCGCCTATGCGTTCTGCCAGCTGATCCTCGGTAAGCCCCGTGGAATCATCGTATGCAGTCAGCTCCCCCAGGCCCTTGAGCCTTGTCCACTGATCCTCTATCTCCGCAAAATTTGCTGCGTTGAGCCATACAATTTTCATGATCTTATCTCCTCGTTTTAAATTAAATATTCGCAAGGGTCCGCTACAGCGAACCCGCAGTCTTCCGATCGTCAGAAAAAAGCCGCGCATGTCTGGTATTTCCGGTTAAGCCTTGTCATCTGAAGCCTTGATAATCCTCAGCGGTCTGGTATTTGCCGGATGATCCGCGGGATAATCCTTCCAGGAGCCTCCAACCAGGCGGTGGTTTTCCTCGGTAGCCATCATCCACAGCATGGCAGAATCCCTTTCGGGGTAAAATTCTATGAACTCACCCTCCACAAAGGTATAAAACCGGCTGACATCTGTGCACATGCCGTAGGTTGGGAGCTGCTTTGCCTCCACATCGAAGGCCCAGGGTCTGCCCTCCCTCGTGCCGCTGTAATGCAGGCCCTCCCTGTTGAGGGTAAGCCGTCCGGAGCCTACTATTTCGGAGGTTTTCTGGTCCTTAAGATACTCGTACTTGGGCAGTATTCCCAGCCGGACCTGTTCCTCCAGCTTAAAGCCCTCCTGCTCCACCATTTTGCGGACCTCCTTGCGCTCCAGATCGAACCATACGCTGGGAGTCTCGGGATATATGCAGCTGTCATCCAGCGGATGCAAATCGTAATACTCGTCTATGGACACACCATTGCCGCAATGAGTGCATTTGAGCACATCGCCGCTGCCGTCCATCTCCAGCATGCGTCCGCATTTAGGACACCAGAACAGCAGCTGATGAAGGTTCCTGGCCATGGAGCCCTTGCCCGCAAAGGCATAATGAGCCTTTTTGTTCCATTCGTAGTCGTCGTGCCACAGCACTCTGTCCATCTTCTCCTGTATCTCGTCTGCAGTCATTCGCTTAAGATCCTCGGGAGTAAACAGCAGATTGACTGAAACATCAACATGACCGGGTCTGTCCTTGAGATCGTATTTGGTGCTGGTCAGGTATCCGCCGCTGATCTCGTTGTAGAATACAGGAACACCCAGCTTTTTTATCAGCTTGCCGCTGCCCACGGCACAGGGCTGGCTGTGTCCGGATATGGAGCTCATGCCCTCGGGCATTATGATGATGCGTCCTCCCTTCTTTATCACCCTGATGATCTGGCGTATAGGATAATTGTGGGGCACAAAATTCTTCTTGGGAATGATATGCATCCTGCGCAGAAGAAAGGCCAGATGGCTGCGGAACAGCTCGTTGTAGCCCATTACGTAATTGAAGGTATCAGGATAAAAAGGCAGGCCGGTAAATTCGTAGTCCAGCCTGGAAGCGTGGTTTGCTATAAGCACATAGGGCGTATTTCTGTAAGGCGTCAGATCCACATTGTAGGTAAAATTAACACCGTACTTCTTGTAGAAAAGTATTTTCGACACCTTAGTCATAAAGCGGTAAGGCAAGGCGGGAACAGGGTCTATGGACCTGGATTCCAGCTTTTCCTGCAAGCTCATCTTTTCTTCGCTCATGAAAAATCTCCTTTGGGATATCAGTTCAGCCTTGCCAGAACCTGAGAAAGCTCCGGTATGCTGGGGATTCCGCCGCTCTTTTCGGTGGAAAGACTGGCAGCTGTAACGGCAAAGCGTCCTATGTGCAGAAGCTCATCCTCGCTGAGCTCTGCCGGAGCCTTGCCAAGCTGAAGCAAAGCATGCATTACGGCGCCGCCGAAAATATCTCCGGCGCCCGTGGTATCCTTGACATTTACCTCGGGAGAAGGAACTGAGACCTCTGCACGGGCGTTTTTGAGCACCGCTCCTTCCGACCCCCTGGTGAGCATTACAAGCTGCACCGGATGCGCTGCCAGAATGCGTTCCGGGCTGCCAAGCTCAAGGAACTCCATTTCTTCCTCGGAAAGCTTGAGTATATCCGCATGATCACAGCCCCACAAAAGCTCCCGCTTTGCGTCGGCGAGATCCTTCCACAGCGGGGTTCTCAGATTGGGATCGAAGCTGACAAGCTTGCCCTGCTCCCTGGCAAGGGCAACGGTTCTGTACACAGCGTCCCTGCAGGGATCGTCAGTAAGACTCAGGCTGCCGCAAAAATGCAGCAGACGGCAGTTCTTTACGAGCTCGCAGTCTACTTCCTCGAAGCGGAGAAGCTGGTCTGCTCCGGGCTTGCGGGCAAAGCTGAAGCTGCGGTCGCCTGAGGCGTCCACTGTCACAAATGCCAGTGTGGTAAAGCATTCAGCATCTGTCTTAAGGCCGCTGATATCCACATTCTCTCTGACCATGGTATCCGCCAGCATGTGTCCGAAGGCATCATCTCCCACCTTGCCTATAAAGGCGCAGGAGCAGCCGAAGCGGCTGGCAGCCGCAAGAAAATTGCAGGGAGCCCCGCCGGGGTTGGGCATCATCGCCCCTCCTTCAAGAGGTGAGAAATCTATCAAAAGCTCGCCTATGGCGACTATATCTGCCATTTTAGTCCTCCGCCTTGGGATATTCGTTGCAAAGCAGTCTGTAGGGAGCCTCGTCCTCCTCTATGGTGGGGAAGCGGCCTACAGGCTCGAAGAAACGGTTGTCTGTATTGTCATCGTTGCACTGTGAAACCTCGCCCAGAAGCACGCTTCCTGTGCCGGGCATAACGCTGAAATCGTGATACATGCCCTGCTGAATGGAAATGCTCATGCCGGGGTGCAGTTCAACCTGAGTACCGGGAGCCACTACGATCTCCCTGCCATCCATGTGCACATGTACGGGATTCACGGTATCAAGCTGCTCGTCAGCCGTGGAATTGTATACCTTGATCAGCACCACGCCGCCTCCGCGGTTGATGATATCCTCCATCTTGTACCAGTGGAAATGCATTGGTGAATACTGACTTTCCTTGATGAACAGCAGCTTTTCGGCATAGGGCTTCTTATATTTTTCCGGCATGGCCTGATTGCCGTTGCGCAGGGTGATCAGAGAAAAGCCTACCTTCTCGAAATCGCCGAGGCCGTAGTCGGTGATGTCCCAGCCCAGCATGTTTTCGCGTATCTCGTCGTATTCGTGACCCTTAGTCTTCCATTCTTCGGGTGTGAAGCCGCAGAACGGCGGCAGAGCAAAACGGTATTCGCTTATGAATGCCTCCATTTCCTTAAGAGCCTTGTTTATCTCACTTCTCTTCATTTTGCCACCTCCATGGCTGCATAATATACCGCTCCGGCGGCCTGGCCGAACTGCGCTACTGTGCCGTCGGTGCGCATCGCAAGCTCCCTCATTACAGGGCTTGCGGAAATATCCTCATCTGCAGGAATCAATACTATATCGGGAGCCGTCTGCAGGCAGCCCTCCCTGAGCAGCTCAAATACCGCTCCGACCTTTACAAATCGCCCGAATATGAGCCTCTCCCGGCTTCCGGGAGCTATTATATGGTCGATTTCCCTCTCCATATAGCCCAGATCTCTGCCTATCTGGCGGAATATGTCAGCGCAGAAGGCATCGCCGGAGGCCGCAAGCTCCATAAGCCTTGCCAGGCAGGGCTTGCGCATATCGGGAGAGCTGATGATCTTCAATACACCGCCCTCTTCATTTACAAAGCCCTCAAGAAGCCCCGGATCCTGCGAAGCACCGGCCCTGAAGGCAGCAGACTGCCCCAGCATCCTTCTGGCATCTGCCAGGCCGGAGTTCTCATTGAGAGAGCTTCTTATATCCTCTGCCGGATAGCTGCGCCTGTCGCGGCAGCCCAGATCCAGTATAAGGTCGTAAAACTCCGTGGGGCAGCCGGGCACCGAGCCGTCGGATCTCAGCCAGCCGAAGCCCATGTCAGTGCCCAGAGTATGGGCTATGGTATCCGAAGCCGGAGCCTTCCCGCTGAAGCAAAGCTCCGCAGCAGATGTAAAGGCAGCCATGTGGCCGTCGTTTATTATCCTGACAGCGGCACCGGGCCTGCAGTATTCAAGGCAAAGCTCCTTAAGAGCCGAAAGCTTTGCAAATTCACCGTCAAAGCCCTCTCCGAAGGCCAGCCTGAGACCTCTGGTCTTGGGCGTTTCGCCTCCGGCTATCATATCTCCGGAGCAAACATCGGGAAAGCTGATGCCTATCCCATCCAGAAGCCTGCCCCTTGCGCAGTCCTTTATGAGCTGCAGAACGGGCCCACTGATAAGCTCAGCTCTCGGGCTGTGCTCGGGATCCCAGTCATACTCCCGCAGCATTTCTATGTGTCCGCCGCTGTATAAAATCAGCTTGATATCAGATCCCCCGATATCAAGACCCAGCCACAGGCCCTCAGAGGCCTTTTCCGCAGCCTTAAATATCTTTTCCGATATATCAGCCGCAAGCGGGTCTTTGCGCCCCTCAAGGGCTATTAAGCCCTCTGCACTCACACTGATACGGGGTGCGTCCAGGCCCTTGAGCCTGCCTATGCGTCCCGATATGCGCAGCACCTTCGAATAGCCGGGATGGTTTTCAAAATACCCTGAAAGCTCCTTAAGGTGGGCCATCAGTTCTTCCGAGGCTCCGGGGGCATAAATGCATACATCCTCCGCACCGAGCACTGAGACCGTATTGAAAAGCTCGCCCAGGATGTATTCGTCTCTGAGCTGTTTTCCCATGCAGCTTTCCGCATCCGGAAGACCCAGAACAAAACGGTGCTCCTCGCCCTCACAGCTGACTATGCGTATGATCAGCTTCTGCTCCGCATGGGCACAGGCTTCCCTGACATCGGAAATATAAATATGATCGTTAGGATCGAGTCTGTCAAAAATCGAAATCATTAAAGCAGATGCACTTCCTCAGGTCTGAATACAAGACTGCAGCTTTCACCCGCCCTGTAGATCTTCTTGTTCTTGGGATTGTAGTCACAGAGCCTCACCAGCTTGTCGCCAAGCATCACATGATAATTCTGGTAGGCACCCATAAAGGTGGAGAGCACGACCTTTACAGGCAGGCCGCCCTCATCAGCCAGATGTCCGCTTTCAGGCCTGAGCACTATGGTGCGCCCGGGCTGGTCGAGGCAGGCTCCGTCCAGGAAGTTTGCCTCGCCGATAAAATCCGCCACGAATTCATTCTTGGGATGATAATAGATCTCTTCCGGGGGGCCCATCTGCTCCACCAGACCGTTGCTCATGATGATGATGTTGTCCGACAGTGCCATAGCCTCTGACTGATCGTGGGTTACGTAAATGGCTGTAATGCCGACCTCCTGCTGAATGCGCCTTATTTCGGTCCTCATGGACACTCTCAGCTTGGCGTCCAGATTTGACAGAGGCTCATCGAAAAGCAGCACCGAGGGTTCTATTACAAGGGCTCTTGCCAGGGCGACTCTCTGCTGCTGGCCGCCGGAAAGCTGGTTGGTCATGCGGCCGTCCATGCCTGAAAGCTCCACCAGCTCCAGAATGCTCATGACTCTGGCTTTTATCTCATCCTCGGGAACCTTACGAAGCTTAAGGCCGTATGCCACATTGTCGAACACATTGTAATGAGGCAGCAGCGCATAGCTCTGGAACACCATGGCTGTATCTCTCTTGTTGGGGGTAAGCTCGTTGATGGGCTCGTCGCCAAGATAGATCTCGCCCTCGTCCGGACTTTCAAAGCCTGCTATCATTCGCAGGGTCGTGGTCTTTCCGCAGCCGCTGGGGCCAAGCAGGGTCACGAAGCTTCCCGGTTCTATGGTCAGATTGGTATCCTTTACCGCGTAGAACTCCTTTCCGGTTTTGGGGTCGTTGTATATCTTGGAAATGTGCTCAAGACGCACACCCTTTTTGATCTTTTCCATTTATTCGTCCTCCCTGATCTGTTTGCTGGTCCCGAAGTGCTTTATGAACAGGTCCATAAGCAGCACGGCTCCGTAGGTAATCACTATAAGGATGCTTGCAAAGGCGCAGGCCAGGCTGTAGGAGCCCTTCTCAGCAAATTCGTTGATCTGAACCGTTATGAGCAAAAACTGCGGGGTCACCAGCAGTATGATCGCCGATATAGCTGTTATGCTTCTGACAAATGCCGTCACAAGGCCCGAAAGGAAGGAATCCTTTATGAGGGGCAGAGTGACTGTCATGAATACCCTGAAGCTGTCCGCGCCCATGTCGTAGGCAGATTCCTCTATGGATTTGTCTATCTGGCGCAAAGCGGATATTCCGCTTCTGGTGCCTGTGGGCAGAGACCTTACCACAAAGACTATTATCAGTATAAGGCCGGTGCCGTATATTCCCTTGAGTATGCCGGTGTGGAACAGTCCGCCCGAAAAGCCCCTTATATAGCCTACGCCGAGAACCGTCCCGGGGACAGCCATGGCCAGCATGGATACAGCCTCGATAAAGCCCTTTGCCTTGAAATCGCGCTTAACAACAAGATAAGAAATTATCATGGAGAGCAGAGCGGTAATGGGCGCCGATATCAAAGACAGAACAAAGGAATCCTTAAAGGCCTTAAAGCCGTGATATCTGGTGAATATGAGCTTCACCCACTTTGTGGTCAAGGGGAAGAACTTGTATCCCCAGGTGGGGAAGAACGCGCCTACGGGCACGCAGATATACATAAGAATCACAAAGGCTGCCACCAGACTGCACAGGACCGTAAGCGGTATACGCACGCTTCTGTCCTCGATGAGCATGCGCCCCCTGCTGGCCTTTCCCGTAAGGGTGGCGGCGGTCTTGGCCTCCAGATAGTATTTCTGCACCCAGAACATAGCCAGGGTTATGCACAGCAGCACCACAGCCATGGCAGCGGCGCCAGCCTTGTCGTAGGCGCCAGTTATCTGAAGATAAATAGTGGTCGCCAGGGTATCGTAGGATCCGCCTATCAGCATGGGATTGGCAAAATCCGCTATTGATTCTATGAACGTGACCAGAAAGGCATTTCCAAGCCCCGGCAGCAGCAGAGGCAAGGTCACGTCTTTGAACACCTGCCATCTGCCTGCTCCCATGTCCCGGGCCGCCTCCTCCAGAGAAGGATCGATATTTTTAAGGAGGCCCTTGAGCATCATATAGCACACAGGGAAGAAGGTGAGTGTCTGCACTATTACTATTCCCCAGTATCCGTACACACTGTTGTCATATATTCCCAGCAGGAATCTTGTGATAATGCCCGCCTTGCCGAAGAGCATTATCATGCTCAGGGAAAGCACAAAGGGCGGAGATACGACGGGGAGCATGGATATCACTTTAAAAAGTCCGCCTGTAAGCCTGCCCACGTTTACATAGACCTCTACATAAGCAAAAAGCAGTCCTATCAGAGCGGAGAAAACACCGACCACACAGCCAACCTTAAGGGTGTTGCCTATGGCCTTTGTAAATGTGGGCATTGCAAAAATGCGCCGGAATACGCTGAATGAAAAGCCGCCGTCGCCCACAAAGCTGTCCACAAGCAGTATTGCCAGGGGATAAAGAATAAATAAGGTCAGAAAAGCTATGAGCACTACTACAGTGGTCACGAGGACGGGGTCTGAAAAAAACTTTTTTCTGTCAAGAGCCGCGCCTTGATCTCTTGCCATTGATACACTCCTTTCGACAGAAGCGAATTGCTGAAAAAGGGGTGACGGCGTGCCGTCACCCCATAGAATGTCAGTATATTACTGAATCTGGAAACGATCGGTGTTGTCAGTCTGAGCGCCGGCATTGGCCAGAGCGGTCATGACTTCTTCCACGTAGGTCTTGATGTTGTTGGTAGCATCGTCGAAGTCGTAATCGATGACGTTGCTGGGATCCAGACCGAAGTCGTAAGCAGCCTGGGGCTGAGTTGCGTTATCCAGTACCAGGAACTGATAGGAACCGTTGCTCTGAGCCAGATTTACGCATTCGGGAGAGAGTGCATACTCGATCCACAGCTTTGCAGCGTTGGAATGAGCAGCGCCCTTGAAGATAGCGGTAGCACCGATCTCGCAGGTGGTTCCGCTGGAGGGGATTATAAGCTCGATGTTGTCGTAGCCGTTGTCCAGGATCTGAGTGATTCCGTCATGCAGGAAGCCGATTCCGATGACGCACTCGCCGGTGCCCACGTTCTTGGAGGGGCCGGAGCCGGACTTGGTGTAAACCTCGATGTTCTTGTCAAGATCGACCAGCATCTGGATGCCCTCGTCGTGACCGTACTTCTGGATCATGGTGTTGATGACCAGCTTTGCGGTACCGGCGGTGTTGTAGTTGGACAGCCATACCAGGCCTTCATACTTGGGATCAAGCAGGTCGGGGAAATCCTTGGGAGCTTCCAGGCCCAGTCTTTCGAGCTCGTCGGTATTTACCATGAAGCCCAGGATACCGGTGTAGATTCCGAACCACTTGTTGTCTGCATTCTTGTAAACGCTCTTGGTGATGTGAGAAGCGTTCACTGCATCATATGCTTCCAGCAGATCTTCTGCTGCGCATACGTTGTAAGGATCAGTGGTGCCGCCGAACCAGACGTCAGCAGAGGGGTTTCCGTTCTCCTCTTCGATCTTTGCCTGGACCTCGCCGGTGGACAGACGCTGATACTCGGTCTTGATTCCGAAGAGCTCTTCGAAGTGCTGGCAGGCTGCTGCAAGATATTCTTCCTCGCAGGAACCGTACACTACCAGAGTTCCTTCTTCCTTGGCTGCTGCGATCAGATCGTCCATACCGTCAAAATAGCCGGTAGCTCCGTCGACCTGAGGAGCAGGTTCTTCCTTCTTTTCGCCGCAGGCGCAGAGGGAGAGGACCATAGCCAGAGTCAGCAGAATTGCTAATACTTTCTTCATTTGAAATTCCTCCTCATACGATGTATGAAACTCATAAATGTTTTATTATTTTATTACAAAAATGTTACAAAGTCAAACTCTATTGTATATAAGCGGTGATTTCAGTAATATTTTCGCAGGAGGTTCAAAATGAGAAAGACTAAAATTGTATGCACCATAGGGCCCTCCTGCCAGAGCAGAGAGATCCTCAGGGAGATGATGCTCAGCGGCATGAATGTGGCCAGACTGAACTTTTCTCACGGAACTCACGGTTCTCACGGAGAAACCATTGCACTGATCAAAGAACTTCGCAGGGAGCTCGGGCTGCCTGTTGCCATAATGCTGGATACCAAGGGGCCCGAATACAGAGTGGGCACATTCGAAAACGGAAGCGTGGAGCTTTGCCCCGGAGACGAGTTCCGCCTGTATGCTCAGACGCAGATCAAAGGAGCCCCGGCTGAAGGCTTCAAGACCGGCTGTCTGCAGCCGGAAGAGCTGAGCACTGATGACGAAAGCTCACTGACCGGTACAAGGCCTCTGTTCCATGCCCCTTCCCGCCTCGGAAACAAGGATGGCGTGACCGTCAACTATCCCCTGCTTGCCCGGGAACTGAAGCCCGGAGATACCATTCTTCTCAATGACGGTCTGATGGAATTCACCGTAAAAGCCGTGGACGGCCCTGACCTTATCTGCACCGTGGTCACCGGCGGTGTGCTCTCCGACCACAAATCCATGAGCTTTCCCGGCAAGGTCTTCAGCAGAGAATATCTGAGCGAAGCAGACAAGTCCGATCTGCTGTTCGGAATAGAGCAGGATGTGGATCTGATCGCAGCATCCTTCGTTTCGAACAAGGAGGATATTCAGGCGCTCAGGGCTTTCCTCAACGAAAACGGAGGCGATGATATAGATATCATCGCAAAGATAGAGAATCAGTCCGGCGTGGACAAGCTGGAAGAGATCACCGACGCCTGCGAGGGCATAATGGTGGCCCGCGGAGACATGGGCGTGGAGCTGCCCTACGTAAAGATACCCGCCATTCAAAAGCGGATGATAGCCCTGTGCCGCGCCAAGGGCAAGCCTGTGATCACAGCTACTGAAATGCTCGAATCCATGACTGAAAACATCAGGCCCACCCGAGCTGAGATCTCCGATGTAGCCAACGCGGTCTATGACGGCAGCAGCGCAGTCATGCTCAGCGGAGAGACAGCCAGCGGAGCCTATCCCCTGGAAGCCCTGCGCACCATGGCCCTGATCGCGGAAGAAACAGAATACAACATCGACTACGCCGTGGATTTCGAAAACGCAGACTTCATGATCAAGGGATACGGCGATGCTTTTTCGCATGCTGCCTGTGCACTTGCCATAGACACCGGAGCGGCCCTCATAGCCGCAAATACCCTCAGCGGAGCTACAGCAAGGCTCATTGCCAGGTACCGGGCGCCCATGCCCGTGCTGGCGCTGACCAGCTCCGAAAAGGTATACTACAAGCTTGCCCTCTGCTGGTCTGTAATGCCTGTGCTGAGAAGATCTCCGGACAGCCTGGAGGCACGGATCAAAAACTCGGTGGAAACAGTCAGAAGGCTGGAGCTTGCCAAAGAAGGCAGCTGCATCGTGATCACCTCCGGCGAGGCGCCCTTCCGCAAGGGAGGCAGCAACACCCTGAGGGTGGACACGATCTGAGAATACCGGCATAGCCTGCAGACTCCCGCCGAGACACGGACAAGCAGCCTGTAGGGATCCGGAAATCCTGATACACAAGGTCCTGCGCCGGAGTACTATCCGATCTGCAGGACCTTGGCATATATCGCGTATCAGAAGAACCGTCCCCTTGTGTTTTTTGCGGCACAGAAGAACCGTCCCCCTGTGTTCATGTGTCGATATCCGGATCTACTCGATACCGGTCAGATCGTAATCTTCCAGCCACTTCATGGCTGCGGAGCACACGGTCTTGAGACAGTCCTCATCAAAGGGGCTTATAAGCCCGGCGTTAGCCAGCAGAGTACGGAAATCCGCACTGCCGCCCTGCTTTGTATATGCCATGTAATGAGCCCAGGCATCAGGAAGATCCTTTTGTATCATAGCCCAGAATTCCAGGGAGACGGTCTGGGCAAAGCAATAGTCGATGTAATACAGCGGGCTGGAGTAAATATGGGGCTGACGCTGCCAGCCTTCGCCGTCGCTGTAGAACGGTATCTCCCCGTCCAGCTTCTGCCAGGGCATGTAGATGCCCAGCAGCTCCTTCCACACAGCATGACGCTCGGCAGGTGTAAGCTCCGGACGGGAATACATCTCATGCTGGAAGTGATCCACCATGGTGCCATAGGGTATGAACTTCAGGGCAGCTGCCAGATGAGAATACAGATACTTGCGGGTATCTGAACCGAAGAAGCCTTCAGCCCAGGGCCAGGCAAAGAATTCCATAGACATGGAATGGACCTCGCAGGCTTCCATGGACGGCCACAGATATTCCCCGGGGATACGGTCTTTGTTCATCCAGACCTCGAAGGCATGGCCTGCCTCGTGGGTGACAACCTCCACATCCCCCTGGGTACCGTTGAAGTTTGCAAAGATAAAGGGACTCTTGTATTCCATTATCTCGGTGCAGTAGCCTCCTGCCTGCTTTCCTTCGGTGGAAAGCACGTCCAGGAGCTCGTTGTCAAGCATGTAACGGAAGAATTCGCCGGTCTCGGGGCTCAGCGCCTTATAGAATTCCAGTCCCTGATCCAGGATCTGCTCCGGTGTTCCGAAGGGCCTTGCGTTTCCGGATCTGAAATTCAGGGCAGTATCGGCAAAGCTCAGCGGGTAGGACTTGCCCAGACGGGCAGCCTGATCTCTGTAGATCCTGTCTGCCACAGGCACAAGATACTTGACCACGGCCTTGCGGAACTTATCCACATCCTCCGGACCGTAGCAGTTGCGGTCCATGCGGTCGTAGCCCAGGGGCAGGTAGTCCTTGTGACCGAGCATTCGGCCCATGCGGGTGCGAAGCTCAACAAGACCGTCATAAATCCGGTCGAGATCGGGCATGTGCTCTTTGTACCAGGCACCCTCGGCCTTCCAGGCAGCAAGGCGGCGTTCATCGTCCGGATCAGTCTTAAAAGGCCCCAGCTGAGAAATGGTATATTCTCCGCCTTCGAAGGATATCTTGGCTGAGGCGATAAGAGTCTCGTATTCGTTGGTAAGCTTGTTTTCCTCCTGCATCAGGGGGATGAGCTCGGGCTTGAAGCAGCGCAGGGCTATCTCCGCGTTTCTGAACAGCAGATCTCCGTATTCAGCCTCGAAATCGGTACGGAACGGACTCTTGAGCATGGCCATAGTCCACTGCTGAGTGTACTCCTCCAGCCTGGGCAGGGTCTCATCCCAATATGCCTGCTCGGCCTTGTAAAACTCGTCTCTGGTATCGATGCTGTAGCGTATCATGGCAAGCTGAGCCATGCTGCCTATATGGGTGGAAGCCTTCTGCTCCTCCAGGAATACAGCTCTTGCCTCTGAATAAGTGGCAGCGCTTTTCAGCCTTTCCACAAGCTTAGTGTATTCGCCCGCGTATTTTTCTATGTCGGGACGTTCATATTTCATCTCTGAAAACTTCATAAAGACCTCCTGTACTATATTTTTATAAGGAGCAGGACAGCCGCATTTGCCAGTGGCACAATGACGGTATCATAGCCCCGTTTGCTTATCATTTCGGCATAACAGCCCGCAGCAGCCGTGAACAGCTCACCTTTCACACCCAATACAAAATGCAGCAGGCAAAGCAGCGCAAGCACCGGCACCAGCATCTCCGTCACACCCAGAAGACAGGCAGGCACCTGCCCCAGCCATTCACTTGTAAATACGAATACGCTCATATCACAATACGGCAAGCCCTGCCGCCTTATGAATTATACAGCAATATATTCCCGGGAGCAACGCGATAGTCCGCCTTTGAGACCAGGCCTGTCAGTAGTCGACATTTGAGACCCGGCCTTAAAACCATCTCCACACGGGCTTCCGTAACAATCAAACACGTGCAAAGCCGACTCTTTTGCGGTAAAATGAGGATAGAAACGGAGGTATATCCACAATGAAAAAAGTTTATGAATTTCTGAAAGCCGCAGGCACATATTATCTATCCACAGCCCAGGGCGATCAACCCCGGGTGCGCCCCTTCGGAACCGTATGCCTTTTCGAAGGCAAGCTCTACATCCAGACCGGCAAGGTGAAGGATGTTGCCAAACAGATCTTCGCCAACCCCAAGGCCGAGATCTGCGCCTTTAAGGACGGAAGGTGGCTCCGCATAGCCTGCACTCTGATCGAAGACGACCGCGCTCAGGCGCGCAAGGCAATGCTGGACGATTACCCAAGCCTTCGCGGCATGTACGACGAGAACGACGGCAACTGCGTTGTGTTCTATATGAAGGACGCCACCGCCACCTTCTCTTCCTTTACCGAAGCCCCTGAAGTGGTCGAATTTTAGAGTGCACAATGCACAGGGGGACGGTTCTCCTGAGCACAAGGGGACGGTTCTCTTGTGCACTTTTACATCGTTATTAAATTTTAGTGCACAAGAGAACCGTCCCCTTGTGTTTGATTTGTGTGACACAGGAGAACCGTCCCCTTGTGCACCCTTGTGCAGCGCTAAATGTTAAAACCGCGAGGAACGGCTGTGAAAGCGTTCTTCGCGGTTTTTTTCTGAGTTTTGCGCGCCTTTTTGCGGTGCGTCGGTTAGCTTTCAAGCCGTCCGGCAGACTTATGAACTACAGCGCTTTTCTTTTACGAACTGCTGCTATAAGAGCTGCCGCGCTGATCACCAGCATTGCAGTCCAAAGACCGATATTGCTATGATCCCCTGTCTTGGGAATGAAGTATTCCTCGGGATCCTCTTCGCTGGACAGCTCCTCATCCCCGGGCTTTACGCCTTCGGGCTTACCTCCTTCGGAGGTTCCCGGCACTTCTCCGGGCGCGGGGTCACCGCCGCCTATTCCGGTATCGGGTGTAAAGCTCCAGCTTCCGGTGATCACGGTATCTTCAGTGATCACAAAGTCATCCTTGTCCCAGGGGGTGAATGTCCACTTTCCGGGCACCTTTTCTCCGGTCTTGGGGTCGATCGCATAATCCTGTTCGCTGACAGGATCATCAGCAACGATCACCTTGTCATCCTTGCTGTAGGTGGCATCTGAGGGCTTTGAAGCATCCTCGGGAATTCCCCAGATATCGTCAGGCTTTGGCTCATAGCTCACCTTATAGGTTTCGGGGTCACCGCCGCCTATTCCGGTATCGGGTGTAAAGCTCCAGCTTCCGGTGATCGTAGTGTTCTCGGTGATCTTGAAATCATCCTTGTCCCAAGGGGTGAATGTCCACTTTCCGGGCACCTTTTCTCCGGTCTTGGGATCGATCGCATAATCCTGATCGCTGGTCAGA
Source organism: Anaerovoracaceae bacterium (assembly GCA_045600065.1). Taxonomy (GTDB): domain Bacteria; phylum Bacillota; class Clostridia; order Peptostreptococcales; family Anaerovoracaceae; genus RGIG2707. The sequence goes on from JAZRXE010000065.1 coordinate 33,529, forward strand.
TCGTCCTTTACGATAACCTTATCTCCTTGTTCGTAATCCTTATCATCCCTGGGAGCCTTGCTGCCCTCGGGTATTCCCCATTCGTCATCGGGCACGGCCTTGTACCTTACTCTGTAGGTCTCAGCGCCGTCATCGGGATCGGGCACAAATTTCCAGGAGCCGCTGATAACGGTATCCTCGGTGATAATAAAGTCATCCTTGTCCCAGGAGCCGAACACCCAGGTACCCATCACCAGGCTTCCGGTATCGGGATCCTTGGCATAACCGTGGACAGGCACCAGGTCATCCTTGACAGTTACGGCATCTCCGGTAAAATATGCTTCGTCTCCGGGCACGCTGCTGTCATCGGGGCTGCCCCAATGGGGATCGGGAGTGACCTTGTATTCCACTTTTACGGCATTGGGCGTAAAGGTCCAGGAGCCGGTAACAACGGTATCCTCCTTGATCTCGAAGCTTCCGCTCTTGTCCCAGGGTGTAAAGGTCCAGGCACCGGGGATATCATTGCCGTACGGATCCTTTGCGGTGGTAACAGTCGTACTGAGATTACCCTCGACTGTTACACTGTCTCCGTAGGGGATATCTGTTACGGCAGCGGGAGTGGTGCTTCCTGCCGGTACACCCCAGTTTTCATCCGGCTTAACTACATAAGTCAGATCCACAGGAAGTGGCTCGAAGTTCCAGATGCCGCTGACGGTGGTATCCTCAGTGATGTTGAAATTGCTGTGATCCCAGGGACCGAAGGTCCATGTTCCGGGAACATCCTTGCCTGTCGAATCGTCATGAGCGGTCTGCTGAGTAGTCTTCCGATCGTCTGCGATGGTAACAGGGGTATTATATTCAAGCGCTCCGCCTGTGGGAGTTGTACTGTCTGCGGGCATGCCCCAGTCTTCATCAGGCTTGACCACATAAACCAGATTTACGGGATCAGGCTTAAATATCCAGGCACCTTCGATGACGGTATTTTCGGTGATTACGAAATCATCCCTATTCCAGGGGGTAAAGGTCCATGTTCCGGGAACATCCTTGCCCTGGTCGTCCTTGGCAGACGTCTCTAAGGTGCTCAGATCGTCCTTAACGGTAACAGCCGCTCCGGAAGAATACTCGGTCGGATCAACGGGAGTCCTGCTCCCTTCGGGAACACCCCATATCGGGTCTTCTTCCACAACATATTCTACCGTATAATAAGGTTCGTGATAAGCAGTGAAGGTCAGATCCTCCATGGCAACGACATTCTTGATCTGCTCTGCAGTCAAATGAGTTCCCGCCGGCAGGATATCTGATGAGCCGGAAAGCCTGACAGCTTTATCGCAGATCCAGTAATTCAGCTTATAGCCATCATCGGGTGTCGTGGAGGATCCTCTTGGATTGCCGCCTTCAAATGCGCCCTCGGTGGTTATACCGCTTACCGTTCCGTAGGAATCGCTCTTATAATCGATCTTTATCTTCTTTGCCAGGAATTCCAGTCCTGCACCGGCTCCCGCAGCATAGCCGTATACAACATTGACTCCGGTGGAGATGCCTTCGACCTTGTTGTAAACGGTAAGTATCTTGGTGGGATCCTCGTTCGAGGAAACCGTCCTGTGTTTGTCACCATCAGTAGTTGATTCGATCTTATGCTCAGAATAAATACTGCCCTCTGCGGAATTGTACATATTTTTCACATAGGCAGTGTCCTTTGGCCAGTTATCTGTAGAGCGTATGAACATATTCCCGGTTTCGATCTTCTTTCCTTCGGAGCTGATCTTGAAACTCTGGGCTGCGTCTATGTCGGAAAACGCAATGTACAGATAGGGGAAGTCCGGAGCATCCTTCGTCCCCTTTTTGTAAAGCTTGACCTCGATCTCCGCAAAAATGGTGTCAGTGCCGTTTCTGTGATCGTCTAAAGTGGGTGCTTTCAGAACCTGAGTTGTGCCGATATAATCGTAAACACCTATGCACCCGTCAATGGCTCCGCCATGGGTAAAATACTGTGTATCTGCGGAAGCGTTATCACTTTTGTTCACGGCAAAGGCCAGGGCCCTTTCCGTGTTGGTACTGTAGGTACTTATGAGCCTGCAGTACATATCGTACTGGCCGTCGCCCACTGCCGGATAATACCAGACATAATCATTCACCCCGTAGGTCTTTTCACCGGGCTCGACAGCCAGATACATGACGGGATAAAAGACATCGCCGGATTTAAAAAGTCCGTCCGTCCATTTCGTGCCTTCGGGAAACTTAACATCCTTGTGATCCTTTGCAACAGGATAAAGGGATTCTACAAACTCCGCGCCCACATTTTCAGATGGCACATCACCGATAATATTGCTGCCGCCGTTATAGCTGATCGCCACACGATCCTTCACCGCACCGGCATACGAGACACCCGGTATCAGCATCATCGACAGTGCCAGAACAAGGGCAAGAACGCGCCTGAATGCATTCTTCATAATACTTTATTCTCTCCTTATCATTAATTTTCAAAACAGCTGCCCGGGAAACGGCGCAGTTGTCTGTATGATCATTACTATTTATATTTTAACTTTTATTATAAAAAAAACAATAGAAAAAGACTGGGACACAAGGGGACGGTTCTTCTGGACACAAGGGGACGGTTCTTCTGTGTCCCCTTGGAACACAGAAGACCCGTCCCCTTGTGTCCTACCACTGTATTCCTGCGCCCTGTACTACGGCTCTGTCGTATATCAGCTTGGCCGCAGCCAGATCCTGAGCGGCAACACCTACGGTCTCAAATACTATTATCTCATCGTCGCTCTGCCGGCCTGCTATGCTTCCGTTGACCAGCTCGCCAAGACTTCCGTTGATGTCCTGACGGCTTATGATACCCTTCGAAAGAGGTATGAGCAGATCTCCGGATTCGCTGAGCGCAGCGTCAGTAGAATCGCAATAGATGCGGTCTGCCCTGCGTATGAGCTCCGGATCCAGCTCATGCTTTCCCGGCTCATAGGTGCCTACTCCGCTGACCACAGCCCCGGGTTTTACCAGCATGCCGTCAAAAACGGGAGTCTCTGAGGTGGTCACTGCGACTATCATATCCGCGTCTGCAACGCACTCTGAAGAGTCGGAAGCAGCAGTCATGCGCCCCTTGAATCCCGGATGAGTCTTTATCATCCTTTCCGTAAAGGCCCTGCAATGCCCGGGATCGGGGCTGAAAATGCTGATCTCTTCTAATTCTCTTACTGCCAGCATGGCATCCAGCTGACAGGCTGCCTGGCCGCCGGTTCCTATCAGTGCGCCCTTTTTGCAATGCTTTTTTGCCAGCAGATCAAAGGCAGCGCCTGTGGCGGCTCCGGTACGAAGCTGGGTAATATAATTGCCGTCCATCATGGCAAGCATGCTGCCGGTGTGCACATCCATGTACACCACCCTCGCGTCTATGGTGGCCATTCCCCTGGCCGAGTTGCCGGGGAACACATTGAGGACCTTAACAGCTGCAGCCGCCATATCCCCGGAATAGGAAGGCATGGTCAGGAAAGAGCCCTCCGGGCTGCCTATCACAGTGCGCAGCGGCGTGTCAATGAGCCCCGCCTCCAGCATGCCGAAGGCCCGGCTCACCGCCGCTATCATATCCTTCATATCGATGATCTTGCTTATATCGTCCTTGGAAAGCAGAAGCATTTTGTCCCTCCGTTGATTTATACATAAATATTTGATTAAAAATGATTGATAGTATTTACTTGTTTGCAATAGCGATCCAAATAGCTATGTTATCTCCGAACAATCACTCCGCATATGGTACCCGGAAATAGTCCAAATATTTCTTGAACTTGTCCTGCGCGGACAGACAGGTATCGCGCAAGTAGCCGCGCTCGTTCTGCCACTCCTTCAAGCCGCGATAGTAGAACATCTTGATGTCATCCTCGACGATGAACGGCACGATGTTGTTCCTAAGGCACTCTTTGAAGAGAATCAGGCGTCCGACTCTGCCATTCCCGTCCTGGAACGGATGGATGCGCTCAAAACGGAAATGGAAGTCCAGCAGATCCTCAAAGGTTTTACTCTCGATGGCGTTGTATTCGGCAAGCAGCTTCTTCATCTCCGCACTGACATCTTCCGGTGCAGTTGTATCCATGCCGCCGACCTCGTTGGGCAGTTTCTTGTAATCTCCGACCGCGAACCAATCGAGCCGTGAATCGGATGTTCCGTTTTTCAGAACGGCGTGCAGCTGCTTGATGAATGCCGCACTCAGTATGTGACTTGCGTTGTCGATGACCATATCAATGCACTTGAAATGGTTGGCGGTCTCGACCACATCATCCACTTTAACAGTCCCGTCGGACATACCAATGGTGTTCGTCTCGAAGATGGAGCGTGTCTGATCGTGGGTGAGGCAACTGCCCTCAATGTGGTTAGTGTTGTAAGTAAAATCAATCTGAATCTTATGATAGATGCCGCCGTGAAGTTTCGCCGTTTTCTCGGCTTTCAGCACCTCAAGAAGCGTCTTTGGTGCATCGGTTTTCTTGTTAATGCGGCCGGGTTTTTCCGCTATTTCGGGGATGTTCCATGTCTTGCCGGACAGGAACGCGCCGTTAATCTTTCCTTCGGCACAGTAACCGCGCACGCTGCGTTCGGAAACACCCCATTTTTGTGCCGCTTCTGCGACTGAAATATATTCCATAGCTCACCTTACTTTCTATTCGATAATAGCATAGCACATCATCGGCAAAATATAAAGATGTATCGATTGATGAATACGCGAATTTTGCCGATAACGGTAAACGCTCCTTGTTAATATTTCAATCAGATCGTTACTTTGCTTGTCAAAGGTTTGAAATTCTTATTTTTGATTCGTGATCCTGAATCTGCGCAGAAAGCTGACGGAAATGCCTGGGCATCCGTCAACGGGGAGTCCACCCTCGCAGCTTCATCACCGGCTTCCGCCTCGGTGCACAGTTCGCATTTGATACCTTCGTCACATCGAAAGCTCCCTACGCGGACTACCTGAAAGACGAGATAAAACTTCGTTGAATGACGGGCTTTCAGCCCTTATTGAAACAACTATCCAGCTTTGTCACTACGGCAGGGCCGGATTCTGAAGCATTAATTATTGAAAAGTTGCCAATAATATTTGCGAAACACATTGAAAAGTCATAAGTGAGGTGCCATAATACGATTGAAAAATAGCATGGAGGTGCCGTATGCTATATAGAAAGATCGAATCGTTAATTGAAGAACACTTGAAATCCCGCTCGCCGAAGATCCTTTTGGTAGACGGAGCGCGCCAGGTCGGCAAAACATATATTATCCGGCATGTTGGAGATAAACTGTTTTCAAACTTTATCGAAATCAATATGGTAGAGGATTCGCTCGGCGCAAGACTGTTTGCAGAAACTAAATCGGTAGAGGATTTCTATTTGCAGGTCAGCATGCTCCACGGTGATAAAATGAAGGAGAAGGAAAACACTTTGATCTTCATTGATGAGATTCAGGCGTATCCGCACTTGCTGACGCTGCTGAAATTTTTGTCACAGGACGATAAATTCACCTATATTGCCAGCGGATCTCTTCTTGGCGTTACTCTGTCCGAAACCACGTCTATTCCGATGGGAAGTATCCGCAAGGTCAGAATGTTCCCGCTTGATTTTGAAGAATTCCTATATGCCAATGGCATGAATGAGCTTGTGATTTCGTCCATG